>JAHJRI010000105.1 GCA_018830885.1 bacterium | reverse complement strand
CTTTTGAAATAAGGCGGGTCTGCTCAAGCCATGCACCTACCAATGACTCCGGTTTAATAGATTCACAGCTTGGTTTTTTCGGCGGGACAAATTTCTTTTTCTTGCTGAATGAATGGAAATCATCAGGGATTTTTATTCCTAAAAACTCTTTAATCTCAACAAGTGCATCTTCAAATTCAATTTTCCTTACCTGGCACCAGAGAGAGATCAAATCACCTTTATTTTCACCAGCAAAGTCATTGAACCCACCTAAAAACTTTCCTGAAAGTGCAACACTCATTGAATCACCTGGATCTCCGTCAATATTCCCGACCCTATAATCATTCCCAATAACCTTTCCTGCTGGTAGTAGTTTTCTGCATATTTGTAAAACATTCTCAGTCATTTTCTGGTTTAATTCCCTTGGCTTCATGCTGACCCCCTGGCAATCAGACTTCCGTTTAGTTGTCCGTTGGGCAGCCTATATGAATCACTAGAATGGATCTTTAGGTCTGGCTTCCTTTCTTTGTCTTCTCTGGCCCAATTTCTAATAGTTGCCTCCCAGTCCTTTTTTAGCTTCCCGTTGCTTTTCGCCCAATCAATACAACATTCAGCAGCTCGGTAAAGTTCTTTTTCCGATATCCCATTACTGCTACCCCATTTTTTTAGATTATCCGACGGTTCCCATGTCTCAAAATCTGGTGGCCCAGTTTTTCCTTTTTCTTTAACCTTATCCATATCCTTATCTGTGTCTTTGTCCTTACGCCCTTGTAAGGGCCTTATAAGCCCCTTAAACACATTTTTTTCTGAATCAAATAAATCGTATTTTTTAAGAATGTTTAATACTGAGTTATGTGCTCGATTTTCAGGATTTAGTTCTCCATATTGAAAACTTATAAAACTTGGGATAAACCATTTTTTCCCATCATCAAGCACAATAACTTTCTGCTCAGTTTTATTAAAATATTTTAGAGCATCCTCTGCATTGACTTGCATGTCTTTGCCTAGATAAATCTGTGCTATCTCAAAATCTACAATCCAAATTCCGGCGTGATCACAATCATGATAAAGATAATCCCAAAGGAGCTTATAAGGTCCTAGTAAGCCCCTTATAAAGGGCTTCTTATATTTCTCTGTATCCGTGAACCTTTTAGCCATACTACTGCTCCTGTTCCCTCAACCCTGTTTGCTGCTCAATATACCCGACAACCAGTTCCCTGATCACATCTGATCTGGATCGTTCATTCATGATTGCCAGGGCGTCGAACATATCCATTTTGTCTGGCTCGATAACCATTGTGAACGACTGTTTTTTGTTCTCAACTTTTGGCCTTCCGGCTCTTCTTTTCATTGGTTTCATTAAGTCCTCTATTTTATAGTTGCCCCTATTATATCACAGCATGAAACCCTGTCAAAAAGTTCAAAATGGCAGATCATCCTCAACCGTCGCATCCGGGAAAACCTGCGCGACCTGTTCCGGGACTCGCTGCTGCAATGCCTCAATTTTCCACGCTGCCAGCGTGTTAAAATACCCCTTCTGCGGAACACCACGCCCCCTGATATCGAACGTGATCTTAGCAGACTGCCCAATCAGGTCCGGCTTGAGATATTCCAGGGCTTTATTGCTGGCCTGAAATCGTATGTCCTGGGGATATTTTTCGTCCGGGATATGGAGGATAAAATCCTGAACCGCGAATTTTTCAGAGATTTGTTTTCTCTCTGCGATCTTTGTGACAGTGCCGGTCATTTCGTAAGCCATTAGTTTTCCTCTGGAAGATTGTGTGATCTGAGGCAGGCTTGCCAAACCGCTCTTGCTTCATCGGCGCATATCCTTTTCCATAGTGTCGAATGGGCTATACTATCAAGCCACTCATCAAAAATCTGCTGTGGCCGGTGCTTCTTTTCGTTCTCTGCTGCTCCTGCTCGAAATCCTGCAACATAATACGCACTATAAATCCATGTGTCAGAACGTGATGCGGTTTCAGGGTAGTCTCTTTTCAGGCATTCCTCCGCACTCATCGGCTCGTCTTTGATCTCTTCGAGCCAGTCTTTTCTAACTTTAAAAACCGGGTAGTCTCCAAGTTCAGGAGTTATTTCGCACCACTCTGCATGTATGGCACCTTTGATTTTTACGATGTGACCGTTTATTGCTCTTATACAGATATCAAGTGTTTGTTCTAGGTCAATTAAATCATCCGGTATCTTTAATTTGTGTAGGTTCATCTTTTCCTTTTTGGTTATCCCAGGCACCGCCCGAAGACGGCACCCAGGGAGAGTTTATTTTACAATTCCTCAATCACCCGGTTGGGGTGTGTGCATTTTTCGCAGTCTATCGTATCAACCATCACAGCCCGGTCATCTTCCCAGCCGTGATCGAGGGTGTACTCGCCGTATTGTCCGTGGCCACAGTTTTCACATTCAAAATAGATGGCTTTTTGTGCTTCAACACTCATGCTGACCTCTTCAATCGTTCGTTTAAAATTTCCAGCAGGTCGAGTTCGTACCCGAACTGTTCCCGCCATGCGTATTTGCCAAGACCATCATGTATCCCATACCGGCCCCGGTGGTAATCGTAATGAAGGGGGATCGTCTTGAAATGATCCTTTGGTTCGCCGTTTATCCGGATATGATGGACTTCCACTGGACGTTTACCCGATATCATGCAGGGTTGACTTGCCACCCAATTCAGATGCGCTACCTCTGCTGCTGATTTGCGCCGGGATTTGTTCTTTGGGGCCAGGCCGGGTTTGCTGAATTTAAGAGTCATTATAAAAAATCCTCATCGCTCATACCTGCGATTTCTCTTGAATACAGCTCCTCAGCTTCTCTGAGCTCATCGCAATAACAAAGCTCATCACACATCCCACCTGCCATAACACCATCACAAGGGATTTGCTGAGAGCAATCAGGGCAACACTGACAACTTCTCGCAGAACGCTCAATAAATTCATCGTATACAGTGACCATCTCTCCCCTCTGTGTGTGTTATGCTGCTGAAATTTTAGGTGGTGCATAATCCATCTGGTACTCAATCAACATTGACGGCATACACTCGTTAGGCGCCAGACATTCAAATCCGACACTCTGAAGGTTCAGCCAGATTTCCCCGCACTTCTCGCATTGGACAAGATCGGACATCCTGATTGATGGCTCGTTGCACATAGCGTCCTCAAGATCAAAATATCCACAGCTTATTCTGGCTTCCGCGTCGGTGTATGGGTATCTGGTTCGCCCATGTTTAATGCAAGGACTTCCGACATCAATCAGATCACCGCAACTGCAACACCGCTTCCGTTTTTTGCCTTCGAATGGTTCAAAATCGATATTTTCAAGCCAGAACGAATCAAACTGCCATTCTCCCGGCTCAAATTCATAGTCCCAATCACAACTGCATGTTAGTGGCATCTCTCCCTCTGTGTGCTGGTTAAAGGATAAATTGGACCATTGAACAATGGACGTTTTGGACAGTGCCGTCTTCCATTTCAACAATCGCGGTTGAGTAGTTCCCGGGGCCTGATTCGAATTCTTCATAGTCCATTCCCCATTGATGGAAAAGGCCAACCCCTGATTTAACTTTTTCGTAGTGGGCTTCTCCTTCAACCCTTTTCCATTCAAATATTTTTACTTTTCTTGAAATCATCTCTCCCTCACGCTGCGAATGATAAAATATCCATCACGGCATCATCCAACTCTTGAGCCGTGGTTCCAGTCAAAACATACTTTAAAATCAAGTTGATTGCGTCGGAGTAGAACCGGTTGAACTTCTCCTGATCCATCTTATCCAGGGCCACCGATCCGACGACCTGATACATCTCGCCTTTCATGTTCCTGCGGGTCTCGACGATTCCGAGTTCCCATTTGATTGCTTCGTGGAGTGCTTCTTTGTCCCGGTACATCTCGGAGTTATCGACGGCGGTCTGCAGCATGACCCAATATTTTTGGAGGTGCAGCCAGTTCCGCTGGTCCCTGAGTTTCTTGATCTCGAAATGATAGACCTCCCCGAGCTTGCCTTTCTGCCAGTAATCAGCTGTTGCCTGATCTGCTGGTTTCCATCCCTGGAGGGTCTTTTTGATGTGGTATTTCACGCTGCCCTCTGGATTCCGGCCAACACCTTTTTTAACTCAGTGGTCATTTCAGCAAGTCCATCCCGAAGCATCTCAAAACTCTTTTCATCCGGGGTGTGTTCCTTAATGTAAAGCCGCTTATTCATGGAGAAATCCTTGTTATACGACACGAAAAACCAGCTTTTACGGCCAGACACATACAATCCACCCTGAATCTGCCATTTATATGAATTATCCCCTTCAGTGAGGCATTCAATGTGCGTGTGGGTGTCTTTGCATTTTATTTCTATCCCTGACTTTTCACCGATAAGACCGTCAGGGGAAACACCTGTGTACTGATCCAGCTCTATGAAACCAACCTCTCTGACTTCCAGACCTGTTTCTAGTTCAAACGCCATCCGGGCTTCGTCCTCAAGTTCCCGACCCCTGTCCATTTGAAAATTGTTGAAGTCTCGTTCGCATGGCTTGCCTGTCATAATCTCAGCGGCTTTTTTGTAGATCAGTTTTTTTCTAGTGTCCTTCCGGCCATTGGCCACCGTGGCGAAGTCCGTCCCGGTGAACTTGCCAAGACGGATCTGAAACCACTCATCCGATCGCTGGATTATGTTTTCGTGGATGATCACGCTGCCTCCCTGATTGCATCATTGAACATCTTGGCGGCTGCCTGAATGTCTTCTTTTGCTTTCGGAAGGATGACGTTTTTCAACTGGGCATAAACCTGCTTTTTGCCCTGGATATCCGAAATTGATGTCACGCCGGTAATGATATGCTTTGCAAAGTCATCATTGACAGCGGACTCTTTAAGCAGGTCTTGAAAGGAATCCATAATAAACTGGGTTTTCTTGTCCTGTTCTTCAATCATCCCCTGGTCAAGATCATATTCACCTGTAGCCCATGACAACATGGCAACAAGGGCATAGCGTTTCATGTAGCTGATGCCGCCACCTTCCCGCTGAAGTCTATTAATGACTGATTTCCCGTCTTTTGTTTGAATGTCGTCCATCTCGTTTACCAGTGATGTAGACTGAAAAAACTCACCGCTGGCAGCATGGATCAGAATCGTGGTGATGGTCGTCACATAGTGACTATCAGGTGACAGGTCATGCGTGACAGGTTGCAACAGGATGATTCCAGCTTTCGTCAATGCTGGCTTTGCTTTGGTGATCAACTGAGGGTAATCAGCGTAATTATTACGCTGACCTTTGACCTCTTTTTTGATTGCCAGGAATTCGTTCTGGATACTGAGAAGGGCTTTTGATATCTCAGTAATAGTGGGGCTTGTCTTAAACATATCTCTCCTGATATAGTGGGGTTGTAGTTAGGTGCTAACCGTTTCTGACTTCGTAGCCTCTTCGATCCCGCCAGATTGGAGAGGCTTTTTTATCATCTCGATGCATACTGATATCGCTATCAGCAGGAGGAAAAAGGCGATGCGTGGTAGGTCTTTCATGATGCCTCCTGAAATAAATCGAGTTCGTCTTCCGGTTCGCCCCGGGGTTCATCGAGAAAAATATCGAGTTCTTCCTCTACGTCGGACATAAACCTGATGCGCTGATCGATGGTTTCGGTTTCAATCTGTCCACTGAATTCAGACAGGATGATCCCGACTGCCAGACCATACCCGGCGGCCTGTCCTTCCTTCCAGCTTTTGAATGTTGCGGACTCTTCTGTTGCCGCTTCTTTCAGGGCGTCGATCTGCATATCCTTGATGCGGGTGATGCAGGTGTTTATTGAGTTCATTTATCCTCCAATGCTGGAAGTTTTTTAATAATTACGCTCAGTCTTTGAATATCAACAAAGTGATTGTCCCACTTGTTTGCTATTTCCTTTGCAATATCGACCAGCGGCTTCAATTCAAGGTCACGCTCAAGCCTGCCGTTTTTATGGCATTTTTCTGCCAAGTTATCGAGTTCTTTTAGCGGGATTGGCGAGGTTACAGATTGATTTTCAATATGATGGGTAATAGACCAAAGCCATTCAAATACCAAAGATTTAGGTCTAAAGACCTTCACCCCAACCGGTTCAAAATTATCAGTGCAACATAAATCATGCGGTCTTGAGATACATGATATGCAGGAATGCCAATTTATTTTGTCCTGGCTTAAGTGCACACAATTTTGGCATTTCGTTCCCATTAAGCGGCCCTCTCCATCTCTTCTTTCACAATTTCCCTGACATGCTCCCTGATGACTGTTTTGTACTCATCCAGAGCGTCCCGGAGTTCATCCTCGATGTAGATCAGGCCCGAGGGTTGCGGTAAAAGGCTGGTTCCTTCCGCAATCAGGTGGGCGATTTTGCCGCCGAGTTCAAAATACCGATCGGGCCAGGTTGAGATTGCGTCGAATTCTGATTGTCCTGATGCCAGGAAATCATTGACATGGGATTCGGTGCGCTCCCATTTGGCGTCTTGGTCTTCCCAATAGTCGGGGTGTTCTATCCATGCGTGGGGTTCTAGTGATTTGGTCATCTTCTCTCCCTTTGATTGATTGCTGGTTTGAAATGGCTTCAGTTCTTTCGGCCTACACTGAAACGAGTTATCCACAATATCGAAGAATGATGTAAATTTAACAGAAACGACATGGACCCAACCCGGCTTTGACCCTATAACCCGAACCTTCATTTTCCCTAACATCGCCGCGTCTCCGTGTTTAAAATCTCTTGCCTTCATCTTCTCTCCTGTTGTGGGTTAGTTAAATAACCGGTTGACAGACCGGACCTGTGGCGCAAGAATTATTCTTTGTATTACAAAAGCCACTGAATGTAGTATCATTGGCTAAGGTAAAAACCATGCAGTAATTTAGAAAATCGGATTCGGTCTTTCCGGTTGCTTGCGTAACCCGTTCAACCGTTTCCTTCATCGGTTCTGTGACTCTGGCTTGAACTGTTTTGGTTTTTCTCATTTGTACCTTGTTTGTGATCTAATGTAATTAAATTGTGTGACAAATCAAATACGATGTCAAGCGAAAAATTAAAAAAAAATGAATTCCTGCAAATCCGCATGGATAAAGACCTCAAGAGGCGTGTTGAGGCTGAAGCTGAAAAAAAAGGTTTAAAGGCTGCACAACTTGTCCGAATGTGGATTATCGAAAAGCTGGAAAAATCCGGTTAAGCTGCTACTTGAAATTCAAAACTTTCAGCATGGTCTTGTACTCTTCACCAGCGGGTTCGACTTCAAAAGATTGGACCCATGAACTATTCCGCGTTCCGTCCTTAACCCACACAATGCGGTACTGAATCTGATCATTAACACCAATTGCAATCTCTGCAATTTTTCCCTCAATCTGACCGTCGATAGTGACAGGCATCCCGCATGAGTAAACCTCAATACTCCTAACTCCATTCATGCCGCGTTCCCCCTTAACTTGTGCTGGTTTTTTGATACGATCTCGATCATATCCAGCAGCATATCGGATGCCTGAAGTTCGCATTCTCCAAGCTGTTCCGATGACAGCAGATGTTCGAATATCGCTGATAAATGATTAACTATGCCCTGATTTTTGAGCTGAAGAACGTCACCGGCTAACTGCTTCCGGCCCGCTGGTGTAAGATAAAATTCGATGGATTTTGCGTCTGATTCGGTGTATGTCTGAGAGTAGGCAAAATCGATAAATTCCTTCTGATAAAGAATCACCCTTTCGACCTTATCCGGTTGGATTTTGGATGGATTTATCGAAAATAAAAACTTTTCAATGTTTTTTCTGTGCAGCGCCCGCAATTGTGCGACTGCTATACCGTTGGGAGCGATTTCGATATCGAAAATCCCGAACCTTTTTTTTATTTTCCAGTATTGGGTAGGCCATGACAGGCCCATTCCATGAACCATAGACCACGCATCAACAAAGGCGTCCGTGTAGTTTGATGCAAAAAGTATTTCGTCATCATGAAAACTGTCTGTCCAGTGCGTCATTTCCATCGATGACTTGACATTATTCAGGGCTGTCATGAATTTATCTTGCATAGACACTCCCCCTCACTGGATGTTGAGCCGCCGCATCACCCAGGCCAGAAGACAGAGCGTCCAGATTGTCACGCTCGATTGTGATCAGTCTGGTCTTTGCCAGCCAGACAGGGGAACCTTTAATCATCTTGATCCGGTCATTGTGCAGGCGGTTTAGTCTGATGCGGGATTTGATGATCAGGCGTTCTCGATAGCTGTATGTTTTCACTGGGTCTCCTATGCTGATTTTAGTTTACGGACATATAAACCCTTCCCTTTTTCAAAAATTTCAGACATTGAGTATTTTTTAATACACCTTAAATAGTTGTATTGATAAGGTTCCATGCCGTGTTTGGCTATGATGTCAGCTTTCTTATAGACCTTCCCGCCTACCCTGATACGATGACTGCTGATGACCTCGACGTCCTGCTGTTTCAACTTGTCGACCACATCAATGATCATGTCGTTTACCGTCCTGCCTGCCACTTTCAGGGCCGGTCTATTATATGGCGGGTGAAGCGGGTTCTTTACATCTTCGATCTCGACCCGGAAGCCTTTCATCATCTCTGCCGTGGCTTGGGCGATGATCTCTTTGTCGCTGGTTCCTTTGGCCACATCCAGCTCGATAGTTTTCATCGGGGCGGTGAATTGATCAGCGAACAGAAAACATTTGACTCTCATTAGAACCTCAGATTGCATTGTCCTGAATATGGCCGCTTTTCCATTCTCCGGTATAGATTCGGGATGGCTGGCGGACCTGTGAATCTAAGATAGAATTCGTGATTGTGCTGGTCTCTTGCGTGAAGCATTCCTTCTCGGGACCAGTTTTCGAAGTACCATTCTGACGGCGGGGGAGCAGGGATATAGTAGCCCGTATTTGCTTCGAATCCCCATATTTCCAATGATGTGTCAACGACATGCGTTACACATATGTCGTCATCATACAGACAGGCGTCTGTTGCGCTGGAATCCATCATGCCACCGCATCCAAAATCAGTTCCCTGGATTTCGCTTCGGCAAGGCATCTTACGTCATCACATACCAGCGGGCGACCGTGGCATTTTTTGATCACGATTCCATTTTTGTGCTTAATGTAATCATTGCCCGCCATGAAGCCTGAACAGATTGAGCAGAGGATTCCAAGTTCGCGGGGGTCTTTGTCTAGTGGTTTTGTTTTCATTTTTCCTCAATGGTTTCTATTTCAACTCCAGACCCGAGAACCTTCGCCGCCAGCTTGACCAGACCTATTGCTATGGCAGCCCGGATTTTGAATTGCTTGGTCACTATGACTTTGACCTTCAGGGTCGTTTTACTCTTATCCAGACGCTTGACCTTGATTTCTTCTTGATCTTTCATACCGCCCCCCGAATCTTGTTACACACGTCATGCTTTGCCGAGACCGGAAAGTTAGCCTGGGCGATGATTAAATTGAATTTTCGGGTCTGGTCTGCCCGGATCTCCTGCTCGAATTGGATTAGGAATGGTTCGATGACTTCCAGGGAGAAGCCTTTGAGGATTAGATCGTTGAGAAGGTCTGCTGCTGTCATTGGTCCTCCAATTCCGCGAAGGTTCAGAATTCTGGTGCTGGGTGATGACACTTTTCTTTGCAGATGTCAGGTGACGGGCAATAATGATAAATACACTCTGGCCTCGAATAGACGCTGATTTCTTCTTTACTCGGAATCGTCAGCTTAACGTGGGGTATTTTATCCCCGACCAGTGCCAGCATGACAGCCTCTGCTGCCATATCTTCGGAGACTTCTTTGATGGCTGATGATATCGCTTTGAAGATTTCTGTTTGCATGTCATGACTTACTTGCAGGTGATCCATGTATGCTTTTTGTTCAGGTGTCATTGGTCCTCTGTTGGTTGAGTTGATCAGTTGTAAAGTAATTCTTTACTACTGGAATGGAGTGGCCCTGAATCGAACAGGGATTGCCGGACCTCCTAGCGTGTCGTCACCACTCCATGTTTTATGATGCTGTCCGGTTTAATATCTGCAACACTTTCTGGTTCGACCGCTCAGTCCCGCGAATCGTTTCGGACCGCTCTCGCTCTAATGCCCGCATTTCTTCGGATCTGGTCAGGACTCCGGTCAGTGCGGAATTGTGCTGGATTGAGCGGGATATGGTGTCTTCCAGGTTTTCGATTGCGTTTATCAGTCGTTCGATTTGATCGCTGGTCATGCTGGCTCTTTCGGTGAATAATAATCTGAATATTCCGGGCCGAGGTCTTTCAACTTCTGTTTGGCGAATGCGATCACATCGAATGGATCCTTTTTCGGCTTCCTGAATGGCAGGATTTTGGCTTTCTTTTTGGGTTTGTCTTTCATGCTGCCCTCACCTTGAATTGATTTTCGAGCCAGATCAGGCCCTTTCCGGTGACGAATGTCTGCGACTTGAGAAACTTTTCCTCACCGCCGACCACGTTCTCTTTGACCTCGAAGTATCCGCGATCAATAAAAGTCTGGTATGGGATGTTCGACCCCATCAGGATTTTCATTTCCCGGAGCTTGGCAAAGAAAGTGTTGCGGCCATACCCGAGCATCTTTGCTGCGTCACCCATATTATGAAGACCGGCCGCGTCTGCTACCTGATCAAAGAATTCGATCTTGGGTTGTGCCTGTTCCAGTTTCTCTTGGGTTTCTGCTGCAAGCCTGAGTGCTTCTGCGAATGTTGCGGGTATTTGGAATTGTGTTTTCTGTTTGTAGTGGAAATATGAATCTGTGAGCTTCTGCTTTAGTTCGACTGCTTGCTCACTGTTTCGGGATAGGGTGACAAGGAATGTGGCTTGCTGTTCATTCAAATGGCAAACCGTTGTATTCTGCACCCCTCCTGCTGTTTCCAAGGGTGCCGTTTGAAACGCGACCCTTCCGTACTTCTCAAATCGCTGTTCATATTTGCGGATCATGTCGAGCGTGTGTTTGTGCTCAACACCTAATTCAGTTGCAATCAAACGAGAATCGACTCTTGGTTCTCCGTCGATATTTTCAATGGGGATCAAGTCTGTCATTTTTCCTCGTTGGTTTTGAGTTAAGCCGCTTCATCAACTGCCTGCGCCTCGATCCACTCCCGGACTTCCGACTCACGCCAGACGACCAAGGTCGGGGAAAGTTTGATCTGCTTCGGAAAGCCCCTCTCCCGCATCAGGTTGTAAATCGTGACTTTCGAGACCGGCAGGAGTTGACGTAGCTCTTTCATTCTGAGATAGCCGTTCATCGTTACCTCTGTTTGAGTTATTGCACGACCTTCAGGTGAGAAAAGAGGCTGAGCTGCTTGTTTTTGAAATCATAATTCGTGATATCGCCCAATATTCGTTTGACATCAGCTTTCCTGATATCAACGAAGCGGCGAACGCCATAAGCCAGAAACAGGGAGCTTTTCAGGTCAGCGTATCTTTCCGGGCTGTGTTCCGGGCCGACCTTTGCCTTATGCTTGATTGACCGGATGATGATGGTTTTTTCGGGGTGGGATATCTTGTCATAGCCCATGCTGTGGACTGTTTCGTCTGCCTTCTTGACATCCAGGGCGGTGAGTTCAGACTTAACAAAGTCATTTGCCAGCTTCTGAATCTCTGTTCTTATTTCACTGAGTAATTCAGTTTTCAGGTTTGACAAGATAAGGGCTTGTCGCTGACGTTCTTTGTCGGCCTCGATAAAGAACTGCCGTATCTCCCTGCCTTTGTCGTTCTGCTCAAGCATTCCAAGCTCTTTCCCCATGTCTAGTGAAGCGTGGTATTCCTTCGCTGGCCTGCCGCCGGTACTTTCCGATAAAACTATCGTAAAGTCCAAACCCTCAATAAAACCGGCCTTCTCAATCCGGTTAGCTATCCAATGTGAAAAATCTTGTTTTGATTCAACGTACCGGTGAATATCTCTGGCGTTCACCGTTTTGATACCGCTCTCGTCTGTGTTAATTGGGATTAAATCTTTCATTTTTTCTCGATGGATTGAGTTAGGCACAAAGTTTTTCTTTGGGCAGGTACATCTCGCCCTTGTTGAGAAGTAGCCAGTCGATACTGACATTGTATTTCTGGCTGATCTTCACCAGATAGTCGGAATGGACACCTGTCTTCCCGTTCGCAAAATTCGACACTGTGGCAGCAGTCAAACCAAGATCCTCTGCGATCTCTTTCTGTTTCAGTCTTTCCTGCCACATGAACAGTCTGAAGTTTTTTCTCAGAATGTCCTTTGCTTGATTCTCATTCATGGTTTTCCTTGTTTTTAATGACACACTTACGGTAAATCGCTAAAATTTCTGTTCTCTGTTATCATTGACTTAAAACCGATTTGCTTTGAAAATTTCCGTTCCAGTCAATATGTTTAATTCAATTAAAAACTTTAATCTGTTTAAAGTTTATCACTACAAATATGAATGTCAAGCAATAACTTGAATAAAATTCATGTATTCGGGAAACAGTTGAAAATATTGATGCAGGAAGTCGGTATTAAGCAGCGGGAACTTGCAAAATTAGCGGGAATGCATGAGTCGAATATATCGAGACTTGCGGGAGGGACAAGCACCCCAACACTTGAGTTTATTTTGTTGATTGTAGAAAACTATAATGTGAGCTTGAATTGGCTACTGCTTGGGGTGGGACCGATGCTGCTATCCGAAATCAATAGCAGCGATATTCAAGACGGCTTCAAAATTTTTGTGACGGGGGCCCTAAAAGACGTCCACGAGGAAATTCAGGCGATGAAGCATGTGATGCGGGAAAAAGGATTGTTGATTTAGAATTTTTTTCAGGTTCGTACTTTTCTAATGCTTCTGACATCTCTTGTAGGTCCTTTTTGATATCATTCAGCAATGCAATGATTTTTTCCATTATTGGATACCTTTGTTAAGATTAATGATCTCATCCTTGAGGTACATTATATCAAAAAGTTGTTCGCTTGTGAAAAATCAGTTTTCTAGAATTGCGGACCAAAAGACAATGCCACCGTTTTAATTGAATTTCAATTACTTATTTATTTCACAACTGTAATATATAGAGCAAACGCTCGAATGGGGGGGGGGGGGG
>JAHJRI010000104.1 GCA_018830885.1 bacterium | reverse complement strand
TAATAAACCCGTTCTGCCAGATATTTTTGACAGAACTATCTTAAGATCAAGGAGTGGTCATGAAAAGATTTAAGATTCGATCAATTCGTTATTTGATAATAGCGATGCTGAGTATTTTTTTAGCCGCAGGGTGCGCCGATGATAGCGGAAGCGGAGATGCCACGACCGGCGCCGCGGGATCAGGGCCAGTAGACCTGGGTACAGCCGGAAATTTCGTGATTCTGGCCAAGTCAGGTATCTCAACCACGGGAGTCACCCACATTACCGGCAATATTGGCGTCAGCCCTATTGACCAGACTGGCATGACTGGATTTTCCGAAACCATGGATTCCACCAATGTATTTTCAACATCAGTTTTGCTGACCGGCAAGTTGTATGCAGCCGACTATGCAGTCCCGACGCCTGCGAATTTGACCACGGCAATCAGGGATATGGAAACTGCGTACACAGATGCCGCCGGACGGACAACACCCGATCATACTGAATTGGGCGCCGGAAATATCAGCGGAATGAGCCTCGCTCCCGGCCTCTACAAGTGGGGGACAGGAGTCTTAATCGATAACAGCGGTGTGACCCTCACGGGTGGGGAAAATGATAACTGGATTTTCCAGATTGCAGGCGACCTCACGGTCAATAATGGGGCTATTGTTACATTGGCAGGTGGCGCACAGGCTAAAAACATTATCTGGCAGGTCGGCGGTGTAACCGGCGCATCTCTCGGAACGACGGTTCACTTTAAAGGGGTTATTTTGGCTGCCAAAGCCATTATTCTCAATACCGGAGCAACGCTAACCGGCAGGGCACTGGCACAAACCAAAAGTGTTTTGGATGCCAACACCGTAACCGGGCCGTAAGACACGAAGTAGCCGGTTTAAAAGCGGTTAAATAAAAAGACCGGAGTCAGGATTTGGGCTCGGTCCATTGGATGGTATACAGATCCTTACGCCGGCTTTCCAGGTTACGGACGCTGCCATGTTTTCGAAGTTCCTTCAACAGATCCAGATCCACATCGGCAATCAGTGTCATCTCGGTATTTGGTGTGGATTCGGCAGCAATGGCATCGTGTGGAAATGCGAAGTCCGACGGTGTGAAAATCGCCGATTGTGAGTATTGAATATCCATATTCTCCACCTTCGGCAGGTTGCCAACACTTCCCGTGATGGCAACATAGCACTCGTTTTCAATCGCTCGTGCCTGGGCACACCGCCTGATTCTCAGGTACCCGTTTTTCGTATCGGTCCAAAAAGGTACCAGCAGGATTTTAACCCCTTTATCGGCCAGTATTCGACAAAGTTCAGGGAATTCAACATCGTAACAGATCAGGAGGCCAATTTTGCCGATATCGGTGTCGAACACTTTCAGATCCTGCCCGCCTGTCACCCCCCAGTATTCTGCTTCATCGGACGTTATGTGCAACTTATACTGGGCATCCCAGGTACCATCCCGTCGGCATAAAAACGAGACATTGTACAGTTTTTCATCAACCACCCGGGGCAGACTGCCCGCGACGATATTGATGTTGTAGCTGACCGCCATTTGCAGGATGCTGTCTCTCAATTCATCGGTGAATTCGGCCAGAAGCCGCATTGCCTGGGGGGGGTCCTCCTGTTGATACTGGGCCAGCAGTGGAACATTGAAAAATTCGGGAAAAAGGATGATGTCGGCATTGTATCCGGACACGGTGTCCACAAAGAACTCGATTTGATGCAGAAATTCCTCCCGAGACTGAAACTGTCGCATCTGCCACTGGACCATCCCCAGCCGGGCGTTGGATTTTCGACCCCAGACATGCTTTTTGGTGGGTTGGTAAAAAATATTGTCCCAAACCATGAAGACCGCATGACTTTTTGAGGCCTTATCCTCCTTGTTGTAGTTACGGATCGCACGTTTTGTGTGAAAGTCGTTCGCCAGCTGAAAGGTCAATACCTTATCAACAATTTCCCGGGTTTTTACTTTTTGAATATACTGATTTGGCGTTATTTCCTCGCTATACTTGGCGTAGCCGGGAATTCTTCCGCCAATGATGATCCCTTTCAAGTTCAGCTGTTCGCAGAGTTCTTTCCGTGCATCGTATAGTCTTCTTCCCAGTCTCATGCTACGGTATTCGCGATGAACAAACAGGTCAATACCATACAGGTAGTCACCGTCAGTATCATGACTTTCGAATTTCCCATCCGATACAATATCCTCGTAGGAATGGTCACGTTCAAGATTGGAGTAATCAATAATAAGGGTCAGGGCGGCAGCAATGACTTTCCCGCTGTCTTCGATGCAGAGCTGTCCTTCGGGAAAAAGAGAAAGCAGCCTTAAGAACTCATGGTTCCCCCATGTGCCGCCCATTTTTTGGTAGACGTCATCCATAATGAGCCTGATATCTCCAAAATCGGAAGGCTCAAGATTGCGGATTTCAAGTTTGTGTATGTTGGTACTCTGATCAGTTTCCTGCATGTCTCCTCAATATAATATCAGTAACCGGTTATCCGATCGGTTGATCTAAAAACCGGCTGAACGGCCACTACCTGCCATGGGTTCGAGTTTAAGCGCTTTTCCTCCCCGGGAACCAGGGGTACTCAGGGGTAACAGCGATTTCAGACTTCTGCAGGATCACCCTGTTGTCTGACACCTGCAAACACCAAGATAACAGATCCATCCGTTTTTGGCGAACTGACCAAGTTGATTTCCGGGTCTCAATCAGGCGACCTGTTTGACCAAAAAATGAATCTCATTATCAAGCCAAATTCTCCACTATCTGCCCCCCTAATAACAGAGTTACTGTAATATCTTGATTGACTGGAACTCAGTCAGTATCAAAAGGTTGGTGTTTCAAGAACCCTGGGAGCCATAGATGGTTTGCAGGAGCTCAATGGATGGACTCGTGCGTTTCTTGATAGATCAACCCCTTGGTACGGTAAGTTCGATAGTTTTATTTAATCAAGGTGCCTTAAACTTCCAAGTTGGAAAATCCTTTGCTCCAATCTACGGCCAACACTCCCCGCCAGGCCCCGTAAAATAGGGAAAATCATCTCCTCCGTCATAAAACCTTGTATTCCTCTCTTATCATCTTCATCAATTGCTGTAACTTCATCAAATCATGAGTATTGAGTCCCCTCTGAAAAGCGCCAAAATCGTTACCTGAGCTGCGAGACTCGCAGCAGCGAACTGAACGCCTGGGTCCAGATCTATTTGTTTTTACAGGATTTCGGCCTTTGCTGGAATGACGCTTGAGGTCGATTTTCGACTTTTCGGAGGGAACTCAGTATGCCTTTGTTTATGAGAAGTTTGTCTGAAGATTCAGGTGTCCCGGAAGTTTTCGGTTGTGTATTGAATATTGGTACTGAATGTTTTTTTTTAGGTTTGATTTGGGCTGAGGCTGGAAGTAATTTGTTTTTAGTGGCCAGGTGTTCGGATGGTGTGGTCTGACAAATCATTAGTGATCATAGAGATAGCCAGAATGAAATTGAAAGGATTGAAGGATCGATTCGACTGGTGGCTGGC
>JAHJRI010000103.1 GCA_018830885.1 bacterium | reverse complement strand
GAACGCCGGGACAGAATACAATCGATGTATTCGTTATTAACAAATCATGAATTAACCCACGAAAAGGCAGCTTAAATTGCCAGTTTCAGGTAGAAAACTTTTTAAACACGGTACTAGTACCCCAGTGTTTTATCAACCACATTGATCAACGGTTCCCCGGCCTGGTAGCGCTTCAGGTTTTCAACAAAGATATCCACCAGGCGGTCGATGTAGTAGGGCGTTCCTCCGGCGACGTGGGGCGTGATGATCACATTGGGCATTTCCCAGAGGGGTGAGTCCGCCGGCAGGGGTTCTGTTTCAAACACATCCAGTCCCGCCCCGGCAATCCGCTTCTCCTGCAGGGCCTGAATCAATGCCTTTTCCTGGATCAATGAGCCCCGGGCGATATTGATGATCACGGCATTCTGCTTCATGACCCCCAGTTCCGCTTCGCCGATCAGTCCATTGGTTTCAGCCGTTCCCGCCGCCGCAACAACCACCCAGTCGCACAGGGCCAGCATGTCATGCAGCTGGTTCGGACCGAACATCTTCTCGACATGGGGACTGGACTGGTCCGGGTTCCTCCGGACACCGACGACCTTCATATTCAGGGCCCTGGCTTTTTCCGCGGTTTTCTCCCCGATTTTTCCCACCCCGATCAGCCCCAGGGTTGTTCCCTCTATCTCGGTTATCGAGCTGCGGCGATCCCATTTTCCCTGGACCTGGCTTCTTATGTGCTGGTTGATATTGCGGCTGAAGGCAAATACCAGGGCGAGAACGTGCTCAGCGATCGGTATGGCATGGACCCCGGAGGCGTTGGTCAGGATGACATCCCGCTCAACCACCACCGGCGATTTCAGTACCCAGTCGACGCCCGCACTGGCAAGCTGCGCCCAATGCAGGTTGGGCAGCTTTTCGATCCATTCGTCCACGCGCAGACCAAAGAAAACCTCGCAGTTAGAGCTGGTGGCGGCCATGGATTCGGTCCAGGCATCGCTGTTTTTGACGGTGAGCACTTCTGCCCCCGGGGCAGCATCCCGGATCAGGCTCATATGCCGTTCTGTGAATGTTTCCTCCCGCATGATGAAATTGTAGAAGATGCCGATACCGTTGATCTTTTTTTGTTTCATTTTTCAAGTATTTGATATTTTAGCTAAAATTTAATAATAGAGGTGTGGGGCCGATGTGGTTATTGTTCATCTATTTAGTGCGGTTATATCCAATCAGGGAAAAAAAAGGAAGCACTACTGGACATTTTTACAAAAAAAGTCTATTGGTTAGCTTCCTGAACCCTCTTTAACAGATGGAGGGATCAGGGAGTAAAAATTTCCTATCCGATTTGTACTTCCGGCGAGATTGAAACCCCGACAAATGACCGGTTTCATCGAAACGATTGACGGTTAACCCCTTCGGATTATTCGGCATGAAAAAAACCAGGCTTTCCATTCCCAAAATCATGATCGGTGCCGTTGTTGTCTGCAGTATCCTTGCTGTGACGATATTCGGACTATTGCCGGATCAGGATGCGGCATCCGCTTCTGTGTCGACTTATCAGGCAAAGCAGAGAGTATATACAGATCATACGAATATGATTTTTGGCCCTTTCAAGGACGGTCCATCGGTGACCCGGGAATGTCTTCGCTGCCACCCGGACGCAGCCCCGGAGTTGATGAAGACGCAGCACTGGCTGTGGGTGGGCGAGGAGGTCCGGATTGCCGGGCATACCGAGCCCATGCGAATTGGCAAGAAGAACCTGCTCAACAATTTCTGTATCGGCACCCAAAGCAACGAGGAAAAGTGCATGTCCTGCCATGCAGGGTATGGCTGGGCGGATGCCTCCTTCGATTTCACCAGCCAGGAAAATGTTGACTGCCTGGTATGCCATGAGCAGACCGGCACTTATGCCAAAGGCGATGCCGGTCATCCGAAAAAGGAGGTGAATCTGGTCGCTGCGGCCAAGAGCGTCACCACTCCCGGCCGGGTCAACTGCGGATCCTGCCATTTCAATGGTGGCGGGGGCAACGGGGTCAAGCACGGCGATCTGGACGGCAGCCTGATCTATCCCTCAGCCCGCATCGATGTCCATATGGGTGAGCATGACTTTCTCTGTGTCGATTGTCACCGCACATCCAATCACCGGGTAACCGGGCGTTCCATGGGTGTCAGCGTCAATGATCAGAATGGGGTTCACTGCACGGATTGCCACCGCACGGATTTGCACCGGGATGAACGGATCAACGCCCATACCCTCACGGTGGACTGCCGAACCTGCCATATTCCGCGTTTTGCCCTGGACGATCCGACCAAAACCTGGTGGGACTGGTCCACTGCCGGACAGGACCTGGATATCAAGGATTCCCATGTCTATCTCAAAATAAAGGGCCATTTTCGATACGGGAAGAATGTGGCTCCGGAGTACTACTGGTATAACGGAACCAATGATCGTTACATCCTGGGGGACAAGATCGATCCTCAGGCGGTCACCCTGCTGAATCCGCCCTATGGGAACATCCACGATGAATCTTCCCGTATTGCGCCGTTCAAGGTCCACAGGGGAAAACAGGTCTACGATACCCAATACAACTATTTCCTCAACCCGACCACATCCGGTGAGGGGGGATTCTGGCACGAGTTTGACTGGGAGAAATCCCTCCGCCTGGGAGCAGAGGCGACGGGTGTTCCGTACAGCGGTCAGCATGGTTTTGCAAAAACCGGGATGTTCTGGAAGATTTCCCACATGGTGGCACCCAAATCCGGGGCTCTCAAGTGTAACGATTGTCACGGTGAAACAGGCCGCATGGACTGGAATCGGCTCGGCTACGAGGGAGATCCGGTGAGCCGCGGTGATCGCAAACGACTGGGTTTAATCGATGAAGCGAAAGCGATGCTGAATACAGGAGGTGCAGATGAGAAGCTCTAAACGAAAAGCGTTCTTCGCTGGGTTGCTGCTGTTTTTGATGTCACCTGCTTCCTTGCTGGCAAAAGGGTCCGTGATGCATCCCGGATTTCCGCTGCTGGATACCGGCGGTCGGCATGTGCTGGTTTCGGAAAATCCGGTTTCCACAAAAGAGACCTGTGGCGCCTGTCATGATACAGATTACATCGAACAACACAGCTATCACTCATCCGTGGGCTTCAAGGAGTTCCGGATCCCGGATAAGAATTTCCGGGGGTATCCCTGGGAACTGAGCAGCGGCCTGTTTGGCCAATGGAGTCCCCTGACCTATCGGCGTCTGTCCGCCATGACAGATACCGAGATCGAGCTGGGAACGGTGGACTGGATTATCGGGAACGCCGCCCTCCATTCGGGTGGCGGACCAGCCTGGTACGGCCGCGCAAAAACGGTCTTAACCGATTATCGAATTCCTGCTGACCCCCGGAATCCGGAGACGAGCGTCGCCGATCCCGTTACGGGAGAACGCAAGGGGTGGGACTGGCAGGCATCCGGTGCTGTGGAACCCAACTGTTTTCTCTGTCACATCAAACAACCGGACAACCGTGCCCGGATTTCCGAGATTGAAGCCGGCCGGTTTAAATGGGCGAACACGGCCACCCTGGGACAGACCGGGATCGTCACCCGTTCTGCTGACCGGTGGTCCTGGAATGCCGCCGCTTTCGAAAAGGACGGTAAACTGAAAGCGGACTTTATTCCTGTCCAGGAACCCAAAACCGAGAACTGCTCCCTGTGTCATCACATGGCGGATCCCGCTGCCATCCATGGATCGGGTCCCGGTATTGAGGGTCTTCCGGCCAGCCCCACCGGTGTGGTGTTTGGACCGGGACCGATCAACGAGTCACCATTGAACCTGGCGGGAAAGCAGAATTTAACGCGCAGCTGGGATATCCATGCTGAACGGCTGCTCAACTGCAACGGCTGTCATTATTCGATCAACAATCCGGCTTTCTACCAGGAGTCCAATCGCACCCGACCGGTCCACTTGAAACTGGACGGCCGGAAAATGAGTATCAGCGAGTTTCTGCATCGGCCCACCCATAAGCTGGCCAATATGCGGATTCGGCAGGAAATCCAGCACTCGGAACCGGACAACGTGATCCATCGGTGTGAATCCTGTCATGACCCTTATACCGGGCATGCATTCCTGCCCTACAAGAAGCGGCATATCTGGGCGCTGGGGTGTGAAAGCTGCCATATTCCCAGGCTGTTTGCCCCGGCTTTACAGCAGATCGACTGGACCATTCTCGCATCCCGCGGGGAGCCGGTTAAAAAAATGAGAGGTTCCCCCGACGCAGTCCAGGGGACGGCGAGTGGTTATGAACCGGCCTGGCTTACCCGTAACCTGGCTGATAAATCCTGTCTGCTGCCCTACAACCTGGTCACCTCATCATTCTGGACCGGTGGGAATCCGGTGCGACCGGTGCAACAATCAGTTTTGAACGATGTCTATTTTGACGGCAAGTCTTACCGGCCTGAGATCGTGGCCGGATTCGACCAGAATGCCAATGGGACCCTGGAGGAAGCCGAGCTGAGGCTGGATACCGCAGAAAAGACCGCCCTGATCCGTTCAAAACTGCAGGCCCTGGGTGTGGTGCAACCGGAGATTGTATCCGAAATCCGCCCATACAGCATTCATCATGGGGTCACCGGGCGCAAGGGCGCCATTCGGGCCTGCTATGATTGCCATGGCAGCAACTCCCGGTTTACCCAGGCCATCACCCTGGCCTCCTTTATTCCGGGTCAGGCTGAGCCGAAACTGGCACCCAATTCCTTCATCAAACTGGAAGGGGCTGTCGAAAGAACGACCAACGGCGGGCTGGTTTTTCACCCCCGACCGAAGGAACGGGGCTTGTACCTGTTCGGCCGCTATCGAAATACCTGGGTGGACATCGTAGGACTGCTGGCTATTCTGGGTGTGGTCTTCGGTATCATACTCCACGGCGGATTGCGGATCCTCGCCGCACAGCGGATCAAACCCCATGCAGCGAAGTACACCACGGAATACATGTACCCGGTTTATGAGCGTCTCTGGCACTGGTTGCAGGCGGCCACCGTGATCCTGTTCATTTTCACCGGGTTGGAAATTCATTTTGCCGATAAGTTGATCATGCTGGGTTATGAAACCGCCGTTCGCATTCATGAGATTACGGCCTTTGTTTTTCTTGGGAATGCGTTTCTCTCCTTTGCCTATCATATTACGGCAGGAGAAATAAAAACATATCTGCCGCAGCCCAAAAGCTTTATCGATGAGTCCTGGAAACAGGCGCTCTATTATCTGAAAGGAATTTTCCAGGGGGCTGAACACCCAATCGAAAAGACACCTAAAAGGCGCCTGAACCCGTTACAACAGGTCACCTATCTGATGATTCTCTATGTACTGATCCCGGTGCAGGCCCTTTCGGGGATCCTGATCTGGGGAGCTGAATACTGGCCGGCCTTTCTTGAAACATTGGGTGGATTGAGCGTGATTGCGCCCATTCACACGCTCTGTGCATGGTTTTTTATTTCGTTCCTCATTATGCACATCTACCTCACCACCACCGGCCGCACCCCCCTGGCGAACATCATTGCCATGTTTACCGGATGGGAGGATGTTGAGATCAAGAAACAATAAGCAGGAGATCCGGACTATGAAACCTTCAACTCAAAAAGCATACCTCAATCCCTATCTCGGCGGGATACTGCTGGGACTGGTGCTGTTTATCTCCTTTTTCCTGACAGGCAATGGGCTGGGCGCATCCGGAGGCTTGAACCGGTTTGTCGTGTTCATCGAGGATCTGTTCGCCGCAGACCATGTGAATCAGATTCCCTACCTGGCTTCCATGGCCGGGGGGACGGTCAATCCACTGGATCACTGGATCTTTATCATGATCGTGGGCATCATCGGGGGCGGGAGCCTCTCTGCCCTGCTCAACGGGAGATTCAAGGTCGAGACCCGCAAAGGCCCGCGGATTTCCGTGCCGACCCGGTTGGCCATGGCATTTCTGGGAGGTGCCATCATGGGATATGGCGCACGGTTTGCGCGGGGGTGCACCTCCGGACAGGCGATGTCGGGAGGCGCGGTTTTATCTGTTGGCAGCTGGACATTCATGTTTGCCGTCTTCGTCGGAGCGTATGCTCTGGCCTGGTTTGTTCGAAAACTCTGGCTCGACGAAAGGAGGTAATGATGGCACCGTTTGCACTCGCGGATATTTTCGGTCAGACCGGCTTTTTCATTATTGTATTACTGATCGGCGTCGGTTTCGGCGCGACACTGGAAATGTCGGGTTTCGGGGATTCCCGGGTTCTGGCAGCCCAGTTTTATTTCAGGGACCTGACTGTCCTCAAGGTGATGTTTACCGCCATCATCACGGCCATGACCCTGATCTTCCTGATGTCCTCCCTGGGACTGCTGGACTACGACCTTCTCTATGTCAATACAACCTACCTGTTCCCCGGGATTGTCGGCGGACTGGTGATGGGGGTCGGATTTGTGATCGGCGGTTTCTGCCCGGGAACCTCGCTGGTGGCCATGGCCAGCCTGAAACTGGATGGTCTTCTCTTTGTCCTGGGGGTGCTCTTTGGCATTTTTGTCTTTGGTGATACCATCGACAGCACCTTTGGCGCTTTCTGGCACTCCAGCAACCTGGGGCGGTTCACCCTGCAGGACTGGTTGGGGGTCGATGCGGGTATCGTTGTGTTGCTGGTCATCCTGATGGCGCTGGCAATGTTTCTCGGTGGCGAAAAGCTCGAAGCGATCTATGGGGGCAAGCCGAAACAGCTGACCCGGGGGCGGGGTTTTAAATTCTCAGCCGCCGGTGTCCTGGTCCTGGCCGGTGTGGTGGTGGCACTGCTGGGGCAACCGACCGTTGAACAGCGCTGGAGCCGTCTTCCCGAAGCGGTGCGGGCAAAGCTGAGTGACCGGCTGGTCTTTATCGAACCCATCGAGATGCTGCACGTGATGAAAGGTCGGAATGCCAAACCGGTCCTGTTCGATATTCGGTCTGAAGGACGCTACAACCTGTTTCATATTCTCGATTCCCGACAGATAAATCCCCGCGCCTTCCAGGATGAAGCCCTCATCCGCGACCTGAAAACGGCTCAGAATACCATCTATTTTATTGTCGCCGACGATGAACGATCGGCTGCCGAGACCTGGAAAACGCTGGCCGCCTGGAAGGTCCCCAACGTCTATATCCTCAATGGGGGAATCGACGGCTGGATCGCCTATTTCACGGCCCATCCGGTGAAGCACTATCCGGATGGAAAACCACCGGGTCTGTTACCCGAAGATCCGGATTTCTATCACTACAAAGATGTGGCTTTTACCCCCAAAGTCAAACTGCAGAAGGTGAAAGCACCGGCCGGCGGCTGCGGCTAGGCGCTGCTGACCAACACCCCGTCCAGACGTCGGGCGGGGTGTTGCGGACAACCGCCGGTTTGATCACCCTCCCCTCCCTCTCCTCTATCCCCCATTCTCCTGATCCGCCGAGGAGATTTAATCGGGGGACATGTACCTCGTTACGTGGAACCTGATTTTGCCATTCTCATAGAATAGTATTCTGTATCCATCCGTGTCTGGTACAAACCTCTTTCAGACGGAGACTCGTTT
>JAHJRI010000102.1 GCA_018830885.1 bacterium | reverse complement strand
TTTCAACGGGGATCCTTGAAGGAACCAACAATAAAATCAAAACTCTCAGTAAGCAAGCGTATGGATTTCGTGACAAGGAATATTTCAAACTCAAAATCAAAGCAATTCACCGGTCAAAGTATGTATTAGCCGGTTGAACCAAAATTATTTTATTACGTTTATATTCTTTTTCTACCTATTTATATTCTTTTTCTACCTATTTGTTGATTTACATGCCTAGTATAACGTTTCAATAATATATTTACATTAAGCAATTTCAAGGTCAAATTTTTTCCATTTGAAAACGACCGGTGCTTCATTGAATTCTTTAATCCCAAGCAGGATGCGTCGTTTTAGCTCTTCTTTCGTTTCAACCCGGATATGACGGAGAAAAGTGCGAGCCATTTTAGAAAAGGAGGATTCAACCAGATTGAGCCATGATCCGTGCTTGGGAGTATGCACATAAATGAATCTGCCAGGCCTTGAGGTAAGATACTTCATTGTCTCTTTTGAGATATGGGCCGAGTGATTGTCAAGAATCACACGAATTGTACAATCGGCCGGGTAGTGAGCGTCCAACTCTTTGAGCAGAGAGATAAACTCACAACTGCGGTGACGATCATGTACCTGAGCGATAATGATGCCGGTATGAAGGTCCAGGGCGGCCAGTAGGGATACTGTTCCCAACCGTTTATATTCATAATCACGACCGAATCGGCTGTGTTTTCCAGGGGTAGGTGGCAAATCAGGAGCGATATTTTTTATGGCTTGTATGCCGGGCTTTTCATCAATCGATATGGTGACAACGGAGGGATAAACACCGGTGATGGATTTTTGTTCATTTTGCAGATTGACCTCCTGATAAACAATCAGCACTTCTTGCATTTTTTTTTCAAACTCCGGATCTCTTTTTTCCAGGTAATACTTGAGTTTATGGGGCTGAACCGGATGCGCTGCCAATATCCTCCAGACAGTGGCTTTACTGGCATTGACCAAACATGCATACCCGGCGTCGGGAGCCTGATTGCGGGTGTATCTGGCAAGTTCACTGTAAGTCCACAATTCGGCAGCCAACCCATGATCTTTGGGTTTGGTGCAGGCAAGATTCAAGACCCAGGCTTTGGCTTCTTCAGTAATGATCGGATCAAACGGTTTATGAAAATGATCTTTCAATCCGGCATCTGCTCCGGCAGCCAAAGCTTTATCAATGCATTTGTAAATGGTCGGACGACTGGCGTTAGCCATTTTTTGAATCTCGGTAATCGGAACACCTTCATCGTGTAGAAGAAGTATCTTTGCCCGTTGGACTTCTCTGAAAGGAGCCTTACGAGAAACGCTGAGTTCCTTGAGTTTGATCCGTTGGGTTTCTGTTAATAACGGTTTTGCACGGTTTGTTTGTCGAGTCATTATCGCCTCCTGATTGAATTGTGGTGAGGCAATAATATCAGCAGTAATCTTATTTGTAAATATATTAATGAAACGTTATACTAGCGCTCCTTTTCCCCTGTGTTTTGCCGACACTAACAACCTTCATCGTTTATAAGGTTTGTGCCGCTCCAGTTCTCTGTATCGGTTCTTTCATCTCATGGCTTCTGCTGATAACCATTTTCTTATTACTAGAGTGAAATCTATACTACTTCAGCTCTTTACCAAAGCGGCTTAGAGTGGTTCTCATCTATCTTCTGGAAGATTATAAAAAAAGTCTTTCTTCATCTCTCAAGTGGCTTTTGCACAGCTTCTTAGTTCAAAATATAATCTCCTTTCGTACACTTACAGCGCACCCCCAGTTGTCCTTCAAGCGGTTGCTCATTGATCCTTATTCTTTCCGAGTCCATCTTCGAGATGATCGACAATCAACTTACAATGCTTTTCCTGTCGACTACATTGGACATCGCTAATGGATTTCTTTGGCCTGCTGATTATCACAATAATCGGAGTAACGCTTGTGCTTGTCTCGATCGTTGCGCTTGCTTCCGCAATTCTTTAAAGAAATACCACAAGATTGGAGTATTTGCCACAGACACGAGCCAACTCAGCTCGATTTTCTTGGGAGGTCATCCCCGAATCGGATGCAAGCTGCCCACCCCAGCTTTGACGCCCTTTATAGATCGTAACCGGTTTTCTCAACCTACTAAAGTATCATTAGGAGAGGCCGAGCGGGGGACATAAACTGAATCGACAACAACCAATCTTTTCCCGTGAGTTGCACAGGGATAAACAAAACAAAGGAAACGATGTCTTTTCAAAGCCTGCTGTAGTTATACGCACGCAATTTCAGTCATATAAGTTTTTCTTCAATATTCGAACATATTGTCCTATTATATCTACAAAACAATTCAAACCCTTGAAGGTATGCTGTTTTCCAGAAAATCATCCGAATGATATAACATCCTGAAACTGCTGCCGAGGGACGATCTTTGGAAAGCCAGATCCAGTTTGGTCTGGAAAATGCAAAAAATACCCACGCGGTGAGTCAAGTGGCGACCGCAAGCTTCCCAGAGTATGAAAAGAACAGAGCTCTGGTAATGGGATACCGGAGGTGACGTTGAAGTCATCGTATTGACGCATCCTTTTAGCGACAATCACAAATCAGCGACAATCACAAATCATGGATATACCAACAGCCCGTCTTCGCTAAAGCAGGATATCAGGTTACAGGTTATTCACGACGTGGTTTTTATAAATCCTCCATGGGGTCAAAAAAAATGTCGGTTCTTAGGCCAAAGACCTCGCTTTGCTTCTTGATCATCTAGGTATTAACAAGAAGTTATATTTGCTTCGTGCAGCCACTGGTGGGTCTACAGCCCTTTATTTTGCACTCAGCTATCCGGAGCGAACAGAAGACGTTGCTGTTATGTCAAGCATTCTAAGAATCAAGGAACCCGAATACAGAGCTATTCAAAAAAAAGTCTCTGCACAGATTGGTTCAAAAAACTGCCTGCTGAAGCCAAAGAAACCTACTCATCTTTTCGAACCGTCTATCCTGATGGTTTAAAGTTATGGCTCAAGATCCATAGTTTGAATCTATTTGCACATGATCGGATAAAAATAGTCCGACAAACATCAACATCCAAGATCACAAAGTCGTACTGGACTTTTTTGAGACACTGACAATCCCGATGCAAGGAGTTGAGAATCTGCATACCAATCATAGGATCTATCCATTAGCTGTGGCCTTCGCAGCACAATATAAGTTTCAAGGAATGCATTCACTTCTTAAAAATGCTTGTATTCAAAGCTCTTGGAAATGGATGAACTTTGTAATTTGACTTTGAAATACCGATTTCGTTTGCACATGCTCGAAAATGTGAACGGTTTTGATTTGGGAAAGGCGCATACTCGTTGATTTCGCTCGTGCCTTAAATTATTTACGGTATAGGAGAGTGTAAATGAAGACTGCAATTTACTATTTCACAGGAACGGGAAATTCGCTCAAAATTGCGAAAGACCTGGGGAAGGAGTTGAATTCCCAATTGATTCGAATCAGTAAACAGAATCTGGCGATCAATAAAGATGAAAACGACAGAGTGGGTTTTGTCTTTCCTGTTTATTATTGGGGATTGCCCCACATGTTTAAGCAATTCGTTGAGAATCTGGAAATAAGAAAAGACGCATATGTCTTTGCTGTATCAAATTTTGGTAATAATCCCGGACTGTCGCATTTACAACTAAATGAAATCGTCGTCTCAAAAGGAGTAAAATTGTCATCAGCATTCGGTGTATCGATGCCGGGCAATATGTGGTCTATGCATTACTCGCATTATACAAAGAAGGATATCAATGACCGAATTGCTGCCCAACATGAAGCAACAGTGGCTATTGCAGCCCAGATTGCAATTGGGGTCGAAATTCCAGTTACGGATGATATCGAGAACCAACGGAAGGAGGAAGAACTATATCGGAATTTTGCGCCGAATCGGGCAGACGAACACTTTTGGGCGGACGACATATGCAACGGTTGCGGCATCTGCGTTCAACTATGTCCTTCTGGCAATATAGATATGATCGAAGACAAACCGGTATGGCGGCATAAATGTGAATTCTGTTTGGCCTGCATGCATTGGTGCCCGCTGGAGGCGATCGAGTATAAGAACGATTCTGTGGAAAAAGAACGCTACCGGCATCCGGACATTCGGATGAAAGAATTATTTCAAAAAAGAAAGTGACTGATTGAATGGAAAAACGACCGGCTCTTTATCAACGATTTCAGATATTAATGACATCAATAAAAGGAGGATCAAATGCAATACACCGCTAATAACAGGACAATAGTAAAGTATCTGGTCACTCTAGTGGTTTTTTTAGTGACAACTTCGGGCACTTTGGAAGCGTCTGAAATGAAATTTGCCGACCTTCCGGGTGTTCGCTTGGCCTATTTCGACACAGGAGGAATGGGCGAGCCTGTTATCCTGGTCCACGCGTTGGCCGGAACTAGCGAATCCTGGGCGCCGCAAATCAAATCCTTTGCAGACGCGGGCTACCGTGTGATTGCCTATGACCGCCGCGGTTGGGGTAAAAGTGTTCCTATGCCCGCAACCGGTGCGCAACCCGGCATCTCGGATGTGGACCTGGACGGTCTTGTGACTCGTATAGGACTCGATAAATTTCATCTGGTTGCCATTGCCGGCGGCTCGTTTGTGGCGATGGATTATGCAAGTCTTCATCAGGATAAGCTTGCAAGCCTGACTCTGGCTGCGAGTACAGGTATGATTACGGACGACAAGATCAAAGACTTCAGTAAAAGGATCAGAAATCCGGATGTGAAATGGCCATCGGTTTATCTCGAGATCGGGTTATCATATATGGGCTCGAACCCAGAAGGTGTCGCCAAGTGGATGAAAATCCACAAACATGCCCGCCAAAAGGGTGCATCTTATCAACCTCGGAATTCGCCAAATACTCTAGCCAAGCTCGAAACCATCAGGGTCCCGACGCTGGTTGTTGCCGGCGGGGCAGATCAACTCTCGCCACCGGCCTTGATGAAACGCTGGGCGGCCCATATCAAAAATCACGAATATGCAATAGTGCCGGAGGCTGGGCATTCCATTAATTGGGAATACCCTGAGGAGTTTGACAACATTGTGCTGCCGTTCCTCAAGGCCCACTCGATTGATTAAACTGCAGCAATTGAAAACCGTAACCTGTTGACATCCGGCCAAGTCTCATCTTTTATCTCATTGATCGGCTTATATGGAAACGGGAGACAGGTCTTGCATGGAGATTTTCATTGGGATTCGACCAAAGTTTTACCGATCCGGCTAGGAGAGGTGGGTGGACATACGGAAGTATTAATCACTGTTTATATATACTGCAATAATACCAAAACCAATTTAAAGGATAAGTGAGATGGAATTGAAAAACGCTGTAATCGTTGATGGTGTGAGATCCCCGTTTTCATGGGGTGGACGAGGCATGTTTGAAGCAACGCGACTGGACGAAGTCGGCGCAAAGATTGTGAAAGTATTGATGGAACGGAATCCTAAAGTCAAGGGGACCATGATTGAAGACTTTGGTATTGGAAATGTCCGCGGCGACCGGGACCTAGCTTTATTGAGCGCTATTTCCCGTATGGCGGATTTACCGGCCGAGGTCCCGAGTTTTTGTACGAACCGCCAGTGTGGTTCCTCAATGGAGACGATGATGCGTATCGCCATGTCTATCATGGTAGGTGCGACTGATTGCGGTATCGCCTTTGGTATTGAGAGATTGGGACGTAGTATGTTGCCTCCTGAAACCGGTCTGCCGCATACCCGCATTAACGGGCCAAACATGAAGATGTATGAACAAAATCAAGAGCAGCGGAATATGGTAGAAAATCATGCCCGATATTTTTCGGTTCCTATCCCCGATGAGGTCTTGGATTCGCCACCTTTGCAGCCTATGCCGCAAACTGCACAAAATGTGGTGGATATGTATAGCTTGACACGCGAGGAGATGGACCGGTTTGCGGTGGATAGTCATATGAAACTGCTGGCGGCCTATGAAGCCGGTAGGTATAAGGATGAAGTCATTCCCATGGAAGTTGAAAAGCCGGTATTCAACGATAACAAAGAGTGGGTTCCAGAGGAAACCGGACCAATGGTGACGTTTGACAGAGATGAATGTCTGCGGCCCACCTGCAACCTGGAATCACTTTCCAAACTGGGACCGATAAAAGGGTTGGTCAGCTTCTGCGGCAATGAAGTGAAAGTTACCGCTGGAAACTCATGCCCAACCAACAGTGGTGCCGCTGCTCTTCTGGTGATGAGTGAAGAAAAAGCCATCAAATTGGGCCTGGAACCTCTTGCCAGAATTATCGGCATGGGTGTCGCGGGTGTGAAAGGGCAGATCATGGGTTTAGGACCAATACCTGCTACTTATAAAGCTTTGAAACATGCCGGGCTGACCGCCGATCAGATCGATCGAGTCGAATTTAACGAGGCCTTTGCAGCTCAGGTAATTCCTTCACTGAGAGAGCTGGGCATTCCAGGCGAGAAAGTAAATGTTAACGGCGGTTCGCTCGGTATCGGACATCCAATGGGAGCCACAGGTGCCCGCCTTTTGATGACGGTTGCCAAGGAACTGCGACGCAGCGGCACCCGGTACGGATTAGCGACTCAATGCATTGGCGCCGGACAGGGGATCAGTACTGTCCTGGAACGAATGGACTAGATGTCAATTCGTTTAACAGCCTAACGTGATCAGGAAGGAGTCGAGCAGGCTTGACTCCTTCCTGATCCATGCTTTTTGATAGTTCGGTAAAAAAAAGCGAAGATTGGCGACGAGTGAATACACGAAATGAGAATCATATCGTTCATAACCGAGACCTCTCCAATAAAAAAGATCCTGAAATATCTCGATCTTTGGGAGGAATCCGCGCGTGACCCTCCTCATTCACCTGAATTCACGGACGAAGCCATTTATGTTTCTTTTGAAGACATCGCCTCGGATAGGCGAGAAAGTCTGGATTCTGGTGTTTGAATCCTCCGTTGTTATTGAGATGAAGACCTTGAGGATGGGTGACTTGCATTCGAATTCCATCACTCTGCCTTAAATTCATCGAAAGTCTACAGGTTCCCCCTGAATTCCATTTCATTTTGCTGGATTTATTCAACTCCGGTTCTCCATTTCATGCCCTTTCTAATTCCAATCCTAAAAATAAAGACTATATTACTGATTAATGAGAGAGCCGGGTAATTGGACGTTTTGTTTTGAAAACGAAACTGAATATCGTTTTCCTTGTTCAACAGCTAACCCTAATTTCAGGCGGGTATCTTCAAAAAACAGTTCAACCAGTCACATAAAGCTCTCCCGGCCTGTTTTCAATCACTAAGGCCAGGTACTGGCACAGTCAATGCAAAAAAAGTAAAAACAATCGTTAAATTCATGGATCGATAACCGATTAAATACCAATTGTCTATAAATGAAAAAACCTCTGGAAAAACGAATCAATGTCATTCTCAATCGAAGCGAAGGAACTCCGGTGCAAACAAAATCAGTCAGATACCAAGGAGCAGACTTCATGAATATTCAGAATGACAAGTGTTTCAGAGGTTTTTGAACAACCTACTTCAAAGGAGAAAACAGATGCCGAATATAGCCAAAGAAGAAATGTACGATGTCATCGTTGTGGGGGGTGGAAATACTGCTCTTTTGACTGCTATACGAGCACAGGAAATGGGTGCGAAAAAGATCCTCATCCTGGAAAAAGCCCCCAAACACGAACGTGGCGGTAACGGCTATTTTACAACAGGAATATACCGGGTAGCGCACAACGGGATTGAAGATATCAGGAGTCTGATGCCTGATCTGACGGAAGAAGAGAAGCAGATGTATGTCAAGCCTTACCCAGCGGACCAGTTTTTTAGCGAATACATGATGGGAAACAGTGGATTAGGTGATGAGTCGATGATGCAGATGATCGTAGAAAATTCACTAGATGCCATCCGCTGGATGAAAGATAATGGAATCGGTTTTGAGATCGCTGCTGGAAACATCCGTCGCGAAAACGATAAACTAGTGGTCCAGAATCCGACACCTATCCAATGTAAAGGCGCCGGTGCCGGATTAAACGATCACCTTTACAATACCATTGGAGAAAGTGATATTGAACTGTGCTATGAAACAGGCGTTACAAAACTGCTGCGAAATCCAAGCGGCCATATTGTCGGCGTTGAAGCCCAAAATAATGAAACTATTCAAGAGATTAAAAGTAAATCGGTAGTGTTGGCCTGCGGCGGATTTGAGTCCAATCAGGCTATGCGAGCGCAATACCTCGGTAAAGACTGGGATCTGGCACTTGTCAGGGGCGGGCGTCACAACATGGGAGACGGGTTGAGAATGGCCTTGGAAGTCGGTGCTCAACCATTTGGAAACTGGAGCCACTGCCACGCCACTTTTATTGACGCCGCATCGCCGCAGCCCGCTCGTCGTGAGGACGGAGAAAAAACATCCAAGCGGATTTATGTGTTTGGTCTGGTAGTGAACAGCGATGGAAAACGGTTTGTGGATGAAGGTCAAGATGAAATTGCCTTCACCTATGCCCGTTACGGGCAATACGTCCTGCAACAACCTGATCGAATCGCCTATCAGATATTCGATTCCTTCGGAAATGAGGTCCTACAGAATCGGCCGCTTGACGATTACAAAGGGGTGCCTTTCACAAGCGCAGACACCCTGGAAGAATTAGCCGATATGCTGGCGATCAACAAAGAGGCCCTGTTGAAAACGGTAAATGATTACAACAACGACATCCAACCGGGTAACCACTTGGAATACTATAAATTTGCGGGCCTGCAGGAAGATATGCAGGCACCGAACATCGTCCCCCCGAAATCGGGAAATGCGTTTCCGATGAATAAGCCCCCCTATTACGCTTACGCCGTTCAATGTGGCATCACGTTTACTTTCGGCGGGCTGAAGGTAAACAAGCGGGGTGAAGTTCTGAACTGGATGGACAAACCGATTAACGGGCTTTATGCTGCTGGTGAAATCTTGGGCGGGTTGTTTTACACCAACTATCCCGGAGCCACCGGACTGACGGCCGGGGCCGTTTTTGCCAAGATCGTCGGCGCTAATGCCGTACAGGACCATAAATAACAGGAGGTTGGTTGTGTTAAAAACAATCGTATGTACCAAAGCGGTGCCGGGTTTCATCACCGATCCCAAAGTGTCCGATAAACAGGACAACGTGGAATATCAAGCCGGGACTGTTGTCATCAACGAATCTGACGATTATGCGCTGGAAGAGGCAGTAAAGCTAAAGCGGAAAATGGGTGGATCTGTGACTGTCATTTCGGTCGGTCCCCTGACTGCTCAGAAAGTCCTACAGACCGGGTTAGCAAAAAATGCGGACAATGCTATCCGCATTGACGGTCAGCTGCTGGATACCACTAAAACAGCAGGACTACTGGTCGACGCCATTCGGCAGACAGAATTCAACCTTGTCCTGACCGGGGTTGAGTCCAGGGACACCATGGCCTCCCAGGTCGGCTTACTAATTGCGGAAAAATTGGCAGTGCCGTTTTCATATGCCGTTACCGAAATTGAACCCGGTGATGAGGAGGGCACGCTTAAAGTAACCAAGGAGATCGGGGCCGGTCTTAAACAATGCGAATCCATCAAACTACCAGCGGTTTTGTGTTTGCAGACCGGCACCACACCGACTTCTTTTGTTCCGTTAAAAAAAATGATGATGGTGAAAAACAAGCCGGTAAAGAAATATGCGGTCACTGATCTGGAAACCGGTCAGCAGGAATCTGAATCACCGGAGTTCAGAGTTGATGCTGTGTTTCCACCGGCCGAAGAAACCATGGCAGAATTGATCAAAGGCACCATGGAAGAGATTGCTTCAAAAACCTATACAAAAATAAAGGAGGCGATCTGATGAGCGGAGAAATCTTAGTCCTGGCCGAACAAATAGCCGGTGTTGTAGACAATGTCTCATTTGAACTGCTGAACTTGGGTCGGAAAATTGCGGATAGTAAAGGGATGAGACTCTCTGTCCTTGTCACCGGTCATCAGACAGAAAGCCTGCAAAATAGTCTAATCGAGACTGGAGCTGACCTTATACTGGTCGCTGATGATCCGGCCCTGGAGACGTACAGTGCCGAGGTCTATTCGACGGTAATCTCCAATGTTGTCAAAGAACGTTCTCCAGCGATGGTTTTTTGCGGATACACGTACTTTGGTATTGAGATGAGCTCGGCCATCGCCACCCGCTGCCAGGGAACCAGCATCAGCAACTGTCTGGACCTTAACTGGGACGGTGATCAACCCGTCGTGGTCCGCCCCATGTTTGGCGGCACCCTGATGATACGCATTGAGATGAATGGCCCTGCTCCCTATGTCATCAGTTTTGAGAAAGGTGCCTTGCCAAGAGAAGCCGTCGAAGGGAAGAAAGCCGAAAAAGAACTGGTAGCTGTCAAGGTAGACCAATCGTCACTCAGCACCTCCACATTGGAGATCATCAAGGCAGCTGCTGGTGAAATCGACATCACAAAAGCCAACATCCTGGTATCCATGGGTCGTGGTATTGGTGATAAAGAAAAAATACCTTTAATCAAAGAACTTGCGGATGCACTGGGTGGGGCAATCTCATGTTCGCGTCCAATAGCAGATATGGGCTGGTTAGGAACAGAGTACCAGGTGGGAATCTCGGCCAATTACGTAACGCCGAATGTCTATATCGCCTGCGGAATATCCGGGGCCAGCCAGCATGTAGCTGCAATGAGAGACTCGGGTCTCATCATCGCCATCAACAAGGATCCTAACGCTCCCATCTTCCGAGTGGCGCACTATGGCATCGTCGGTGACCTGTTCGACGTCGTACCGGCCCTCATTAAGGAAGTCACCGCATAAAAAAAGGTCGCATTCCCATAGCAACAACATCTTCTGTTAATCAGTCATGAGGGTCCCTCCTGTCATATTCTATTTGATTGAAATCACTGGGCAGGGGGCTTCCAATATGATTTGTTGCGCATTGGAACCTGTAAGTAGTTTTCCAACTTTGGATGTCTTTTTAATGGAAGTCACCGCATAAAAAAAGGTCGCATTCCCATAGCAACAACATCTTCTGTTAATCAGTCATGAGGGTCCCTCCTGTCATATTCTATTTGATTGAAATCACTGGGCAGGGGGCTTCCAATATG
>JAHJRI010000101.1 GCA_018830885.1 bacterium | reverse complement strand
TGACAGAAAAACTCCCCTGTGTCTACAGTTTTTTTGAACCATTAACGAAATCGCCAGAGGTTATTGAGAAGTTACTGGTTTGAAAACTATCTACTTGAAATAAATGATGAAAAAAACACAACCATACTGGATCTGCTGCTCAGGATTCAAAAGGAGCAGGATCCCTCACTGGCGTTTCGTTATGCCTGCCGGGTAAATATGTGCGGCTCCTGCGGCATGGTCATCAACGGTATAGAGGGTCTGGCCTGTAAAACCAATGTGGCCGATCTGCCCCAGGGAAGGCCGATTACCATACGCCCCTTGAACCATTTCCCCATTGTCAAGGATCTGGTCATCGATATGGAACCCTTTTTCCGCAAATACCAGGAATCGATCCCTTTTTTCGATCCGGCCGAGGAGCTGTCGGAACCAGCCATCATACGCCCGGATTCCCCGGAAAGAAAAAAAATCGGGCTGGCCACAGAGTGTATCCAGTGTGGGTGTTGTGTTTCAGCCTGCACCATGGCCAGATATTACGATGCCTATGTCGGTCCGGCGTCTTTGAATCGCGCTTTCACACTTCTGGCCGATAGCCGGGACGGCTTATTCGATTTGCGGATGAATCAGGTGCTGGCATCCTGTTACAACTGTCGTACAGAATTCAACTGCACTGAGGTCTGCCCGAAAGAGATCAGTCCTACCCGGAGCATCAAATATATTCAGCGTCTGGCACTGATGGAGCCCCGCCGGTTGAAAAAGGCGGGTTTGCTGGAAACCCCCTTGACGCCTGCACCCCCGCCGAACGCGGATTTCTCGGAAAACCAGGAAAGGCGGTTATTTCTGAAACAGGCGATTTTCGGGCTGGGCGCGGTCAGTGCGCTCATGGTCGGAAGCGTGTTTGCCACTGCCGCCATCGGGCCGACCCTGCGTCAGACATCCCCACGGTGGATTCCCCTGCAGAAAGTGACAGAATACCCGGAAGGGCAGGTCTCTGCGGAAGTGGTGGCCTTTGAAACAAAGGATGGCTATCACATCCGACAGGAGCGAAGGACGGTCCTGGTTTCCCGCAAAGCGGGCAGTGATGAGATCACGGTATTCAACTCGACCTGTACCCATCTGGGATGCAAGGTCCACTGGGACGAGAGTAAAAAACGGTTCATGTGCGCCTGCCACGGCGGTACTTTTGACGAAAACGGGAACGTGACCGCAGGTCCGCCGCCAAGACCCCTGGACCGATATACCTTTAAAATAGAAGAGACGGTACTTTATGTGGAGGTTGTCTAAAATGTCCGGATTTAAGGGATTTTTAAGTCACCGCCTGGGCTGGGACCTGTACCTGAAACCTTTTTTATATAAAAAGCTGCCCTCGGATCTGGGCTGGTCCGCCACCCTGGGAAGTCTCTGCGCCCTGGTATTTGTGGTAGAGGTGGTAACCGGGATGTTACTGGCCATGTACTACAATCCGTCTCCCGACCTGGCCTATGAATCGATCCAGTTTATCATGAACGATGTGTCCATGGGCAACATTCTGCGCGGAATCCATCACTGGGGAGCCAGTGCCATGGTGATTCTGGTGTTTACACATCTGATGACCGTTTTTTTCTCCGGCAGTTATAAAACCCCCCGGGAATTGACATGGACGATCGGCGTCTTTCTTTTTCTCTTCACCCTGGGTCTCGGGTTTACCGGCTATCTGCTTCCCTGGGATCAAAAGGCCTACTGGGCAACGGTGGTCAGTTCCAATATCCCCCGGGACATCCCTTTGATCGGGGATTATATCACCCGTATCATGCTGGGTGGAGACCGGATCTCCGGCCTGACACTGACCCGTTTCTATTCATTGCACATGCTGGTCCTGCCCAGCCTGCTGGCGATTTTTGTCCTTATTCACATTTACCTGATCCGGATTCACGGATTAGCTGAACATCCGGTTTCTGCGGTCGCTGCTGAAAAACCGCAGCAAGGGGAACCCGCCGGGGAAATCGCCTTTTATCCTGAGCACCTCTTTAAATGTACCATCCTGTTTACAATCGTTTTCGGGGTCATCCTGGCACTGGCCTTTTTCGCCCACGTACCCCTGGAGGATAAGGTCGGCACCATCGATGATGCTTATCTGCCGCGACCGGACTGGTACTACATGTGGTTGTTTCAGATCCTGACCTTCTTTTCCGGCAGCAGCGAGGTGATCGGGAGCCTGGTGATTCCACTGGGCGGGGTCTGCCTGCTGTTTCTGATGCCCTGGCTGTCAAAAAACAACCTGCGTGGACTGGCCGATCGGCCTTTGGCAACGGCCATGGGAACTGTCTCCATCATCGGGATTGTCTACCTGACACTGATGGGGTTTGCCGGAGCCAGACCGTATGGGCAGATCGTTCCAGTACCGGACAGAACACTGACTCCCTCGGAAACAGTCGGGCTCGCCGTTTTTGTGGCACGGGACTGTGCCTACTGCCATAACATCCATGGCAAAGGCGGCCGGACAGTAGGTCCGGACCTGACAAACATGCCGGCCAAAAAGAGAACTGACAGAGAGTTGATCGCATTTATCAGGGACCCGCAATCCGTCAGCCGCTGGTCAATTATGCCGAAATATGACCTGACACACAGCCAGGCGCAGGGGATTGCCGATTTCATTCTCGCGCTTGATTTCAGCACCTGGGACATGAAAATCATCCATCGGGATCAGATTCTGTCTAATCAAAGTGCCGGACCGGACACCGTGTCGCTGAACCATTCAAGACGGCACGCGAAGATGGAATGACCCCCCCGGTTATGGTCTAGCGATGAATTGGTTGACAGGCGACATCGGACATGTAACGGTCGATTAACCGCCTGGAACGCCATGGATAATGGCGTGTCTGTTCCGGTCTGACTTTATCGGGGGGAAAATCAGGAGGGATCTGCGCTTCTGGTCGACAACCCCGGAGGGGGGTCAGAAACCCGTCAATGATGAACAAGGAGTCTTCAAATGAACGATTTTGACTATCGCATTGTTGAAGAGGCGGCCAAGGAACTCTATATTCGCGCGCTCTGCGACCTGCCGCCGGATGTCCGAACCGCATTGCACAAGGCTTATGAAAAAGAGACACAACCCGCAGCAAAAGAGGTTTTCAGGGCGATGTTCAAAACCATCGCCATTGCCGATGAGCAGAAAACCCTGATCTGTCAGGACACCGGTCTGCCGATCTATATGGTTAAAATGGGGTCGGATTATCTCTGGAACGGCTATGAGGTAAAAGAAAGATTATCCACCGGGGCAAAGCGGGCCACCCTGGAATTCCCCTTCCGCGGCAGCTCAACCCATCCCCTGACCCGGGTCAATCCCCAGACATCCGTTGGTAAAGGGCTGCCCGTTATCTACTTCGACTATGTCAAGGATTCGGACTGTCTGGATATTCTCATGGCCCCCAAGGGCTCCGGTTCTGAAAATATGAGCACCATGAAGATGTTCTACCCGGCTCACGGCGTGACCGCCCTGAAAAGATTTGTCATTGAGGCGGTCTTCGAATCGGGAGCCAATCCCTGCCCTCCCGGTGTGATCGGGGTGGGTATTGGGGGGACCGCTGACCTGGTCATGAAACTGGCCAAGGAAGCCATTGTCAGACCCATCGGGCAACGAAACGAAGACCCGGAGGTGGCCCGCATGGAGATTGAACTGGAGGAGGCCATTAACATGATGGGCAGGGGCCCCATGGGTCTGGGAGGCGATATCTCGACCCTGGCAGTCCATATTGAGACGGCTTATACCCACATCACCCAGAATCCGGTCGCGGTCAACACCCAGTGCTGGCCTGCCAGGAGATCCCGGGCGACCATTTCCCCGTCCGGTGAAGTGACATACGGTTACTAAGAGAGGAGGATTCAGCCATGGCAGAACACCATTTGCAAACCCCCTTTTCGGAAACGGTGATCCGGCAGCTGCAGGCCGGGGATATCGTTTATTTCGACGGTACCCTTTTTGGAATCCGTGACCTGACCCAGATTTACATGTTTGATCAGAATCATGCGCCCCCGGTGAGCCTGGCAGGAATGCCCTGTATCCATACCGCTCCCAGCCTGCGGAAAGTGGGAGACAAGTGGGAGAAGATCTGTATCGGGACAACCACCAGCACACGCATGGATCGTTTTTCCCCTGCCCTGATCGAGCAGTATGGGGTGCGCGCCATCATCGGTAAAGGGGGGCTTTATGAAGGCAGTCTGCAGGCAATGCAACGGTTCGGTGCCGTCTACCTGGCCATCGTCGGCGGGGCTGCCGCACTGGAAACACAGCAGATTGAAGAAGTGGAGGATGTGTATTGGGAACATCTTCACCCCGAGGCCCTTTACAAGTTCAGAGTAAAGGATTTCGGTCCCCTGACAGTTGCCATGGACAGCCATGGCAGGCATTTGTATGCCGAGGTTAAAGCGGAAGCGGAACGCAGGCTGCCGGCCATTTATGCAAAACTGGGTATTGGTTGAGCCATTGCCGCTGTTTTGCAGACCGGGATGGGCGGTTTACGACCGAAACAGATTGCCGGAAAGCGATAGCGGATGTGGAGAGGATGGTCCCTGTCAGGATTTTTTTAACTGGTCAACGAGAACGAACCCTTAACGCAGGAGGTGCTGGATGAGATGAATGGTTCCGAATTGACAGTATGCTCAAATTCAAAACATCAACCAATCGTTTAATCAACGTAACAAGGAGAAATGACATGAAATTGAAACCTGTTTCAAGGCTGGCGTTCATATTGACGCTGGCTACAGCCTTTTTCCTGATGGCGATGGAAGCTCCCGTGTTCGCTGAAAAAACATACCATATCAAGTTCAATTATGCCGGCCCCAAATCACCCCCCAGCATGCATCCCCTCAGCCAGTCGATCGGGCTGCTGGCGCAGAAACTGGAGGAGAATTCCGGAGGCCGGTTCAAAGTCGATGTCTACTGGGGGGCATCCCTGTATAAGGACGATCACACCCAGTATTCTGCCCTGCGCTCCAATGTCATCCAGATGGCTGAAGTGAGCGGCGGACGACTGGGGGGAGAGATCCCGGAAACCTTCCTGATGGAATTTCCCTTTGCTTTCAGCGACATGAATCATGTCTATCGATTTCTGGATGGCGAGGGTCTGAAACTGTTTGAGCCGCTCTATGCAAAAAGGGGATACAAGCTGGTGGGTTTCTGGCCCTATGGGTTCCAGAATTTTGTTAACAGCAAGGGATTTCTGGCAAAACCGGCTGATTTTGTCGGTGTCAAGCTGAGAATCCGGCCCTCAAAAATTGTGGCCTCCCAGATGGAAGCACTAGGTGCCAGCGCACAGGTGGTTCCCTATATGGAAACGTACATGGCCCTGCAGCTGGGGACTGTGAACGGCGCCGAATGCCCCCTTGCCGTGATTCAGGCGGTAAAATGGCATGAAACAGGGGACTACATCACCATTTCCCGCCACAGTCTCCTGTTTGCGGCCATCCTCGTAAACCCGAAGTTTTACGATGGACTGCCCGCGGACCTGCAGGAGATCTTTAATAAAACCTTTGAAGAGGTGACCAAAGCAGAGCATCAAATCCAGGAAGAGGTCGAATACAAAATGCCGTGGATCATGATGTCGGAAAGACCGTCCCTGCAGTTCAAGTGGTTAACCGAAAAAGAGCGGGATGTCCTGAAGGAAAAGGTTAAACCGGTCTGGACCGAATACGGGAAAAGCATTCCCCAGGATTTTTACGACGCCCTGGAAAACACCCGGTCCAAGTAACCAGCGAGAGAGCATCCGGTTCGGGACAGCCAGGAAACGCGATGCATCTGTTCAAACCCGGTTGAGGTCCCCTGGAGGCGCTGCCTTGAGGGACCTCCGCCACTTAGGAAAACAGGCTGCTATGATGATCAATCGCATGATCTACCATTTTGAAAGGTGGCTTATCATCTTGACCTTTGTGTTTATTTTCTGTCTCAGCTTTCTGCAGGTGATTCTCCGGTATTTTTTCAATGCCGGTTTCGCCTGGGTCCCGGAGATTGTCGTGTTTGCCTTTATCATCCTGACCCTCGCCGCTGCGAGCACGGGGGTCAAAAGCGGGGTACATATCGGGGTGGATGTCATTGTGAAGATTCTACCGGCCAGATTCCAGACTTTCTGTTACTTTTTAACCCCGATTGCAGGTCTGGTGCTCTATTTTTTCATGTCCTTCCTGACTTACCGGTTTGTGCTCTCGTTCAAAGATATGGGACAGGTTTCCACCATTACAGAGCTTCCCGTCTGGATGATGATCGCCTATCTGCCGATATCGTTTTTTCTGATGGGAATCCACTATTGCGAATCGCTCTGGGAGACCTGGCAGAAACACAAAAAAGGGGAACCGATGGAGGTCAAGATCAGAGAACATATCTGACCCGAAAGACAGAAACCGTTGTCAAGCGGGATATCCCGTTTGCTGCGCTTTACCTCGCTTCTGACGCGTCGCGTCTGGTCAGTAGGTCCTAAATTCTGGCAGGCGGAGCGGCAGCAGCGACATAGATGGTCCACAGGCTGACCAAATTTGAGTGAAACGATCTTGTCTGTTCGAAAGACATCCGGTGAATTCATTATGGAAACATCCTTTTATCTGGTCACGGCGTTA
>JAHJRI010000100.1 GCA_018830885.1 bacterium | reverse complement strand
TGATTCCCGTGTTCAGGAAAAAGGGCAGCGGTGTCATTCTCAATATTGCCTCAACCGGGGGGGTCCGGCCCCGGCCCGGCCTGGTCTGGTACAACAGTTCAAAGGGGGCCGTTATCTCGCTGACCCGTTCCATGGCCATCGAGCTGGCGCCGGAGAATATCCGCGTCTGTGCCATCAATCCGGTGGCAGGGAAAACAGGTATGCTGCCCCTGTTCATGGGGGAAGAGACAGAAGAAAAGTACGCGCTGTTCCGCTCCTCCATCCCCCTGGGGCGGTTGTCTACGCCAAGGGACATCGCCAACACGGCCCTGTTCCTGTGTTCCGATGAAGCAGACTTCATCACCGGCGTCTGCATGGAAGTTGATGGCGGCCGCTGTATTTAATCCCCTGATCTGGAATTGCCGGAGACATCAATGAAATCATACCGCATTGCATCCATCCCCGGAGACGGTGTTGGACAGGAGGTGGCCATTGAGGCCCTCAAGATTCTGAACCTGATAGCGCATAAGCACAGCATCAATATCGAGATCACGTCTTTCAACTGGGGATGCGATTACTACCTCGATCATCAGTGCATGATGCCTGCAGACGGGTTGGACCGACTGATTGATTTTGATACCATCTTTCTGGGGAGTGTGGGAAATGCCAAAAAAGTGCCCGATCACATCTCTGTCAAACTGGTGCTGGATATCCGCAAGGCTTTCGACCAGTATATCAATCTAAGGCCGATCCAGCTGTACCCGGGGGTTGAAACGCTCATCCGCACCGCCACCCCTGAAAGTGTCAACATGGTTGTGGTCCGGGAGAATACCGAAGGCGAGTATGCCAACATGGGCGGCTTTTTCAAACAGCACACCGCGGATGCCATCGCCATCCAGACGGCCATATTCACGCAGAAGGGGTGCGAACGGGTGATGCGGTATGCCTTCGACCTGGCGGAAAAACGAAAAAAAAATGCCCTGGGGCCCGGGAAAGTCACCAGTTGCACCAAGTCCAATGCCCTGGGCTACTCCATGGTGTTCTGGGATCAGGTCTTCGGTGACGTCAGGTCCGGATATCCGGATATCAAGGTCGAGACGGCCCTCGTGGATGCCCTGTCCATGTGGTTGATTCGCAATCCGGAACGATATGATGTCATTGTTGCATCGAACCTGTTCGGCGATATCCTGACAGACCTGGGAGCCATGCTTCAGGGGGGTATGGGAATGGCGGCAGGCGGCAACATCAACCCCGAAAAACGATATCCATCCATGTTCGAACCCATCCATGGATCGGCCCCTGATATTGCTTTTCAAGGCATTGTCAACCCGGTGGCCAGTATTGAGTCCATTCGCCTGATGATGGATTTTCTGGGGGAAACAGCTGCTGCTCAGGATATCCAGCATGCGGTTTCAACCGTGATGAAGACGGGTCGGATCAAAACCGTTGATCTGGGGGGCAGCAGTCAAACAGGTGAAGTGGGGGATGAAATCGCACGGATTTTGAAGCTGGATGATTGATCGATGGAGACGGCGGGAACCCACCCGAACGGGGGGAGGTGCCCCTTCTCCTGCGTCACTGATCAACCGTCTGCATTAATCTGGGTGACGATTTCCTCCAGGATTCCCTCCCATTTTTCTGCTGGAACCTGGCAGGTTCCCACCATATGATGACCACCACCACCGTACTTGAGCATCAGCTTGCCCACGTCTGTTTTGCTGGTCCGGTTCAGAATACTGTGACCGCAGGCGAAGACCACATTCTGGCTGTCCCGGCCCCACATAACCCGCAAATCGATATTCTGTTCCGGGTAGAGCGCATAGATGATAAACCGGTTGCCGCTGTAGATGGTCTGCTCGTTCTTCAGGTTGGTCAGGACCAGGTTACCCCTGACCTCGCTGGTTTTTTTGAGCATCACGGTGAAAAGATCCTGCTGATCGAAATACCGCATAATCCGTTCCTGGACATCATAGTTTTCGATGATCTCCTCGGCGGTCATGGTCCGGCAGTACTGGATCATATCCTTCATCAACTGGTGATTGCTGATACGGTAGTCCTTGAACCGACCCAGACCGGTGCGGGCATCCATCACGAAGGAGAGCACGATCCAGCCTTCCGGATTGAGGATCTCTTCCCGGCTCAGATTGCCGGCATCCGTTTTGTTGACCGCCTCGAGCAGCGGCATCAACCGCTTGCTGAACGCGTTGCTGCCACCATAGTAGTCCCAGATAACCTGCGCAGCGCTGGGTGCCGCTCGAACATCGCCTTTAAAATTCAGATCCACGGTTTTCAGACGCTCATCTTCGCTGGAATGGTGATCAAACCACAAACCACAGCCTGGAATATAGGGGACATTGGCGAGCACATCATTTTCCGTAGCCTGGATTTTCCCATCCTGCACATCTTTTGGATGTACAAAGGCAAAATCGTCCACAATTCCCTGTTCTACCAGCAGCACAGCACAAACCAATCCATCAAAATCGGAACGGGTCAGCAATCTCATAGGAACCTCTTTATCTCGGTTTAGAATAACATAAGCAATCTGGCCCCGGATCTTCAGGGTATGTCTGCATGCTCTGCCTTCATCACCGCAGACGGCCCGGACAGCTTCCAGAAACTTACTTTTTACAGGGACCGCCTCTCAACTCGCTGCTGGCAGGAAAAAGCAGACTCAGATCCCAAGCGATCCTGGCAGGGGTTAACGACGGTGGTCTGCTCCTGGCAGTTATCCGGTTGCTAGCGGTTTTTCCAGGTCACATCCGGGTTTTTGTCCAGAAAGGCCTGAATCCCGTTTTGGGCATCTTCTGCCATGGCGTTCATCACGATGGTATGTTTTGCAAACTGAAATGCCTTTTCATCCTCCTGATCCACCTGGGCGTAAAAAGCCTGCTTCCCTATACTCAGGGTGAATCGACTGGCTTCGGCGATTTCTCTCGCCAGTTTTTCGGTTGCAGCTGTCAGATCTTCCAGAGGAACGACCCGATTGACAAGCCCCAGTGCTTTGGCTTCCTCTGCCGGGAAAAACCGCCCGGTCACCAGCATCTCCATGGCCGCTTTTCTGCCGATGGCCCGGCTGATGGCCACCATGGGTGTGGTACAGAAGAGCCCGATGCGGACGCCAGGGGTGGCAAAACGGGCATCTTCCGAAGCGACCACCAGATCGCACCAGGCGGCCAGTTGACAGCCTGCGGCTGTCGCAATGCCTTGAATCTGTCCGATGACCGGCTGGGGAATGGTGTGGATCAACTCCATCATCCTGGTACACTCATCGAAGATGTCTTTAACTTCCTTGACACCGGTATTGACCAGCTCGGGCAGATAATGGCCTGCACAGAAGTTTTTGCCTTCGGCATCAATAATGATCACCTTGATGGACTCATTTTCTGCCGCGCTGTTGAGGGCATGGGTGATTTCCCCGATCATTTTTTTTGACAGTGCATTGACTTTAGCTGGGTTTGCCAGTGTGAGACGCCCGATGGGGGCATCGCTGGAAAACCGGATTTCTTCATAAATCATAAATGGTATCCTGGGATGGCGATTGGAAAAGATGATGCGCTTCAGTCCTTTTTTACCATTCCATGAACCAAAGAAGCAACCCTATTTTACTAAGGAAGGCGCCGCCTTCTCCTGAAAAGAAAAGGCGGCACAGAGGATGGACTGCCGGGGAGGGTCTATTTCTGAAGGCGGAGCACTTTCTTATCCACTTTTCCGACTGCAGTCAGCGGGATTTCAGCAATAATCTCGACGATTTTAGGGACTTCATAGGGGGAGCACTTCTCCTTGGCGAAGGCGATGATCTCCTTTTTCAGTTTTTCCGCATCCCCGTCATAGGGATAGACCGGATCTAGTTGAATGTAGGCCTTGACGATTTCAGAACCCGGCCGTTCCGGATTCTCCACGCCAATCAGGGCCAGTTGACCGACCGCCGGGTGGTTGGAAAGGATATCCTCCACCTTGCTGGAGAAGACCTTGAAACCACCGACAATGATCATATCCTTGGTCCGATCGACAATCCGGATATACCCATCCTCGTCCATAATGCCGACATCGCCGGTATGCATGTAGCCATCTTTATCAACCGCCTTTTTTGTCTCTTCCGGTTTGTTGAAATAGCCCTGCATGATTAACGGTCCCTTGACGCATAATTCCCCGGGTTCACCCAGCGGTACCTCTTCACCTGACTCCGTGCTGAGGATCTTCAGATCGGTATTAAAAAATGGCATCCCCACAGTACCCAGTTTCTTATTCCCTTTGGCAGGGTTCATGGTTGCCACGGGTGAGGTCTCGGTCATACCGTATAGTTCCAGCAGTTTCCCCTGGCCGATGACACTTTCCAGTTCGATCTGGGACTCCTTGGGAAAGGGCGAGGCTGCTGAAATACAGATACCAAGTCCTGAGTGGTCCAGTTCCTTGAATTTCGGGTTCGCGATCAGCATCTGATAAAGGGAGGGAACATTGACCAGGCTGGATGGCTTGAATTTTTCGATGGCCTCACAGATATGGTCTGTATCCCTCGGGTTGGGAATCAATATTTGCGACCATCCCAGGTTCAGGGCGCATTCGCAGACAGTCAGCCCTGCGATGTGAAACATGGGGAACCCTGACAGGAGGACACCGGCTGCCCGCTCCCATCCAACCCACTTGCAGATGCTGGTGATGTTATGCACCGCGTTTCGATGACTCAGCATAGCACCCTTGGGGGCTCCGGTGGTTCCGCCGGTATATTGAATCCAGCCGAGATCATCCGGTGTGAGGGCGACTTTCCGGTACTCCCCGGAATACTGATTGAACACCCCCTTGTGAAGATCGAGAACCACTTTGCCGGGTATCGGCGTTACTTTCCCGGAAGGGATTTTTTTCAGGAGTTTTCCCAGGACCTGTTTGATCTTGGGGAGAAATGAGGCGACGCTGGTCGTAACGATCACCTTCAGCATGGGAACATCGGCCGCAAATGTGACAATATGTCCGGCAAAAATCGCATCAAGTGTGATCAGGGCCACCTTTTTTCCCGTACTGGATAGATCCGTCAGCTGGTACTTGATCTGATCGGCAGACATCAATGGCGATACGCCGGAGACAATACAGCCAGCCTTGAGTGTGCCAATCACCGCAATGATATACTGCGGCGTGTTGGGCAGGTTGATCCCGACAACATCCCCTTTTTCGAATCCGTTTTCCAGCAGCATATTCGCAAACTGGTTGGAATAGCGGTCAAGCTCGCCATAGGTGACATCGATGCCCAGGTACTTCAACGCGACTTTATCCGGGAACTCTGCCAGCGTGATATTCATCATGTCAACAAATGTCTTCTCATATTCACTGGGGTCTAAATCTTCCAGGCCTGCATCCCAATTCTTTTTCCAAAATCTGTCACTATACTTCATATTCCTCCTTCATAGATTACGATGAACCATGATGAACCATGAGTAGTAACGAAACGGTCGTATGTCCGGGTTTAAATCGGTTTTGCGAAACGGGTTTAGCTTTTATGAAAAACAGAAAAAAAGCAACCGTTTTTTTAAGGACTATTTTTCAATAAATAATAATTTAACGAACTGATTTTGCGGGAGTTATCGATCCTGAAGGGTTTCAGCTGGATACGGCGGCCAGAGATATTCTTACCTGATCCCGACGGATTTTCCCGGTGTTGGTTTCGGGGAAAACTGGCAGTGTAAAAACCTGACTGGGCTGTTCATGTGGACTCAGAAGGGCCTGGATGGATGCCAGGGTTTCAGATGGCGGTAAACTGGGACCTTCGACCACCAGCACGATTTTTTCACCCAGGTCGGTATGGGCAATGGAGGAAATGACAAATCGACAGGACAGGGTGTTCTCTATTTTCTTTTCAATCATTTCTGGATGATACTTACTTCCGCCTGAAATAATGACATTGTCGTGGCGTCCCCGCCAGGTAAATTCTGTCCCGGAGCACCGTTCTATGATGTCGTTTGTCTGTACCGGTGCGTCGCAGAGTCCCGGCGCATTGATGACCAGACATTGCCTGTCGTCCTGAGAGATCGTTATGTCCGGTAGTACTTTAAACCAATCGGTCGCATCTGGGCCGTTTATTTTCCGCAGGGCAATATGGGAAATGGTTTCCGTCATGCCGAATGTTTCCCAGGCCTGAAATGACTGCTGTGAAAGCAGCCCTTCCAGTTCGGTGTTGACCTTGCCACCCCCGATAATCACCGTCTTCAGAAAACCTGAATGCAGACCCTCCTTGATCATCTGGATCACCTGAAGCGGGACCATGGCTGCAAAATCAATTTCCCGGCGGTGCGTTTTCATGGGATTGGATGACGGTTCCCCCATAATCAGATTCATGTCGTGCAATAACGCCCGCAGTATCATCATCTTACCAGCGATATACCGCGCCGGCAGACACAGCAATGCCGTCTGTCCGGCCTGGAGGTTG
>JAHJRI010000099.1 GCA_018830885.1 bacterium | reverse complement strand
CATCCTTGGAGCTCCTGGAATCCATCCCTGGCTTCCAAGGTTTTCTGAACAAACAACCCCTTTCCGCTTAGAGGTACCTACACATATGATTTGCTGCACCCCCTGTCGCAAACGGCTGGACAGAATTTCTATAAATTGATATCGAAGGGTTGATTCAATACCGCATGACGGGATACTGCGCCCAGCCCCAGAAGGGGAGGCAATCCCTGTCAGGACGGCTTTCAGCCAGGGTGGTTGATCCCCATCCGGAAAGAGATAAAACCACGACCGTTCAAAGACCTGTGCCGATCGAATAAATTTATGAAAAAAATTTTTCTTGACGAATATCCAGAGCAGATAGAACCGGCCATTCAACTGCTTGAAGCGACCCCGAATTTTCGGACGGTCGATTCAAAATTGTTGACACAGGTGTTCATGAACGCCTGGATTTTCGAAGTGGGAACTGCCGAGTTCCTGATTCGTGAGAAGAATAAAAGCGATCGCATGGTCTATATTCTGCTTGATGGCGAATTTGATGTTTACGCCGGAGAGAAATTTATTCTCAAAATCGATCAACCCGGCAACACCATCGGTGAAATGGCCGTCATCAGCCCGAATTCGCCACGTTCCGCTGATGTGATAGCGATTGTTCCAAGCAAGGTGATCGCCATCGAATCCAGTTTTCTGGATAACGAGGATCCAACCAGCCAGCAGCTGGCCAAAGCATTCTTTCAGATGTTCAGTACGATTCTGGCGCAAAAACTTCGCATCACGACGGATCGGGCAAAGTTGTATGAAAATGCGGTTCTTGAGAAACAGGAGATCGACAAATTCAACAAGGAGATTACGGAAGTTTCCCAGGATCTGGAAAGGGAACTGCAGGAAAAACTGGCTCAGATAAAGCTCTTTTCGCAGGTTGTTCAATCGAACCTGGATGCCATTATTACGACAGATGAACAGGGCAACCTGCTTTCCGGCAATCAGGCCTTCCTTGAGATATTTGGTTATAAAAACAATGATATAAGTAAGCTGAACCTGGGCACACTCTTCGGAAATCTGATCGATAGGGGGTCCACCTATCTGGAAGTCTTTCAAGATGGCTGGACCGGGCAAAAACCGGCGACCTGCAAAAACAAGAAAATTTTCCCGGCACTGATCTCGGTGTCCCCGATCCGTTCCACCGTGGAACATAACGCTGAACGGACCATTTTTGCCATTGTTGTCAGGGATATCACCATTCAGAAACAGTATGAAGAGCATATTCTCAAGACCAATGAGCAGTTGAAGCAGACCTATGATGAGTTGGAAACAACCCTGGCGGCACTGGAAAAAAGCAATAAAATCAAGGATCAATTCCTGTCGAACATGTCTTCCCAGCTGAAAACCCCCCTCGACACCATCACCAATTACACCGAACTGATCGAAAAGAAGATGGCTGCCAGCCCCCAGTTCAATGAAATGAGCATGTATTTCTCCCATATTGTGGAAGAAGGGAAGAAAATGGATAAACTGGTGGAAAACCTGCTGACCATGGCAGCCTTGACATCCAGTCTGGATCTGGCATTCAATGTGATCCGGTTTCCTGATTTTATCAAGCGATTTAAAAAACAGGTGCTCGAACTCTCCAATCTCAGTTTTGACATCGATCCGGAGCTGACCGTCATTGTCGCCGATGAGAACAAACTCAGTCAGGCACTGGGTGATATCTTCGACTATATTAAAAGGGAAAAAGGGATCAAAGCCCCGATTTTTTTCTCATGCCACCAGCAGTCGGAGAAAGCCCAGCTGATATTTGAGATCATCTCCGGAAGAAGAGAGGTGTTTGCCATGGCCACTGATATCGTGGAGGACGATCTGGTTGCCGACGGGGTCGAGCTGGCACTTCAAAAAGGGGAACTGCTGCTTCCGCTGGCAAAGCGGATTATCGATCTTCACCAGGGGAAAATGCAGATTACCACCATCGAGGAGAACGAACGGATTTCCGTTCATCTGCCCCTGGATCCCAATATTGAGCATAATGCGAGGATCAGAGCCATCATCATCGACGAGCATGAATGGGACCGCAAGATTATCAAGGGCATTATTGAGAAGAAATTTGTTTTTAGTGAGATCTTCGAATTCGATTCGCAGATCGCCGCCCTGAACGCTGTCAGTGCACTTAAACCGGACCTGATGATTGTCGATCCCTTTTTCAGTGACCCTGAATGGGAATATGAGCCTTTTTTAGGCAAATTACTGAGCAGCAACCGGGATAAGGCGTCCACCCTGGTGATCAGTGATCAGCTCAAAGACCTTGGTTTCAGGACGGTCATCACTTCCATGGGAATTACCGACTTTTTGTTCAAGCCATTTACCGTGGAAGACGCGCTGTTTAAAATCAACAGTCTTGTCGAGAACAAACAACGGCTGTTTCTGTTGTCGGACAACATCCAAAAGGCTGAAAAAACGGCTGCCACCGACGGAATGACGGGACTCTTCAACCGTAAGTACTTTGACAACTTCATCAAAGAGGAGTTTATCCAGGCGGAATTGCACGGTAACCACTGTTCGGTGATTATGATTGATGTCGATAATTTCAAGCACTACAATGATACCAACGGTCATCAAATGGGTGACGAAGTGCTGAAGAAGGTTGCCCGTATCATGAAGGATGGCGTGCGTAGAAGCGACATGGCCGCACGATATGGGGGCGAAGAATTTGTCATCGTCCTGCCCGGGACACCTAAAAAAATGGCGGAAAATATCGCTGAAAAACTGCGCAGAACCCTCGAGAATGAAAAATTTGCCAACGAGAAAAAGCAGCCCAAGGGCAAGCTGACCGCCAGCTTTGGTGTTGCCTCGTTCCCAGAAAATGGGGGAACGCCCGAAATTGTCCTTAAGGGAGCTGACCACTGTCTCTATCAGGCCAAGGAACAAGGCCGGAACATGGTTGTGGGAGCAAACGGTATCGTCGAATTGTAATTGAAACTGACAACACGCACATCTCTTCAGGAATCATCATGCTGATCCATAAAGGTTTTTTCTTCCTGGTTATGTTGAGTGCCGTCCTCTTCAACAGCTGCACGAGAGAATTCCGTCCCCGCTATCTGCCATCGGATCAAGTGGTATCCCAGTACTCTACTTTTGAGATGAGGCTGGTCAATCGGCCCTATACGGAGATTCTGCTCGGAGATGACCTGCCCGTCGAGGGGCTGCGGCAGGCTATCGAAAACACCTTAACCTATCTGGACATCATTCCCCAGGATCAGGAATTCGAATATGGCAAACTGAAGTATACGGCCAGTGAGGTTGCGCAGTCCATGCGGTTGTTCCTGGAAGTGCTGGCTGGCGTTGCAAATGATCGTGAACTGGTTTCGGAACTGGAAAAGAAGTTCTTTATTTTTGAATCCGTTGCCAACAAAGACAGTCAGGTGATGCTGACCGGTTACTACGAACCGGTTTTCAAAGGCAGTCTGCAACCGTCAGAAACATACAATGTTCCGGTGTATGGACCGCCTTCGGATCTCAATGTTCTGAATCTGGAGCAGTTCAGGAAGTCACTCAAATACCGGACCATCGTCTACCGCATGGAGAACGGTCAGCTGGTCCCCTATCATACCCGGGAAGAGATCATGGAGCAGAACGTGCTCGATGAAAAAGCAGAAATCCTGGCCTGGATGCAGGACCCGGTAGATCTCTTTTTTTTGCAGATTCAGGGGTCCGGAATTCTCATACTGCCTTCGGGGGATTATATCAAACTGAGTTGGGCCGGGGCCAACGGTCAGCCTTATTCAAGCATCGGTAAACTGTTGGTTACAGAAAATAAACTTCTCCTGGAAGAGGTCTCAATGGAAAGAATCCGGGAGTATATCAAAACCCATCCTGAAGAACTGAAGCAGATTTTGTATCACAACAAAAGCTATACCTTTTTCAATCTGGAAGAAAACATGGAGAATCCGCGGGGTAGTCTGAATGTGCCGCTGACGCCGTTGCGGTCCATCGCGCTCGATGTCACTGTGTTTCCAAAAGGCAGCCTGGGGTATCTGGTTTCCGATGTTCCAGAGTTTGACGAAAAGCTTGAGTTCAAGGGGGTAAAGCCGATTGCCCGCTTCGTCGCCAGCCAGGATACCGGAGGCGCGATCAAGGGCCCCGGACGGGTGGATCTATTCTGGGGCAATGGTCCCCTGGCTGAAAAGAGTGCGGGCATGATGCGCAGTTTTGGAAAGATCTATTTTATCATTGCCAAAAAGACGGTCCTCGACGAAATCACTTCGGTTTCGCGGTCAGACTGATAAAAAACTTTCTTGCAGTCGAGACGGTCGTCTCTCCCTGCGAGTTTTTTGCCCTGACCCGCCAGAACAGGTAGTTGATATCGTTGCTTTCCATCAGGCTGATGGCCAGTGCCGGCATTTCCCCCTCCAGGGGTTGAATCATTTTCGCTGATTCCCACTTGTCCCCCTTCGGCAGTTCGAAGATACTGTCTGTATCCAGGAATTGTTCATCTGCAGAGATCTGAACCTTGAACTGGTTGTATTGCTTGCTGCGCCACTGGAAAATAAAACGGCCATCCTCTGCGAAAGAGTGAGATTCTCCCGGAAACTCGAGGGCTATATCACTGAAATTGATGAACTCTTTGCTGGTAAGGGAGTTGTTGTCCTCGTTTGTCTCCTTGATATAGTTTGAACTGTCGATGACTGCCTCAACCAGATATTTCCCTTTCTGTTCCTGCTCGGGTATGGTCAGCGGCAGATGCATGATCTTTCTTTCGCCTGGTGCGATAATCCTGATCTTATCCTCGTAAAACCGTATCATCCGCTTGGGTCGGTGCTGATAGTACCAGCTGGCGAAAAACTCAACGTTTTCAGCCACGTCACCGCCGTCATTGGTAACAACCAGCTTGATATGGGCTGTTTCTCCCCTGAGGATTGAATTATTGTTGCTGACAGACAACTCCTCAATGAAGAGATCCGGAGGATCGAAGGTCACTTTCTTAGGCCCGGTTGGAATGGATTCCTGCTCCTTCATATTAACCGCCTGGGTGGTCACCGGTTTGTCCTGGGATACGGTCTGCGCTGGCGGACTGTGATTGGCGTCCGCTGCGAAAAAACGCATCTTCTGGTCTTCCATGCTGCTGGCTAAAAGTTTGCCGGTCGTTGAAAACACCCTTGCTGCAACAAAATATCCCCCTGCACCCCTTTTTCCAACAGGATAAACCAGCAATGCCCGGGTATCGGTCTTGGCCTTGGCGATAATTCGTTTTTTACCGAAGGTCATGATCAGTTGGTTGGGCATGGTCATCATTAACTTGACGACGACTGTCTGGTTTTTAGCCGAATAGTTTTTTACCACGACTTCGATCAACTGGTCCTTGCCGGTTGGAATGGTATCTTCACCGATGGTGATTTTTTCAACCATCAGACCTGTCGGTGAGTCGGTGGCGGCATGCAGACAAATGGGGGTCATAATCACGACCAGCATCACCAGCAAACGCATCTTTATCAGGATTCCAAGTGGATTCAAACCGGTTTTCCTATCTGGATGTTTATTTTTCATGGTCTTCAAAACAGGTTCCGCAAATATAAATAGAAAGCGTATCTATTCAGTTCGATTTCCGCTCAGCCCCGAAGGTATTGTGTTTCAAGAACCTTGGAAGCCATGGATGGCTTCCAGGAGCTCCAGGAGGATTCATGCGTTTCTTGAAATACAATACCTTTGGGGCGTATCCAGGTGAATAGATACCAGAAAGCGGGTTATTCATCTTCTGGCCGCTGTTGTATGAAATACTCCTCCCGCACGACCGCATCATTGCGATACAAAATAACTCTTCCCGATTCACTCCCGGTAATCAGATCCAGATCACCATCTGCATCAATGTCGACAGCCACAGGCACACTGCCCTGCAAAAATGAGAGGTTTTCCCCATATTGGTTGACCGGTATCCAGTTTCCAGCGAGGTCACTCTGATCATTCTTGAAGAACAGCACTTTACCGGCATCTGTTCCGATGATGAGTTCCATGGTACCGCTGTTATTGAGATCGCCAAAAAATGGCGCGGCCCCGAGGGTGACATCAATTTTCCGGTAGTCCCGCCGCATGATATTGAATCGTGCGGAATCATTGCGGATAAAAACGAGTCGTCCCTTAAAATTGCCTACCAGCAGGTCCACCAGCCCATCGTTGTCCAGATCCATTACGGCGGGTTTGGCATCCTTGTCCAGCCAGATGTGTTTAAAGAAATCCGGTTCTTCAACAAATCGAGGCTGGTCCGCGGACCCCTGGTTGTCAAAAAAACGTAACCGGCCCCTCTGGGTTCCCACGATCAAATCCAGATCCCCGTCCTGGTCCAGGTCAGTTAAAAGCGGGGCTGTGTTTGCTTCTCCTCTTGTATCAACATAATTTTCCGATATCAGTCTAAAATCCCACTCCTGCTCTGAACCCTGGTTTTGATAGTAGTAGATAGCCCCGGATTTGCTGCCGATCAGCAGATCCAGATCCCCGTCCTGATCGAGGTCTCCAAATGTGGGTGTGGATTTTGAGATGGTATCGTTCAACACCAGCGGGACATTCACCCGGACATATTTCGGGTCGACCTTGGCCAGAATAGTGGTCACATCTTCTGCAATCGTTAAATCCGGAGACATCTCTTCTTCTTTGGTCTCATCGGGCACTTCAATCTCGATCTCGACAGGGCCCTCCACCTCCTCGACAACCAGTGAGCCCTCCTTTTGATCGATGGAATTGTCCACGACAGATACCTGCGCATCTGTTGCCCCTTCCCTGCCGTTATTCAGAAACAGCAGAAAATCACCGGAATAGTTCCCGAGCAGCAGGTCTGGATTCCCATCACCATTCACATCCCGCAAAAACGGGTGAGCCCGGGAATAGACATTGAAAGTAAAGAGCGCCTTATCGTTCAGTTCCCAGATGTTGTTATCATCTCCCTGTTTGCCCGGAGAAATCAGCAGTTGGATTTTTCCCTCATCATCTCCCAGAACCATGTCTGCGTTTTTGTCCTGATTCCAGTCAAAAAGAGCAGGGACGGCGTTGCGAACAACCTTGGCCGATCCAAAACGGGTCGACTCGACGGCAAAAACGGGTTCGGTTTTCGTTCCCTTATTCAAATAGAGAATCACCCTGCCGGCAAAATTGCCGATCAACAGATCCAGATCACCATCATTATCAATATCAAGCAGTCGGGGAACGCTGTTGGATCCCACATCGATCTGAAAATAGGCCTGATCTCTCAGAATCCAGCTGGGCGATTCGGGCTTGCCTTGATTGATGATCAGTGCAATCTGCCCCTGTTTTCCACCTACCAGCAAATCCAGGTCTCCGTCGCCATCAATGTCACCCAGCGTCGGGGCACTGTTTTCCATGCCGGTGATGTAGAGCAGTTCTTCCGTTCTCAGAACCCAGTCCGGATCCTTCTGGGTGCCTACATTTTCATAATAGTTCAGGTTCCCACCGGCCTCGCCAACGATCAAATCCAGGTCCCCGTCCTTATCCAGGTCACCGGCAGCGATGCTGGCCAGGTTGCCTGTCACCACCAGTTTATGAAATTTAAAAAGGTTGGTACTGATGTTCCACAGGGTGCGGCTCTCTTCCCGCAATCGATTCTCGTACAGAAAAACAGTCGGGTTGGCACTGCCGATCACCATGTCATCATCGTTGTCACCATCGATATCGACAAAAACCGGGGTCGATTCCCCGCCAATGTCTATCAGCTGAAAATTGCGTTCGGTAAACACCCATTTGGGGGAAAAAACCGTTCCCTCATTCTTATAAAAGCTGAGGGTTCCGTTTTTCTGGCCCACCAGCAGATCCAGGTCCCCATCCCCATCCCAGTCAAACAAACCGGGAGCGGCGTGGGTTTCCAGTCCGAATTCCAGTACTTTTATGGGTGGGCGGGTTTTGAAATCGGCTTTTTTCCGGGTGCCTTCGTTGAATAAAAGCCACACTTTCCCTTCAACAGTCCCAATCAGCAGATCCGGTTTTCTTTTGAGATTGACATCAGCAAACAGTGGAATACTGCCTTTCCCAACCTCGATACCTTCATATTTGGGGGTAACCAGTTTGAAAACGGGGATGAGGTTGTTGCCTTCATTTTCAAAAAACCAGATCCGTCCCTCGTCAGAACCGATGAAGAGATCAAAATCCCCATCGTTATCAATATCGACCAGCGTCGGGGCGGATCGTTCACCAACATCAATCACATTCCGTATTTTGATTTTCCGGCCCTGTTTGCGAATCTCAAAAACGGCTTTATACTGCTGGGTAATCAAAACAAAATTGGGTGTGTGTCGGTCTCCCTGATTTTCAAAATAGGCTATCTCACCATTTTCCTGACCCAGAAAAATATCCTTGTCTCCATCGCCGTCGATATCCGCAAATGCTAACTTTGATGAACGCATCTCATGGGAAAACAGCAGGCTTTTTTCGCCGTTCAGCATCCCATAATACTGTTGTTCCCATTTATATTTTATCTCGGTGGCGGAAAAAACTTCCCCCTGTAAGATTAACAAAGATAAAATTATACCGGTCAGAATTTGTTTCATATGGGTCAGCGCATATTTTCACGAAACGGTCTTGCTTGTTTTCAGGGCCCTGCCCGGTGTTTTCAAGGCTCCTTACCGGGACTTGTCCAGCCGGTTCCAACAAACCGGCAGACAGGGTTCCATTTATTGCTGCAATTAGTACATCATGATTCGTGCCTTTTTTACCGATTCCCCTTATTTATTTGTATCTATTCAGTTTGATTTCCGCTCAGCCCCGAAGGTATTGTGTTTCAAGAACCCTGGAAGCCATGGATGGCTTCCAGGAGGATTCATGCGTTTCTTGAAACACAATACTTTTGGGGCGTATACAGGTGAATAGGGACATTTATTTTTCATGTGTGGCTGGCTGGATTCAATGGTTCTTTCTTCTGGGCGATGACAGGCCTGTTTTGAGCGCAGCGTTGCGATAATCCGGCGAAGGGGTCTGAAAGAGATTTGTACCAGACACGGATTCGTTACAGCGACCTATGCTCATGCTTCGTTGTGACCTGTGGTCATGGGTGTTTGTGAGAAATCATCCAGCAGTGGTGAATATTGGGTCGTCTTTGAAAGTCCGGAGGCAGCGTTTCCAGTGAGATGTCCTTTACCTGGTAGGTAACAGGTATCTGTTCATCCAGCTTGAATCCTCTGAGATTATTAGAAAATATCAGGGTTCCCCCCCTGGAGAGACACCGGGCTGTCAGTCGGATGAGAAAGGGGTGATCCCGTTGGACATCAAAAATCGATTTGGTACTCTTTGTATTTGAAAACGTTGGCGGATCCAGAAAAATAAGATCATATTTGCTGTCTGTCTGTTTCAGCCAGTTGAGACAATCTTCCCGTTCAAAAAGATGCCGGTCCGGTTTGATCTGATTCAGGAGCAGATTTCGTCTGGCCCAGTCGAGGTAAGTCTGCGAGCTGTCAACAGACATGGTTGAAAGGGCACCTCCCATCGCAGCATGTACCGTTGCCGTTCCGGTATAGGCAAACAGGTTGAGAAATCGCTTTCCCGCAGCCATCGCTCCAATCATCTGCCGTGTCAACCGATGGTCCAGAAACAGTCCGGTATCCAGATAGTCGGTCAAATTAATGTGGAACCGGCAGCGGCCTTCCTCCACTTCGAAAAAAACCTGCTCGGATCGAATCCGCTGATATTGAGATTTTCCCTTTTGACGATCACGGACCTTCAAAAATATGTTTTCAGCAGGGACATTCAGAATATCCGGCAGAACGGACAGGATATCGTTTAACCGGGAATGGGCCAGGTCGGGGTCAATGGTAGACGGGGCTTGATATTCCTGAACCTGGATCCAGTCATGGTAAATATCCACCGCCACAGCATATTCAGGCAGATCATGGTCATACACCCTGAAACAGTCAATATTTTCAGCCAGGCGCCATTTCTTCAACCGTTTCAGGTTCTTCTGCAACCGATTGGTAAATCCCTCAATCTCCGGACCTGCAGTCCAGTTTTGCGGGGTGACCCGGTTATCGGGGCTGGGTGACCGTTTGGGGTCGACCGGTTTTTTTTTGAAACCCGTAAAAGTGAAGAGTCGGCACTCAATGGTTCCATTGTAAAATGTGTCGGTCTGGCTGAACGGTAATCCGACATCTTTCCCCAGCGGAATGTTGCCGGTAAAAAGAGAAGCATGCCAGCCAGGAAATTCCTGTCTCAATTTTTCCCCCAGTTGCCGATAAAGTGATCGCAGCTCGTGTTGTCTGCCCATGCGCTCACCATAGGGGGGATTCAGAATGACAATTCCCGGTTTTTCCCGGGTTTTTGGATGGGGTGTCAGCTCGGAGAGGGATCTCTTTTCAAAATGGATGAATCCCGAAAGCCCAGCCTTTTCGAGGTTTGCAACTGAATTTCGGATCGCTTTCGGGTCTGCATCATAACCGATAATCGGAGGCAGGTTGCTGATCCCGACCGATTCCCGTTCTTCGGCTTCTGCCAGCAGTTCATCCCAGATCTGTTGGTCGTGTTGTTTCCATTTGAAAAAACCAAAATAGTCCCGCAGCAACCCGGGGGCAGAATCCGCTGCAATCAAGGCGGCTTCAATCGGAAAGGTTCCTGAGCCACACATGGGGTCCATTAGTCCTCCCCCCTGTCCGGCAATCTCTTTCCAACCCGCCTTCAGCAGGATGGCAGCAGCCAGGTTCTCTTTCAGGGGGGCCCTTCCCCCCTCTGTGCGGTATCCGCGTTTATGCAGACTCTCCCCCGACAGGTCCAGGCTGACAGTGGCCTGGTTTTTCAGGATGTGGAGGTTGATACGGATATCCGGTCTGAAAAGATCGATTGAAGGGCGGCAGTCAAACTGCTCTCGAAACTGGTCCACAATGGCGTCTTTTACCTTCAGGGCGCCAAAGTGGCTGTGCTCAATCCGTGACCGCGACGAGAAAAAGTCAACCGCCAACGTTCCATCCGGTTCCAGGTGGTCAGACCAGTTGATCTGTTTAATGCCGTCATAGAGGTTTTCGGGCAGCTTGGCCTCAAAACTGGCAATGGGCATCAACACCCGATTGGCTGTTCTCAGCCAGAGACAGGCACGATACGCCAATTGCAGATCGCCCTCAAAATAGACGCCGGATTGTGTTTGCTGTGTCCATTCAGCGCCAATTTCTTTTAACTCGGTATTGAGCAGTGACTCAATCCCTTTGGGTGCTGTGGCGAAAAAACGGCTACGCTGCTCCATGAACAATGATTGGAAACGGGTTTGTTTGGCTGGAGCCATTGCAGGCCAGCCAGAAATTGTGTCGAACAGTGCATTCCGCACTGGAAAATGACTTCACAAACTGTTATTCTTTAATAAACCGGTATAAATCGGAGCCCCTTAACATCTTGACAGCTATGGTTTTGATATCAGTCAGTAGACTGATAAAAGGCTTTTCCGGCTTGTCACACTGGTGATGATGAAAATGCTGATGGTGCAGAACCCATGATATCCCATCCGGCAGATTAAAGAAAACCGCTAACTGATAAAAACGCATAACCTTTGATCAAATAGACCCGGGCAGTTTAAACAAACTTCCGCAAGACTATAAACATATGGTTTTCAAACACTTTTTTCAGTTTCAGGACGGTAACAAGTCCAGGCAGAAGCGGAAACCTGTTCCGACACAAGCGGCCGCACCAGCCAAACCTAAGACAGGTGGTTTGTGCAGTATTTTCAGAGAGGGCATCCAGTTGAAGGAAGGTCCGCGAAATCAGCTGGCAGCAAGGGTCGAGGAGGGTGTCACCTATTTCAACAGGTACAATGAAGGCCGCATCAGCCACGCTTTTGAATCATTTGATCCTGCGATGCGGTTCGCTCTGTATGAAATTATCTACCTGCTTCATGTAAACGATAGCCGCCTCAAAGAGCTGAAATACCAGATTTTCAGTTCTGATAAAAAGAAAGCCAATGGGGGGGAAAAAAAGGTTGATCTCTTCATGGAGGGGACCCCGTCGGGTGTCAAGGGGATTTCCCAGCTCTCGCCGATTTTTCAGCAGGATTTTGAAGACTACATCCGGAAGACATTTGACGACCGGATTCAGCCACCTGACAGCTCGGCTCCCATTGAAGGTATATACAGTATCGGCTCGATCGGTACCGTCGGTCACAAGAATATTGCGTCAGACCTGGATCTGGAGGTTCAGTTCAACCTGGAACCCTCCCAATTCGATACCAATGACTGGACCGACGCCATGCTGAAGGAGACCCTGATGAAGGAGCATGGTCGGCTGATTAAACGCTATTACCAGAAAAAAGGGATTGATCCGGGAAAAACGCAGTCGGATGAACAAAGAAAAAAGGCTTCCCTTTTTTTTAGAAAACGGATTGAGCAGAAGTACCCGATTCTTTTTCACCATCTGATATCAAAAACCAGGAATGCTGAAAAAGAGATCCTCAAGAACAACGACCAGAAAATGAGGTACCAGCTGCTTCTGGAAATTATCGAACTGACCAAGACCGACGCTTCCTGGGAAGCAAAGTCGAACCTGTCGCAGCAGGAACAGCTGCTGAAAGCGCGGATTCTCAAAATTCAGAATTATGTACAGGACAAATTTCCTGAAGCTGAAGTGTACCTGTTCCCTTTTTCCAGAAGGGATCTGCAAAAAGGGTATTTCGGGTCAACCCTTGATTCCAAGGAATCCTCAGGTGGGGCCTATGAATTGATTCTCAATTATGAAACCCTGATGCCGGGCATCTATTTTACCCCTGTCATCCCCAGCCATTTTCTTTTCAGCCCTGAGATCAACAACAACAGCCGTCAGTTTGAAAACTTCACCCATTTTCTCCAGTTTGGCCTGATGGATTTCTGCAAAGAGATCGTTGACCAGATCAATCATCAGGGTCCAACCCCGGATCTCGATCCGGTCTATGTCGCCAGTCATCAGCCGGCAGCCTACTGGGAAGCCTTCAAAGCATCCTCCGGAAATCTCCCCAAAGCAACCCTCAACATCCTCCGTTATGAAATGCTGCTGGAAAAGAAGCTGGGGAAAACCACCATTCAGTTGATTAAGGACCCGGAACTGCTGAACAAACTGGTTAACGAAGCCAATCCCCACGGTGCCGGCGCGAACGGCAGTCAGTTCCAGCCGGAGGAACTGCTGGAACTGGAAAATGAGTTCCCTGCACTTCAGTTTGACCCCTGGTGGATACGATACAAAGCGCTGAAAGTGGCATATGGCATACCGGGCCTGATGCGCGGGATTACCGAGAATGAATCGGGGGACGTCTCACAGATCATCGACTATGCCTTTGCCCTGCATATCCGGGTGTCCGATGTTTTTACAAAACCGGGTGATACCCGGAAATTTGACAAGCACCGCGAAAAAGTCCTGCTGAAGTACCTGAGCCGGGCGTTCCCGGAGGAATCGGACAAGCGGACCCGCCTGATGGCCACTTTTATCGGTGACGTTCAGACAGTAGCTGATTTTGAAACCGATCTGCGCCAGCTTTTCCTGAAGAGTGTTGAAAGAATTCAGGAAAAAGTAAAAAAGATGATCACGATAGATGAGAAAACCTCCAAGGAGTTCGAAATCTGGCACCATTACTATCTGAAAAGCTTCAAACCTGCTCCCAATGTGGTGCAGCGCTGTATTCTCAATCACCTGCAGATCCCCAGGGGTCGGCTGCAGATCGGATACCTTCCTAAAAAGGGCTGGTTTTTCCGGTCTCTGCAGAAGGGATTATCTGTCGGCAAACGATTTGAATCGTCCATTCTGAACCTGTTACCGGAAGAGATCATGCTGGTTGACAGCCCCCATTTTCTCAAGGGACTGGTATACTGCGTGATTAACGGATACTATGGCATATTCAACCAGGGGATGTTGAACGAGACCAAGACCGAGGTTGAATACGATTTGAAACACACGAATCTGGGCTCGAAAAATGACAACCAGCTTGCATTTGTCCGACCCGACCAGATTGAGCGGATCATGAAGCAGATCAACGACCTTTTTGGTGAAAAGAAGGTCAGCTACCTGGACTGTATCCAGACAGATCGAATTATCAATGAAGTCATGATCTTTTTGAACCTGCTGAAATACGGCAGTTTATCCATTCTTTACCGTGACAACCTGAACACCATTTATGTCGATCAGTTTGACATTCCTCATTTTGATGAACAGATCGAGTCGTACATCAGTACCTACCAGAAAATGCTCAAGGCCAAATCCCTGCACATCCTTCTCCGGAAATACCTGCAAGCCAGGAAGATTGATCTCAAGCATGTCAAGCTGAAAACATGGGTGAACCCCAACTGCGTTGAGACCAACCATGCGTCGACCAAATATGAGGCGAAGGAGAACGAGCTGGCGGAGCACTTTCATTCCGTCATCATGAAAATTCACGCGGAAACTGCGCAATAGGAAAACCGCCTTGCTGATCCGCTGAGCTGCCTGAAAACGATGCCATGAGACTTGTTGATTCAAAACAGATGCAGGCAATGGACCACTACACGATCGAGACCATCGGTCTCTCCGGTCTGGTCCTGATGGAAAATGCGGCCCGTTCCTGGGTTGCGGCGGCGGAACCCGTTTTGAAGCAGGCAGAGGGGATCACGATCTTCTGTGGAGCCGGCAACAACGGCGGCGACGGTTATGCCATTGCCAGAAACCTTGTCAGCCAGGGGTATGTGTGCCAGGTTGTTGCTGTCAACCCCCCCAAAACGAGTGGTTGCGTCACGAATGCCCGGATCTGGGAGGCATACGGATCAGCGGTTTCCTGGGAGCAGTTTCGGGAAAACGATCCCCGGTTGTCAAAAAATGGCGTCATTGTCGATGCGATCCTGGGCACCGGTGTTGAATCGGATATTCGCGGTTCCCTGGTGGAGATCCTGCATCAGATCGACCGCTTCCCCGGAACCAAGATGGCGGTGGATATTCCTTCGGGTATCAGCGCTTCATCCGGAGATCTTCTGGGAGTCAGCATCCGTGCGGATCACACCATTACTTTTCAGGTCGAAAAGGTGGGACACCATCTTTACCCGGGAAAAGCCTTTGCCGGGAAGCTCAGTTGCCAGAAAATCACCATTCAGGAAAATTTCTTTGATTTTAAACCCGAATATTACCTGATTGAAGCCGGAAGCGTCCGTCCATATCTTCCGGAAAGAAAGCCCGATGACTATAAAAACCGTTTTGGTCACCTGGCAGTGATATGCGGGGCGACAGGCACTTTGGGGGCGGCTCTGCTGGCCAGCCAGGCTGCCATCAAAACCGGTCTGGGTCTGCTGACCGCAGCATTGCCGGCTTCGGGACGGAATGTATTCCCCGGCAGGACCCCGGAATTGATGACCGTTGATCAGGAGGAGATCTCTGCCGACTGGTTGAAACGGTTTAACGCCCTGGTTGTCGGTTGTGGTCTGGGTCGGGAGAGCAGGCTATGGGGTAAGATCGAAAGACTGCTGCAGGATGACAAGATACCCGCCGTTATCGATGCTGACGGATTTTATGGTCTCAGGAACTGGCAGGGAATCCATCTGCAAAATCGAATTCTAACCCCCCATCCGGGTGAGTTTGCCCAGCTTTCCGGCTTTGAAAAACCGAAAAGCAATGCAGAAAGAATTTCGCAGGGGCTCCTGTTTGTGGAAAAAACGCCCACGACGCTGGTTCTGAAGGGGGCTCCCACCCTTGTTTTCAGCCCACCGGGACGGGTGTTTGTCAACGGCACCGGAAACGTCGGTATGGCGACCGCCGGCAGCGGAGACGTGCTGGCAGGCATTATCGGCGGACTGCTGGCCCAGGGGAGATCACCGCTTCATGCAGCCCTGCTGGGAACATGGCTGCATGGTAAAAGTGGCGATTTGTACCGGGCCGACTATGGTGAAGAATCCCTCACGGCTTCCTGTCTCATCGAAACCCTGGGTTCAGCTTTCCAGGAGCTGAAAAAAACAGGCGACACGCCGAGAGTCGAACCTTAGAAATCGTCATCCTTTTCTTCTTCGTCTTCCGCTTCATCGTCCTCATCATTATATGCGGCCGCTTCCGTTTGCTTCTTAATAATCAGATCCTCCAGCATGTCTTTTTGTGCCAGAAGTTCTTCAATCGAGCTGTTCGGACTGAATTTCAGGGGACGGGGCAGGTTTTTTACCAGTTCCAACATCTGCTCATGGTTTTTGGCAATCATCATTTGAGCAACAATTCCGGCTGCCATACCTGCTGTTAATCCATAGAAAAAACCTTTCATATGACTCCTGATTCTGTGAGATTTGTTTGAATTGAGACTGAGATAGTTCAATCATACCGAAAAAATCTGATTATGGGAATGGTTTCCGATACTCCCCAAGTTCTTCAGATCTTAAATAAATAAAATGAAAGATTCAATGAGAATTATTTGATTTTCGGTTGACTCAGGGTCAATACTGCAATAGAACTATTTGGAACGAGAGTGAAACCAACAGATAAAACCTTCACCACTAAATAAAAGCTGCCATGGAAGATCATCTGAATGAAATAGAACGGAAAATGAACAAAGCCATTGACGTTTTAAAAACCGATTTTCAAAAAGTGCGGACCGGCCGGGCGAACCCTGCCATACTCGATAATATCCATGTCGATTACTACGGCACCCCCACATTGCTGAATCAAGTCGGCAACATCAGTGTCCCCGATCCCCAGTTGATTGTGATTACACCCTGGGAAAAGAAAATATTGTCAGACATCGAAAAGGCAATCCAGAAATCCGATCTGGGATTGACCCCTCAAAACGACGGAAATATTATTCGGCTGCCGATTCCACCATTGACAGAAGAGCGAAGGAAAGATCTGGTCAAGCAGATTAAAAAACTGGGTGAAAACGCAAAAATCCCCATCCGGAATGTCAGACGGGAAGGCAACGATCTGGTAAAAAAAATGGAGAAAAACAAGGAAATATCCCAGGATGAACAAAAACAGCAGCTGGCTAAAATCCAGGCACTGACGGATGATCATATCCAGATTGTGGATGAGATGATGGTCCGCAAGGAAAAAGAGCTGATGGAAGTTTAAACCGCCCGGAATAGCGGCAATTGCAGATCATTGCCGTGATCAACGGCTCCAGCCGGTTGACGGATTGTCAATCTCGAATGTCTCTTTCAAGAAAGGGAAGTCCCGCACAGACATTCAGGAAAAATGCCCGCTATTCCAGCCTTGCAACTGTTTAACACCCGACCGTCCCCGTTTATCCCCGATTAATTGTTTCTTTTTTATTGCCTTCTTAGCCCGTTTTACCTTAGATTAAAGATTCAAGCTCCTGTTTTGCATTTCTTTCCAGAAACTGATGCGGACAACAGTGTCAAAGGTCCGCTTGGAACTCCGGCAACTTTTGGCGGATAAAGCTTCTACAGTTCCTGCCATGTGGCTTTTCGCCGTCAGAAATCCGGGACCAATCGCTGTAAGACCCGTACCGAACAGAATTATTTTATTATTAAAAGCCACCGATTCACCAGGAGGTCATATGAAAGAAACAAACAAGTTACTTATCACTCTATTCGCCCTGCTTTTTCCTCTCTGTGCGTTTGCTCAGCAAAAAACAGAAGCAGACACGGCTATGGCCAGGAAACCCGGTCATGTTTATGTCAGTCCTGAGGGGAAACTGTATGTTAAAAGCAAAACCCCGATTTATCTGCGCCTGGCAACATCAGCCGATAAAAATGCGGAGAGTTACATTCTGAGAAATCAGGCCAGTCTGGATTCCAGCCTGCCACCGGAAAAATTCGAGTTTGAAGGCCACGGTCCCCATACCATCCGGCATATGGCCGATCACCGGGTTCCCCAGAAAAAAGCGGACAACCACATCTTTCATGTTTACGATGACGGAAAAGCACCCAAAGCCGCACTTTCAGTGACCAAGGCCCCCTGGGTCTATAACGGAAATGTCAATATCTACGGGAAGCCGGTTAAAATTTCGTTCGCTTTCAGCGATGCCGATTCCGGTGTATTTGCCGGTTATGTCTCTTTGAACAGCGAGTCCTTCATCCCCTATGAAAAGCCCCTGACGCTCAATCAGGAAATCGATTACAAGTTGCAGTTCTATGCTCTGGACAATGTAGGCAACAAGTCCACGCTTCGGACACGATTGTATTCCCTGGATTTCACCCCACCGGAGACAGTGACCAGGGTACTAGGTCCCCATCTTGCCCAGGCTGGAGAGGATATCCTCTCCCCCAGATCAAAGATCACCCTGAAAAGTCGTGATATGAAGGCAGGTGTCAAACTGATCCGGTACCGCTTTAAGGGGAAAAAAGGGGTCTACGAGAAGGAGCCCCTGACCATGAGCGGTCTGAAAGACGGCAGCTACAAGGTGGTTTACGCAGCTGAAGACCGGGTGCAAAACCAGGAAACGAACCAGTCCTTTGCCTTCTATCTGGACTCTATTCCGCCGGTGGTCATGGATCAACTGATTGGGGATCAGTACCTGAAAGGAAAAGTGCAGTATGTTTCCGGGCGCACAACGGTTGAACTGACAGCGACTGACAACAAGGCTGGTGTTGAAAAAATCCGGTACTATCTGAATAGCAAAAAAAGCATGATCTATGGTGATCCCTTTATCTTCCCTCAGAGAAACGGCAAGGCGACCTACTCTTTCAAGGCCAGTGACAAAGTGCTCAATGTCAGTAAAGCCATCGATAAAGAGGTTATCGTCGATATCAGTGAGCCGAAGGTGATTCCCAGTTTCAAGGGGGAGCACTATTTCAGCCGCAAAACGAACTACATCCGACTGACAACTGAAATCGATCTGCAAACCACCGACAATCTGTCCGGTGTCAAGAGCGTTTTCTATAAACTCAATAGTGCCCCTGAACGGTTAAACGGCGGGCCGTTTACTGCCCCCACCGAAGGGCTTCATATGCTGACATTCCGGGCAATTGACAACGTCAACAACCAGGCTGAAGAAAAAACGATTGATCTGTATGTAGACGAAGTGGCTCCTGAAATCTTTCACCATTTTGGTGTCAATACCACGGTCGAAGGCAAGCAGATTTATCCGCTGAAATCGCTGCTCTATCTGGCAGCAACAGACCTGCAGGCCGGTATCCGGAATATCTATTACAGCATTAACGGTGCAGATGAAATCAAATACCGCAAACCCCTTTCTTTCAAGAAAAAGCAATCCTACAGCATAAAAATCAGAGCCATTGACAATGTTGGCAATACCTCATTCAGTGATGTCAACTTCGAAATCCAATAAATCTGATCTGACCTGACAACCGCACACCATCGGCGTTCGATGGTGTGCGCCCAACACTTTCCCTTGATCAAATCCCTCCGGTTCATTTAAGTTAACCATCAGAGGCGGTACACAACCGAATTGGTGAAGCGATCCCCGCCCAGATTATCATGACGTCCGTTTTAGCAATAGATCAACCATGACTTCTACAAGAACTCTACCGGATCTGAATGGCGTTTTTCTTTTGATCGCTGATCAGGACAGTTCCAATCTGAGAAACATGAAGCGGTATCTCACGGAACTGGGGGCTATTGTTCATCTGGCAGGAACCATGACAAATGCCACGGGGATCATCTCGAACAAACTGGTTCATGCTGTCCTGGCTGATGCGGAATTTGATAAAAGAAACGGGTTTGAAATCTTCCAATACTATAAAACAGCCGTCCCCTCCGGGCTCTTTTATTTTATGTCGGATAAATCACCGACAGATCCCGTTTTTAAAGAGAGTCCCATTGAGGTTGATGGATTCTTTAAAAAACCGGTCAAGATCGAAGCGCTGGCCCAGAGTATTCGGGAAAAAATTCGGGTAGACACCTCTTCGATCAGTAAACTAGACCCGTTGACAGAGTTGTTGCGTCCCTATCTGATCTTTCGGTCTCCGGTCATGCGGCGGGGTCTGATGATCCTGCCCAAAGTCGCTGCCAGCAGTCACAGTGTCCTGGTGACAGGAGAGACCGGAACCGGAAAGGAGATGGTCGCCAGGGCCATTCATGGTCTGAGTCCCTTTGCCAATGGACCTTTTATTGCGGTCAACTGCGGTGCGATTCCGGAAAGCCTGATCGAAGGAGAACTGTTTGGCCATGAAAAGGGGTCCTTTACCGGGGCCCAAACCCAGCACCGCGGAAAATTCGAACTGGCCCGCAATGGGACCCTGTTTCTGGATGAAATCGGGGAAATGCCCTTGGCATTGCAGGCTCGTTTATTGCGAGTATTGGAGGAAAAACAGTTTTACCGGGTAGGGGGCGAGAAACCGATTAAAACCCATCTGCGTATTGTCGCTGCCACACAGGTGAACCTGGAAAAATCGGTGGAAGAGGGTCTGTTTCGTGAAGACCTGTACTACCGGTTGAATGTGTTGCGGATTCATCTCCCGGCACTCAGGGAAAGAATCGAGGATATTCCACTGCTGGCATGGACCTTTCTGGAAAGGGCCTTTGCAGAGTTGAATCGCAACAAACCGTATCCCTCTCTGTCATCCGACCTGATACAGATTCTGGTTGAGCAGCACTGGCGGGGTAACGTGCGTGAACTGAAAAACCTGATGACCCGGCTGGCAGTTCTTCTGCCCGGGCATGTCCGACAGGTTGTCCCTGACCATCTGGCCATGTATTTTCCGGAGAAGATGATGTCCTTTCAGGATTTTCGACCGGAACCGGATCGATACGACCAGAATTTCAGTGGGCATGACAATGTGATTGAGGTCTCATCCTATCCCACGGAGGAAGGAACGTTTATTCCCAAAGGCACACCCATGAAGGAGGCCGAGGAGATGCTGATCAGGGCCGCTTTGAAATATAACGGGGGAAACCGGACCAAGGCTGCCAAGATGCTGGGCATCGGAATCCGTACCATCAGAAGAAAGATCAATGAAGCAGAATAACGGAGCGTGCTGTGTTTAATGTATTTATCGATGGCCGGGCCGGTACGACGGGGCTGCAGATCGCCGACCGCCTGAAGACGCGGGAGGATATCACCCTGGTTGAAATCCCCCATGACAAACGGAAAGACCCAAAAATAAAGGCGCAGATCCTCAATGAGGTGGATCTGGCGATTCTGTGTCTGCCGGATGCGGCTTCCCGGGAGTCTGTTTCCATGATCAGCAGTGACCGGGTTCGCGTCCTGGATGCCAGCACCGCCCATCGGACACAGGAAGGCTGGGTCTACGGTCTGCCCGAACTGGCTCCGGCTCAGCGTGAGAAGATCAGGATGTCGTCAAGGGTCAGCAATCCCGGATGTTACCCCACCGGATTTCTGCTTGGAATTGTGCCCCTGCTGAAGGCCGGTATTGTTGCTGCCGACTATCCGGTCTGCATTGATGCTGTCTCGGGTTATTCCGGTGGTGGGAGACAGATGATCGAAAAATACCAGGCCCGGCAGGCTGAACATCCGGATTCGCCCTGGTCCTATCGAAAGTACAGTCTGCAGTTGAAACACAAACACATTCCGGAAATGAAGCGTTATTCCGGGCTAAACCATGACCCGATTTTCATTCCAGCGGTGGGCCATTTTGAACAGGGGATGCTGGTTTCCATACCGCTGGTGACCCGTCTGCTGAAAAAAGGGACAACCGCGGTCCACATTCATGAGAGCCTGGCTGAATACTATAAGAAGGAAGCGTTTATCAATGTCTCTGAACCCAACGATATTGACCAACTGGAAGACGGATTTCTCTCACCCCTGTTGTGTAATGAAACCAACCGGGTCGACATCATGGTCTTTGGAAATGACGATCAGGCAGTCGTCATCTCACGACTTGACAATCTGGGCAAGGGCGCTGCAGGGGCTGCCATTCAAAACCTGAATCTCATGTTGGGCGTCGAGGAGCATACAGGACTGAACCGAAACCGGTAATCATCTAATCGAGAATAACAATGAACCAGGCTCATGAGGATATCAAGAAGTCATTTCAAAATCATAAAATCATTGCATCTGAATCCAAATCCTGGTATGTCGGAAAACCGGGAACCACCCTGAATTCCTTCAGCATTACCTGGTCCCCCGGGTCGATCGTGCTGTATGGGCAGATGGGAAACGTCACGCTGATTGCCAAGGAGTTCAGTTCTTATGAAAACGCCAAAAAATGGCTGGGAAGCTGTGATCTGGAGACCTTTAAACGGACCGTTGCCCACGAAATACCGGAAAATCTGACCTATTTTTACGAGGCTTGCCGTTTCTGGGGCAGGGAACCGCATTATAAATAGCGGATCTATTTTCATTTTCCGCTCTCATCGGTACCCTGGTAGACAGCTGGATCACATCGGCAGGACATTTGCCGTGGATCTGAATTGACAGTTTGGACAAAACAAAATAAATTTAAATTACTGGTATTGATAAACTAAATGGATAGAACAACCTATTCAGATAAATCTCATAAATAATATTATAAAGAGTAAAAGAACCATGAGTGAAGAACAAAAAGAACCTCAACCGGAAGAACCCAAAAAAGAGGAGTTTCAGTTTCAGGCTGAGATGTCCCAACTGCTGAATCTGATCACCCATTCGCTGTACACCCATCGCGAGATTTTTCTGAGGGAACTGATCTCCAATGCATCAGATGCCCTGAACAAACTGCATTTTGTCTCATTGACAGATGAGAAGGTACTGGGAGATGACGGTGATCTGAAAATAGAGATCGACCTGAATGAAGAGGAGAAGCGTTTCTCCATATATGATAACGGCATCGGTATGTCCCGGCAGGAGTTTATTGAAAACCTGGGTACCATTGCCAGTTCCGGCACCGGTAAATTCATTAAGCAGATGACCGGTGACAGCAAGACCGACCTGGAGCTTATCGGTCAGTTTGGCGTCGGATTTTATGCGGTCTTCATGGTTGCCGAAGAGGTCACGGTGGACAGCCGCTCGTATAAAAGCGAAGAGGGTTTCCGCTGGATATCAAAAGGAACCGGTTCCTATACGATCGAACCCGTGGAACTGAAACAGCGGGGAACCCGCATCTCTTTTAAATTTAAGGAAGATGCAGGGGATTTGGCCAGCAAGTGGCGGATCGAAAGCACCATTAAGAAATACTCCGATTTTGTATCCTTTCCCATCAATTTGAATTCGGAAAAGGCCAACCAGTCCACGGCACTCTGGTCAAAACCAAAGGATGATGTCAAGGATGAGGAGTACAAGGAGTTTTTTAAATACATTGCCAACTCCACGAAGGATCCCCTGAGCTGGTTGCATCTTAGCGTCGAAGCCCCGGTACAGTTCAAATCGATCCTCTTCATCCCCGAGGAGCCCGAACGCTTCCTGATGACCAACGATCTGGATACACGGCTTCATCTTTACGTGAAGCGGGTTTTTATCCAGAACGACTGCAAGGAACTCATTCCCCAGTGGCTGCGTTTTGTCAAGGGTGTTGTGGATTCGGAAGACCTCAACCTGAATATCTCCCGGGAAGTGACCCAGAAAAACGTGATCATGGAGAAGATCAATAAATACCTGGTGCGGAAACTGCTGGGAGAGTTCAAGGAGTGGTCGGAAAAAGAGAAGGAGCGGTTTGAGAATTTCTGGAAAAAATTCGGTTACTTCATCAAGGAAGGGATTCATACCGATTTTGCCAATCGGGAAAAACTGATCGAGCTTTATCGCTGTGAATCCTCCTTCGAAGTCGACAAGCTCACGTCACTGCATGACTATGTCGAGCGAATGGGGACAGATCAGGAAGAGATCTATTACGTCTACGGCAAAAACCGGGTGGCGATTGAGAACTCGCCGAACCTGGAGTACTTCAAGAAAAACAGTATCGAAGTCCTTTACCTCTATGATGAAATCGACGATTTTATCATGCCTTCCATTGGCACTTACAAGGAGAAGCCGCTGGTTGGAATTGACAAGGCCGATCTGAAGCTGAAAGATGAAAAAGCAGCTGAAAAGGATACGGTCCAGCTGGACGCCAAATCCAAAAAGAAACTCCTGGGTTACTTCAAGGATATCCTTGGGGACCGGGTGGAAGACGTCATCGAGTCGAAACGGCTGGTGGACAGCGCCTGCACCCTGGTCAGTCCCAAAGATGCCATGAATGCCAACATGGAAAGGATGATGAAAATGATGGACCAGGATTTCAAAGGTGGGAAACGGGTCATGGAGGTGAATCTGTCCAATTCACTGATCCAGCATCTGGCGAATATCCAGAAAAAATTTCCCCAGGACCCCCTGCTGAGGGACTGCATCGAACAGCTGTTTGAAGGTGCCAGTCTGCTGGAAGGGACCCTGGAAGACCCTTCCAAAATGGTTCCCCGGACGACTTCGCTGATGGAAAAAGCGACGGCGCTTTATCTTAAATCTTTGGAAAGTTAATATCATCGCACCATCTCGAAGCGGGATATATCCTCATTCAATCAAACAGGGAGAAAAAGAATATGCACGCCGTGAAACGCCATATT
>JAHJRI010000098.1 GCA_018830885.1 bacterium | reverse complement strand
CGGAAAGAGGTTGTTTGTTCAGAAAACCTTGGAAGCCAGGGATGGATTCCAGGAGCTCCAAGGATGGATGCATGCGTTTTTCTGAATAAATAACCTCTTGAAGCGGTTATGATCACAACCCCACATGTTTTTGGTGCACCCCTCGACATCTTTGACTTTAAAAACTGGGTGGGGGGTGTTACTCTCGGGGTTTGACCCCGGTAATAAAGCTGTGATGGGTCAAGCCGCCTCGGTCAGTGACATCCGCTAACCCGGCCTGTTTGAACTGTTCTGCAATCACCGCTGCAGGAATACGAATTCTCAATGGGGGGCCCATTGGCATCTCCACCGCTTCCCAGTCAATGACCATCAAGGTGCCGCCCTTTTTCAGGATCCGGACAGCCTCCCCCAGCATCCGAACCGGATCATCCAGTTCGTGGTGCAGGTTGATCATGTAGACCAGGTCAGCCAGATCATCCTCCAGCAGACAATGATTCTCGTCCGACTTGATGGGGATGACACGATCCCGATATTTAGCGGGCAGATTGTCCGTCATCCAGTCGATCATAATATCAGAGGAGTCACAGGCGAACACCCTGCCACCTGCCATCATGTCGCAAAAGGGCATGGCAAAAAAACCGGTTCCGGCACCGATATCCACCAGAATCGACGGATTTGTCAATTGCAGCGTCTTCCAGATTTTGTCCGGCGGCTGCAGCTGAAGACGATTGGGATCGTTCAGTTTGTTGATTTTTTTGGGATCGAATTTCTTGTTTTCCATGGGCGTGTGATTGATTTGAGAAAGTGGGTTAACTCAATCCCGTTAACCTGGGCATACGTTGTTTGCTAAGCGCTAACGGTTCCTGTTTTCAAGAACCTGGGAGCTCCGGGAGGGATCAATGCGGTTCTTGAAAATCGGTACGGTTGGTGCGGTTTCATTTGGGCAAGTTAATGACACTGAGTGTTGGCTATCCGTTTTTATTCCGTGCAGGCTGCCCGGTTATCTCCCGACAGTGTAGCATACCGATACGGGTTTGTATCCACCCATTGAAATCGGACGGATGGTGCCGGCCTGGTTGATCTCTTTGATGTTTTCGCCCAGTTGCTGGCGCAGGAGCGGACTGAGACCCAGGGAGGGTTCATCCAGCAGCAGCACCTCCGGGTTGGCCATCAGCCCCCGGGCAATGGCGACCATCTGTTGCTGTTCGCCACTGAGTTCCCTGGATTCGGTATTCAGCTTGTCCTGCAAAATGGGAAACATCGCCAGGACTTTATCCCGGTTTTTCTGATTCTGCGCGGCATCCTTCTGCAGGTAGGACGCGATTTTCAGGTTTTCCCCCTCTCCTCACAGCCCGGTGCCTGTAAAACAAATGTCATGGCATATCCTGGATAAATATGCCGGATTGGCTGATGGCCGCGCTTCCGACCTGATTCAGGGGTATATGACCGTGTAATACAATTGTCATCTCCCACCGGGAGCTGTTTTTTTGTTGTATAGTTAAGGAAAATCCCGTGGCCCCGGCCACTTTGTATCTATCGTTTTTATATGGAAATTATCATGAATACCAACCATCCCACCCATCCGCTCGGCGCGAAGGCCAGGGTTCTTTTGTCCAGCGTCTTTGGCCCCTTTGCCCAGGATGACGACTATGGCAGCCGTAAAATCAATCCGATGGAGCTGTACCAGAACCAGGTGACGCGGACCCAGGGAGGGTTTTCATTGCGCATGTTCGTCCGCTCGTTCGGTTTGAAACTGATCCAGACAAACATCGATGCACCCTGCATGCTGCTGGATTTTCCCGATCTCGACAGATTTATCCAGACCATCCGCGACAACCCCTACGACATTATCGGGATCAGCGGTATTGCGCCGAATCTGGGGAAGGTCCGGAAGATGTGCGAGCTGATTCGATCCCACCAGCCAGATGCGACCATCGTTGTGGGTGGGCACATTGCCAACAAGGTCGATATTGAAAAGAGCATTGATGCGGACCATATCGTCAAGGGGGACGGGGTGGCCTGGTTCCGGAATTTTCTAAAACAGGACAGCGCTGAACCGGTGAAGCACCCCAAAATGCTGTCAGGGTTCGGGACCCGGATCCTGGGGCTCCCGGTCGCGGATAAAGCGAAAAACACGGCAGCCATCCTGATTCCGTCGGTGGGCTGTCCCCTGGGCTGCAACTTCTGTTCGACTTCTGCCTTTTTCGGGGGAAAGGGCAACTTTGTCAACTATTACAAGACCGGGCAGGAACTGTTCGATGTGATGTGCGACATTGAGAAAACCCTGAAAGTAAACTCTTTCTTCGTGATGGATGAAAACTTTCTCCTCAATCGCAAGCGGGCGCTGGAATTGCTGGAACTCATGCAAACCAATGGCAAGAGCTGGGTTCTGTCCATTTTCAGCTCTGCCCGGGTGCTGAAAACCTATGCCATGGACCAGCTGGCCGGCCTGGGGGTGGCCTGGGTCTGGATCGGGCTGGAAGGAGAAGAGAGCCAGTATGGCAAGCTGAAGGGGATCGATACCCGCAAGCTGGTCGGAGAACTCCAGGCTACCGGTATCCGGGTGCTGGGATCATCTATTATCGGGATGGAAAACCACACCCCGGCAAACATCCATGGGGTGATCGACTATGCCGTCTCCCATGATACCGTTTTTCACCAGTTCATGCTCTACACCCCGGTTTCGGGGACCCCCCTGTACGCCCAAATGCAGCAGGAAGGGAAACTTCTGTCCGAAGAGGTGTTTTCGGTAGCTGACAGCCACGGCCAGTACCGGTTCAACTATAAACACACCCATTTTTTGAACGGAGAAGAGGAACATGCCATCATCGACGCTTTTGACAGGGATTTTCAGGTGAACGGACCCAGCGTTGCAAGGTTGATCCGGGTCCTGCTCAACGGCTGGGAGACATACCGCCACCATCCTGAAAAACGGATCCGGAAGCGGATCGCCTGGGAGATCAAACCGCTCAGAACAAACTATGCAGCTGCAGTCTGGGCCATGAAGCAGTGGTATGCCAGCGACGAAAAAATATATCCGAAAATGGACGCCCTGCTGTCTGACCTCTACCGGACCTTCGGGTTGAGAACGCGACTCTTTTCGCAGATCGTCGGACGGTTTATTCTCGGCAGGCTGAAAAAAGAGGAAGAGCGACTGGCCGCCGGCTGGGTTTACGAACCGGCCACCTTTTTTGAACCGAACGAAGCCGCCATCGCCCTCAGGCAGATGGAAAGCAGCCGTGTGAAAAAGCAGGCGGAAAATCCGCAACTGGCAACCTTCTTCAATCCCGCACTCAGATAGCGCAGCAGAACCCGGGCGGCTGTATTCAGCCGCTACGGAGGCATCACAGCCGGTGAAATGCGATAGAGGATACCGCTACCCGTATCTAGCCATCTCGTCACTTTGACCCAAACTTTATTTTCAAAATACTTCAGTGCCAGTTGTAATTTATTATCGTAATGGTCAGCGCTGATGTTGATGCACACCTTACCCGGACCGTCGCAAACAGCAGTGTCATCTGTAAAAGAGACCGTGCGGGCCCTAAAGGCTGCACTTGGGGCATAAGGCGCCCTCAGGATAGGGTCAGGGCCGATGAACGTTCAGGGACGTCGGCATACGGTGTCCGAGCCGGAAACGCGACCGTGATCGTTGATGATGCGACCGATATTGACATTGCGGGCAGTTATGCCAGAATAAACAAGCTGAATGATAATGGTTCGGGCTGTTCGGCACATGGACACCATCATGGGGATGGCCCGGTTACTGGAGGGAGGGATTAACGATGGCTGCAGCACGGCAGGTAACGATCAGAGAAGTGGCGTTAAGGGATGGACTTCAGTCGGAGCGGGAGTTCGTGCCCACCGAAAAGAAACTGGCAGTGATTGACGCACTATCACAGGCCGGTATCCAGTGCATGGAAACCACCTCTTTTGTCAGCCCCAGGGCAATCCCCCAGCTTCAGGATGCCGCTGAGTTGATGTCCCGGGTGGCAAGGGGCAACATCATCCATGAAGTCCTGGTGCCCAACCTGAAAGGCGCTCAAAAGGCCATTGTGTCCAACGTTGACCGGGTGGTTGTCTTTATCTCTGCCTCCGAAGCCCACAACCAGGCGAATGTCGGCTGCAGCATCGGCGATTCCCTGGCTGACCTGCAGACTGTCTATTCCCTGCTGAAGCAGCACCAGGTGCCGGCAGCCGGGATTATTGCGGTCTCTTTCGGGTGTCCCTACCAGGGGCGGGTGCAGAAAACAGACGTATTGAAAATCGCACAGCGATTTGTCGACTGGGGTGCAGACCGGGTGATGCTGGCCGATACGACCGGGATGGCAAGTCCTGCGCAAATCTCCGAAATGATTGGCTATGTTCAAAGCCATCTGCCGGATGTGCCACTCGGATTGCATCTGCACAACAACCGGGGGGTTGCCATGGCCAACCTCTATGCCGGGTACCTGGCCGGGATCACCCAGTTTGATACGTCTCTGGGGGGTATTGGCGGCTGTCCCAACGTGCCCCTGGCTGCCGGCAACCTGGCAACGGAAGATGTGGTGTTCATGTTTGAGGAAATGGGTGTCGCAACGGGACTGGATCTTCCCGGCCTGATCCGGGCTGCCCAGTTGCTGGAAAAGATCCTGCAGCATCCGCTGCCCGGCAGATCCCCGACTGGCTCATGAGTTGTGTGGTATCGGGCAGGCATGACCCCCGTTTGTATTCGCTGCAGATGGGGGGTTGCCCTTTTCAAGCGGCAACTCCCCATGCTGTTCCTCAGCGTTTAAAAATCTCACTCACACTGCCTTTCTTTCCCTGTCAACTGCTGAATCGCCCTCTTGAGGGTGTCTTTGTTGCCGATGACGTATATCATGGAAATTTTCATATCGTTCCATGATGAATAACGGACAAGGCACCAGGCTGGGGATAACGAACCCTTATATCCGGAAATCAAGGGGGAATGAATGATGGTGCTTTTCAGCGCAAATTGTCATAATATGAGAACACCTGGAAATACTGGGTGCACCAAAAACATGTGGGGTTG
>JAHJRI010000097.1 GCA_018830885.1 bacterium | reverse complement strand
CGTAATGATTTTCACGAAAAAAACAAAACCGTTGCGAATCTGGAAAAAATTTTGGGTTAGGCATTGCTCCGAAATTTATCCAGATGACAAATGGCATCAGGAAAAAACAAATTATTAAACAGGGTCATTAATCGGAAAGAAGAAAAACAGGGGCATCCATATTACAAAAAGATATATGATCAAGCCAGAAACAAAATGCTTTGCTATCAGCTGTTTGAAAACGTCTGACATCATGGATAAAGGATTCATCGGCATTCTCCGCTTGTTAGTTACAATTTTCCAAATAAGCGAACTTTTGTTTGTAGAATCTGACTTTTATCTTTCGTTATGACATGTAAAACGATGTTTCTCCAAAAATGGCATGTTTATCAGGAGTCGCTGCCTGATTGCTTTCCAATGATCTTATTGTAACAGTACCACTCGCTGGTGTGGGCGATTTGATCTTTCAGCTGGTCGAGCAAGTCTTCTTCGATGTTGAGTTGGGAATAGTCCAGGTTTTGTATTGGGCAGGAACCGGTGCACTGGTTCCTCTTCTTGAATACACACTCCCGACAGTCCTCCGATTTAAATGACAAATCTCTGAAAACAGTCCAGCGGGAATCGTCCCGCCAGATATCCAGAAAAGCGGGGATATTGCCTGGAGAGAAAGAACCGGCGAGGAATGGTTTTCTGATGGCGTAGTCAGCGGTGAGATCGCAGGCCGGCGAATACGCGCACCCATATACCAGAAACTCGTTTTTGGCCCGGTCAAAATCGAGGTTTGTTCCTTCCCTGCCGGCAGCGCAGGATGATTTTTTCCTGAAAACCGGATCGGCTGAGATTTCCTTTTTATAAGAAGTTTCAATTGTGGTGGTGAAATTGATGCCCAACTTGATCTTGGTTTCTATCAGGTCTTCGATCACCTGTCTGAATTCCACCGCAGTTATCATTTCTGATATCATCGAACGATTTCTTACCTGGGGCCGCAGTGGAATTACGGTGATGCTTTCCGCATCCACATATTTGACGATTTCGCCCAGTTCGAACATCTGGTTTTTGTTCTCCCGGGTCAGAACGGTGGTCAACCTGATTCTCACATCTGGATTTCTTGACTTCAGGTATTTCAGGTTCCCGATGATGGTATCGAAGGTATCCGGTCGGTAACGATTATGCGTTTTTTTGTTCCCATCCACCGAACAAATAATCCAGACGTTTTTCACTTCGGAAATCGCCTCCAGGGTCTTTCGGGCGATCACCCCGTTTGTAGCCACTGAGACGTAAACATTTTCTTCTTGAAATTTATGCAGAATATTCATGAAATCAGGATGGGTGGTGGGCTCTCCACCGGTAAGCCTTACCTCCATCAAACCATGGCGCCCCATGAATTCGGCGATTTCTAAAATGGAACGGGTGGGAACGTGAGCGCCGTTTCTTTCTGCCTTTAAAAAACAGGCGGCACATTCAAGGTTGCAGTGGCGCGTAATCTGAAAATAGAGTCTCCTGGGAAACCGGGTATGTGTGCTCGGTGTTTCTCCCAGGAACGTGGAACCGCCTCTGAAGTCAACCTTCTCTAAACCGCTGCTGCCCATTTTGTGATGAGGCGGCAGAAATCCAGTGAATACCTGCTCATGCAACGCGTCCAGTTTTCCGGTGATCGTATCGAACTTCGTATACTGGTCAAACTCCGGATGTTCCTTAAATAACCTGAGCATTCCTATTTTTCAGCTGTTCAATTTGGAATTCACTGGTCTGCCTGTCTGGTACCAGCGGTTGGTAGTATCGGCAACTCCGGCATGGCAAATTCCTGGCAGGACCGGCGTAATTTCCTGTGGTTTCAGCATGACGAAGGGTGTTTAACAAAGTGCCGTGCCAGATCTCATGTATTGTCTGTTCCCGGATATCTCCAAGTTCCGTGGCGGGATCGGTACTGATCCTGAAGAGTTCATTAAAACAGACGACGGCTTTACCTTCCAGATTGAGACTCAATCTGGCCCAATGGACGAGGCAGGGGCCTTTTTTCTCCTCAATTTCACTCTCGCTTATTCCGGGTAAAAGATCGTTGTATGTATGATAAGATCTAACAAACGCATCGCTGACCACCCCTGTCGCCTTCCAATGGTGAATAAATGCGTCATCGTCAGATCTTGTCGGTGTTTCAACTCTGCTCACGAGGAGCCTGGTGCCATATCCATTCTCTACGATCGTTTGATGCAGGAATTCAATATTTTCACAAACCAGATTAAACGCAGCCAATCCTTTTGACGCCCGGTAGTCTTCTGGTGAGGAACTGTTTACGGAGACCTCAACGATATCGGCGTACTCACATATTGAATGTAACAATTGCTTATCTCGGGTCACCCCGCAGGTAAACAGCCATGTTTTTACCGATTTGTCATGTGCCAGCTTCAATGCTGCAATGAGCTTATCCCATAAAATCGGTTCGCCCACGGAATGAAGCCGCAAGACACAATCAGGATATTCAGCGATTTCGTTGACGATCTTCTCGAAAAGCATTAAATCGATACTCCCATATCCGAAAAAAGATCTTCGCTTTTCACGGGGAGTTGTTCCGACAGGGCAGTGTCTGCATGAGCAGGGACAGTCTCCTCTGAAGACTTCGACATTAACGATGTTGGGAAAGTCCGGGACTTCCTTCACATGCAGATTCAGGTTTTTCATTGCAGGTTTTCAATATTGACATGTTTTACACAGTATGGGTCCATGCCATCGATGTCTTGATTGAAAACATAGGCCATAACCGGGCATCCGCCATTGCATTTTTCAATGTGGTATTTGCATCCTTGACAGCCGGATCTCACTACCTTTCTCGACTCTTTCAATATCTTTGAATTGTGCCATATGTCAAGCAGTGGTCCCTTTGTTACATCTTCTCCTGACCATCTGCCATTATCAATACTGACCAGATAACCACAGGGGACCACCCTGCCGTTAGTGTCAACCAGAAATCCACGAACACCGATTGGACATTTGGAATTGTCAAACGGAAAGGGAGTGAACGAATCAGAATTGATAAAGTCGCTGAAAACATCGTAATTGATACGGACTGTTTTTTGATCCAGGTTTAAATTCCGTCTTGCCTGATCCACTCTAAAGGATGCCTGCATGACATCATCTGGCGTCAGCATTTCTGAAGGATCGGCTTTTCCGCTCAACCTCAGTAATCCGAAGCTGATTTTTGAACCCAGAACCAGTGACAGGTCAACCATTTCTTCTATAGTATCGATGTTTGATTTCATCAAAACCATGTTGATTGTTGTTGTTACCGGCTGCGATGAACAGATGTTATATCCGTGGATGACCTTTAACGTTTGATAGGCTTTATCAAACCTGCCTTTACCCCTGATCCTGTCATTGATTGCGGGTGGACCGTCCAGACTGATTCTTATGTCTTTGATCTTCCGGGCTAGAATTCCCTCCAGCACTTTTGTTTTAAACAGTCCGTTTGTATTCAAGCCGATAACCAGGCCCTTTTCGTTGGCCATGTCAACAATATCGAAAAAGTCTTCTCTAATGGTGGGCTCTCCTCCTGTCAGTCTCAGATAAAACCCACCCGCAGCGGAAAATTGATCGACAACCGTCGTTATTTCATTTAACGAAAGCTCGGCTGATTTATCATGCAAAGGCCTGGAATCTACAAAACAATGGGAGCACTGGTTATCACACCTTTTTGTCAGTTCCAGAAAAAGATCAATCGGGCTTGAAGCTGCGTCTGCGAGCAATGGGTATCCCAATTGGGTCCCATCAAAAAACAGCACACGGTTTCCGTTTTTTTCCCTGTCAAGCAATTCGTTTTTTTTACTTTCATACTCATGCGGTTTGAGGAAATCGATTGTTCTCCTCTCCGTGTCGGCACAAATTCCGCCAAAGTATTCTTTTCTCAGGATTGTTTTTTTTGACATATGCAATACAACCGACACAAGAGACTTAATTTCCTGGTTACAGCTTGATTGGGTATTGGGAATTCATCTTCTAAATCAAAATATTGAGGCTTGAACAAAAAATCCGGTTACACAAATCCGTTATGGTATCTGGGACTTCTCAGATATTCGATCACTTCGTTGTATCGACTCAATGGATGTGTACAGTGAGAAATACATTCCGTTTTGTGTATTTTTTCCATCACCTGCTTTCTCCTTTCACTTTGCCAGATTTCTGCAAAGCCAACACCGCGTGTGTAGTCGATTTTTCCGAGACTCCATTTTTTGATGAACCTGAGATTGCAGCAGGGATAGACTTCCCCCTCGGCTGTAATGACAGCCAGCAAGGGACTGGCATGACACCTGCCGGTAACGTGTTCGATGCCATTGACATTAATTTTGGAATACGCCCCTCTTCTGGGGGATGCCCCGGAAAACACACCTGACCTGGCGTCTGTATCTGATGTCCAGTTGTCTATCATGATGGTCGTTGTTCCTTTGTAAGTCGCTTTTTCTGTTTCAAACGCCTGCATCAGTTCTTTTTTTCCTTCCAGTGTCATCGAACTCTCTCGACCCACTTCCTCGAAAAAGGGGGGACGCAGGAGCACATAGTCAACCCGGAGATCATCCCCCATTTCAACTGCATCCCTGACAAACTCCAGCATCGAAAAATCCATCGCAAAAGAGAGCCCGATGATCGGATGCCTGTTTTGCAGTTCTTCTCTATAGGAGACAACTTGTCGAATACCTTCAATAATATCGAGGAAATCCCGGCTTTTATGCAGACGCCGATGGGTCTCTTCAGTCGGGCCATCAATGCTCACTCTTAAATAATCAGCACTTTGCACGACTGCTTTATAGGCTGTTTTCAATCGGCTGCCGTTGGTAACCACCCCCACTTCAAATCCCAGGTCTTTGCTGTCCCTGATTGTCTCTGCGAACGCACTGTGCAACATACCTTCACCACCGCCTTTGTATACGATCCCTTTAACCTCCAGAGATTTCAGTTCTTGCAACAGCCTGGAAACGAACTCAGGTGATAAACTGTTATTGCCGTGATTGGGATCGACGCACCACCAGCAGTCATGGTTGCAGAAGTCCACCATGTCTAACTCTATGGTAACAGGATAGACATCACCACCCCTTGCGAGTTCTTTTAATTTCTCAATATGAGAAACAAACTTGTAGCGATTCAATTCAATATCTGCGAAAGATTTTCCGAAAGATGTGTCCATCATAATTTTATTCTATTATATTAGCTAAGTAGCAATTTTGCTGTCACTCATGTGGCTGATGCCGCCATCCTTCATAATTTGTGTCGCCTGCATCAACCATCTTTTCACATCGTGTGCTTCAAAGTTCTTATGTTTTAAGGCGGTACATGTTCTGCCGTTCTTCCCCATCTGGACATAGTGAGTGAAATCTGTGTCGATGATCGAATATTCATATTTGCCAGGTTGTTTCCATATCGGGGAACCAGGGTAAGGGATTAAAGGATATATTGCGAACTCGTCAATACCAAGACCCGCCGCTCTTCTAAATGAATTCTCGATAGATATGTCGTTATCATAAGGCAGGCCAACCATGAAGGATGCCCTCACAGTCAACCCACAATCCTTGGCAATCCGGATATTCCCTTCCCTGGCAATCTGTTGTTTTTTCCCGAGAAACCTGAGATTATCGACCGTCAGGGATTCCAACCCCAAAGAAATATGCACACAACCAGCCTCCTTCAGAAGTCTGCACTTCTCCTCATCCAAATCATCTACACGACAAAAGATGCGGAAAGTGATCCCGCAGTCTTTTAACTCCAGTAACAATTTTTTCAAGCCCGGATTCCCCATAAAGTTGTCGTCGTTGAATCGGAAGCTGGAATATTTTTTTCTCAGCATTTGAATTTCGGAGATGATGTTGCCGGGACTTCTGTATCTGACTTTATCAGCGCCTCCTCCCATAACCACACTGTTACAATGGATACATTGATGTGGGCAACCTCGTGAACTAATCAAAGAAACAACCGGGTTGCCATTCAGTTTTCTTGAATAGGAGGTGAAATCCGCCAGCTCTCTCGCTGGAAATGCATATTCGTCTATATTGATGCGGCCTTTGCCTTTGACAATCCCATACTGCGGAGATTTTAACACCCAATTGGTCGCGGTCTCTGTAAAAGCATCTTCTCCTTCCCCAGTCACGACCAGATTTACTTTGGTGTCCTGCAGGGTTTCCACTGGCATGGCAGT
>JAHJRI010000096.1 GCA_018830885.1 bacterium | reverse complement strand
TCAACCCTTTGGTGCGGTAAATTCGATAATTTTAATGAATCTAGGTGCCCTTAAGATTATTTTATCATCTCCTCAGAAAACAGTTCCATTTTGAGACGCAGCCTGTGGAACGGAGGGAAGGGATTGACACCAGGGTCTAGTGCATTATGAAACCGCCGCAGACATTATAGGACTGACCGGTAATACTCTTTGCCGCGTCTGCTGCCAGGAATACCGCCATTGATGCGACCTCTTCAGGTCCCAGCAGGCGTTGCATGGGATTGAGGGACTTTTCCATCTCTTCAATGGACACATTCTGCATTTCAGCGCTGACCTGAATTCGTCTTGCCAACATGGGCGTCCGAATCGGGCCCGGGCAGATGGCATTGACGGTAACGCCTGTCGTAGCCGTTTCCAGTGCCGCCGTGCGGGTCAGGCCAATCAGTCCGTGCTTGGAGGCGCTGTAAGCGGCGCCCGTGGGATATCCCATCTTCCCGATGACGGATGAGATGTTGATGACCCGTCCCCAGCCGGCCTTGATCATGGCCGGCAGAAAGGCCTTGGACAGGAGGTAAGGGGTCGTCCAATTTCACGCTTTGATCTCCTGTTCTCAATGGTCAAAAATCCGGCCCACAACCCACCGGGCAGGGACGCTTTGGATGCAGGAAAAACATCCCTGCTGCGACAGAAAATAATAAGGTAACGAGTTTTCAGTGTCAAGTGCCGTTCCGAAAAACCCCGATATTCAAACAGAGGATGTTTTATCAGCGGGTTCAGTCTGTATTGGGATCCGGTTTTGCCGGAAACAAATCCTCCCCGACGGAGATGTCCGGTAGCACTTTCAGGTTGTCGGTGAAAGGGATGGGAATTTGTCGGATGTTCAACAGATATCGCGGGGCACTGATCCAGGGGACGGTCAACCCGTGAAGGGGGGCCACCGGCTGACCGGTCCGCCATATTAGTGGGTAATCCACCTGTCAACGAGTGCTTCGATCTCCCCGGGGATAATGCCCAGCATGACGGCCAGATCCAGAATGGTAAACCGTTCCCGCATCTCGTTGGCATGTCTGACAACCGACAACAGCTTGTCCCTTTCCAGGGGCTGACGATTATCCCGGATATCCTGGTATCGATGCCCGGCACCGGCCTGTGAGAGGCAGTTTTTCAGTTTCTGGGCCGCAACCAGATTGGGTTGCAGCAGTGCTTTGAGCCTGGCCCAGTTATCCGGTTGGGAGAGATAGGCTGTGGCCTGAGCCATTTTGGGCTGTTTTTTCCGGTATTCCGGTTCAATGACGGGCGACAGGGATCCCCAGAACGCTTTATTGATGGTTTCCGGAAAGGGTTTGAAAACCGGGTGTTCAAGGGCCATGACGGTTTCATAGAGGGCCGCCATCAGGATTGAACTCACACCGACCTGCCGGCCGTGGTAATCGTGCTTGCCGTTGTCCCTCAGGGCCAGCATGTCCAGGGTGTGAGATATCAGGTGTTCACCGCCGGAGGCTGGTGATGAGGTCCCGGTGATGGTCATGGCAATACTGGAATAAAAAAGGGCCTGAAACAGGGCCTCAAATGCGGCGGGGTCCCTTTCCCTGATTCGGGTTGGATTTTCAAGGTAGACCGGTTCCAGGTCCTTAAGCAGGTTGACGGAAAACTGGCAGTAATAATCGTCAAACAGAAACTGGTTCAGTTTCCAGTCAGCAGAGCTGACCGATTTTGCCAGGACGTCCCCCAGTCCGGAGGTACTTAATTCGTAAGGCGCATGGACAATCATCCCCGGTGTGGCAAAGACCGCCTGACAGGCCTCTGCATGAAACAGCACTTTCAGCCCGTCAATCGTGGCTGCCACATTGGCCGATGCATACCCGTTCATGGAGGCGGCTGTGGCGACGATCAGATAGGGCTTTTTCCGCAGATAGGCGATCCATTTCACCAGGTCATTGATCACCCCACTTCCCACCCCGATGAGAATATCGGCCGGTGGGGCCTCCGCCAGCATCAGATCCCGGGTTTTGTCATCAGCCGCCGGGGATTCGCCGGCCACATCCGGCACAATAAACCGGTTTACACGAATATTGCCAGATCTTAATGTTGTTTCAACCGTTTCTCCGGCCACCTCCCAGGTTCTGGTATCGGCGATGACCAGGCAGTCATTCCCACCAGCGACAGACCGGACCGTATCGACCAGGTGCGTGAACGCATCCTCGCTATAAAACAGATGTCGGGTTGGCACCGTGTGACGTCTTCCACATTCGCAATCAAAGGTGGTTCCCAAAAGATCGGATTGGTTCATGGTTTATCTCGGTACTTTTTTAAAAAGGGTTTTGTAACGCTTCAGCATCTGCCTTGAAAAGGGACCCGGGACCTGTATCCCCCAGGTTCGATAGACCAACCATAGGATAAGGGACTCAAACAGGCAAGCCCATTTCTTACCCGCTCAAAATCTATCCTGCAAAGGTCGCTGATGATTCTTTTCAGTTTTGTGGACCCCTCCCCCCGGATGTTTTCTGTTTCAACCATTGCAGGCAGCCATCATTATCGGATAGCGAGGGGTCTGTATCAACCTGCCTGCGATTAAAGTCAAGGGGTTTGGATTCGGAATCCCCTCGACGGAATCAATCAGGGGCTTTGACAATAATAGCCAGTCCATTTGAAGCACCGCACTGGGAGCCCAGACAGGATGACGGTAAATCCCGGGAATGCCGATTAATCCATGCAGGAAGAATTTGTATGGGGAGATCACAAGCAGGGGATGTCTGATCGGGATCGACTGACTTTGGAAAACCGATAGGGGGCACCAAAAACATGTGGGGTTGTGACCATAACCGCTTCAAGAGGTTATTTATTCAGAAAAACGCATGCATCCATCCTTGGAACTCCTGGAATCCATCGCTGGCTTCCAAGGTTTTCTGAACAAACAACCTCTTTCCACTGACAGGTACCCACACATATTTGGTGCACCCAACCGATACGGATGATTGACGGTATGCTGACTGATTGTTTAAATTACCGGTTTATCATCAACAATACAGAAAACAAAAGTTCATCCATTCAACCCATCAGGATCGATATATGGCTGCAAATCAAGAGATCAGGCGATATGATATCGACTGGCTGCGGGTGTTGGCCATGCTGGCCATCTTCTCCTTTCACTGTGCCCGGTTTTTCAATGCGGAGGACTGGCACGTCAAAAACAACCGGCTCGATTTCGGCTTTACGGTCTACGTGGCTGTGCTGAGCCAGTGGATCATGCCGCTGTTTTTTGTGCTGTCCGCCATGAGCGTCTTCTATTCCCTGCAGAAACGCAGCAGGGGGGAATTTGTGAAAGAGCGGTTTCTGAGGTTGATGGTGCCGTTGTTGTTCGGTGTGTTTGTTGTGTTGAGTCCGCTGCAGGTTTATATTGAACGAGTGACCCACCAGCAGTTTCAGGGATCGTTCTGGGCATTTTATCCTGAGTATTTCAGCGGCTTCTATGGTTTTGGCGGTAACTTTGCCTGGATGGGACTGCACTTGTGGTACCTGTTGATGCTGTTCCTTTTTTCCCTGATCGCGCTGCCCTATTTTCAAACAGCTGATAAAAACGGTGCCGGGGGTATCCTCATCCGGTTATTCAGGCTGTTTGATGCAAAGGGTGTTGTTTTTATTCCCATGGTGTTGATTTTTGTTTGTGAATGGATCGTCAATCATCAACCGGGCGGAATTGGTCGCCGGGATTTTGGCGGCTGGAGTCCGATTGCCTACTATCTCTTTTTTGTGATCGGTTATGCGCTGATGAAGGACAGTCGGTTTTCCGGTATCATTGAGAAATCGCGTTATGTTACCCTTTTTCTGGCTCTGGCCGGGGTTGGCGTCGGGTTCATCGTTTTAACATCCGGATTCAGCGACCGGGGTCTGATATTTACGCTTATCCGGGCGATGATATCGTGGTCCTGGATACTCTTTATTCTCGGTTTTGGAAGCCGCTATCTGAAATTGAGTAACCGGTTTCTGGTATACGCCAATCCGGCAGTGCTTCCTTTCTATATTCTGCATCAGACGGTGATCGTCGGACTCGGTTTTTATCTGTCCGGTCTGGAAATGAATGTCTACCTGAAATACCTGATGCTGGCGGGTTGTTCATTCCTGATGATTATGAGCCTTTATGAGCTGTTCATCCGGCGGATAGGGGTTTTGCGCTTTATTTTCGGAATGAAGGTCAGCGCTTAGACAAACGGATGGCTACAGTGACCGATTCTCATGTTTCGTTGTGCCCCATCTGGGCCATGGAGGTTGATATGAAAAAAACTCACCACAGATACACGGAGATCACGAAGGAAAAATAAGCTCAGCTTCATATCAGTCGCGGGTCAACACCGCGATATCATTCTCATGTTTCGTTGTGCCCTACCCAGGGGCATGTTGGTTTGTATGAAAAAGAAAATTGATTCACCACAGAGACAGACAGATCATAACGTTGGTAAAAACGGAGGAGTGTCTTGCATGAAGCTGTTTCAGATAACTAAACGAGTATTTAGAAGATCTGACCGACATTGAGTGTCGGAAATCCCAACTGACTGAGGTGAGAAGCGAAACATGCAGCTGCGAAGAGTTCGAGTTTTTGGATTTCGGAGAGTGCCGGTTTCTCCGATAAACCGGTGTCCCTGCAGAGATCCGATCTGATGATCGGATAGTTTTGCGGATAATATTAAATCACTGATTATTATAAGGAGTTACAATGAGTGAGACGACAAAAATTGGCATTGTTATATGCGATCGTTACCGCCGATGTGCGGGTGGAAAGTGCTTCCGGGCGATGAAAAACAGGGAGGGGGCTTTCAGTATTTACAAGGATTCCGATGTTGAACTGGTCGGCTTTACGACATGCGACGGTTGTCCCGGTGGCAATATCGAGTATGCGGGCGAAGAAATGGTGAAGAACGGCGCTGAAATCATTCACCTGGCTACCGGACTGGTCGTCGGATATCCGCCGTGTCCCTATATCGATACGTTCAAAGACTTTCTTGAAAAAAGATATGCCGTAAAGGTTGTTGTTGGTACCCATCCGATTCCGAAAAAATATCTCGATATGCATACGCGTCTGGGAACGTGGGAGGGCCCTGCATGGAAGCCGCTTGTCGCTCCGACCATGAGCGATGCCGTGACCCGCGCAAACTACGATTAAGTATAGTCCCGGACGTTCCGGTCGTGCATTGTGCCTGTCAATGGGAGTGACAGGAGAACCGGCGCTTCTCCCGGAATGACAGTTTCCATTCAGGTCCGGTTATCAGACCAACCACGCCTAAATCTCGGATTGAGCAGATCCGAGATCACAGATCCTCCAGGCCGTCGCTTTCGGCACAGCAGATATGGGGGTATCAATCTGTTACTTTTTGTTACCAGATGTTACATGATTGTTATCGTAACATACCACCCCTTTGTTTTCGAACTGAAAACAGCCCGTCTGACCCCGACGACACTTCTGAATACCTGTAAAAAAACAAAAAATACAGCCAGTTAAAGTATTATTCCGGGTTTGAATCGTTATTATTCTTTTGTGGCGCAAAACTTGAAAAAGTATATGCATACGATTTAATGCAGCCCCGAAACAAAACCCGTCAGATGGTTCCGGTTTTTACAGGTTCATCTGGGGGGATTTTCCAATAACAGAGACGGAGAAAGTCATGAAAGCTAGAAACTGTTGCAAAACAATGGAAATGGAACTGACTGCATGGAAAGCGATCGTATATGATATTGTCCGGAAAATGGACAGATCCTCTGCTGAAAAAAAGGGAGCACTCCTTGGGGAGATTGGGGATCTTCATATCATGATCGAAGAGATGGATGAGCGAATTGAGGAAATCAGGGCATCGTGCGCCCCGGAAACCGGAATTGCGGACATTCAATCCGAACGGGAAGCTTATGAGAAGGCTCTGGTAAATGTGCGCATGAAAGCAAATGAAGCCATGACGGTGCTTGGGGCAGGTGATTTTGGTGGCTAAAGACAGTCAGTGTGAAAAATGATCCAGACGACTCGCCTGGTGCACAGTCCGACCGGATGCGAAGGTTCAGAACCAGCCGGAGACCTCTCTGAATGTGAAGAATGAAGGATTTTCCTGTGGACTTCAAGGAATCAAAAAAATTAGATTTTCTAGAAAGCCTTTTGGGCAAGGGTGTTGTTCTGCTCAACTTCTGTGCGGAATGGTCGCCCCCTTGCGCTTCACAGGGTCTGATGGTTGATCAGCTGGTAAAACGATTTGGCAATAAAGTCCAAATTAAAAATATCGATATGGATGAACACCACAAAATGGGAACGTCATTTCGTATTACCAGCATTCCCACTGTGATCCTGTTTAAAGATGGTTATGAAACAGAGCGTTTTGTCGGATTGCAGAACGTCGAAATGCTTTCCAGGGCCGTTGAAAAAGTCCTGGGGGTCGATTTTTTTGCGGTCACATAAACCACACGCATGTTCCATCCCATGTTCAAGCTTGTGTACATTACCTTTTCATGAGCTGTTCATCAGTACCCCCAGGGAAATTGAATTATGGGCACTTTGATAAATTAAAATACGCACCAAAGGGTTGATGTTTCGATAACCCTTTGCGGTTGACTAAGTTCCATTTAATCAAGGTGTCCTTAGGCCACGGGTTTTGAATCTGAGATGACCTGTGGGTGCCGGTTGTGGAATCGAAGAAAGGTCGCAGGGGATTGATATCAGCCAGGGCATATAACCTGGGACAGGTATCGGCAGGATATGTGGAACGATACGGAGTATGCGTGTCAAACAGATTGCAGCCACTCACTGAATTTTCAGAACACAGGAGGTAAAAATGGAAAAGCTTTTTGAATCGTTTACCCTGGGTCAATTGAAACTGAAGAATCGTTTTGTTTTTCCACCTGTCAAGACAGCCTATGGAAGTCCACAGGGAACCGTTACGGAACGCCAGCTCGAGTTCTACAGGCAGATTGCCAAAGACGGGCCTGGGATCGTGATTCTGGAACCGGTGGCTGTTACGCCGGAAGGTAGGGAGCATCCACGACAGCTTTGTGTGCACCTGCCTGAAAGTGCAGTTGAACTCGGGAAAATTGGTGATGTGATTCATGCCGAAAACCGTCTGGCCTGCCTGCACTTGAACCACGCCGGTGCAGCTGCCAATCCAAAGGCGATTGGGACAAAACCGAAGGCCCCTGTCGAAATGACCTGTCCCTCATCTGAGCAGTCCTCAGATCCATTGACTGTAGATGAGATTCAGGCGATTATTCTCGGATTTCGTTCAGCGGCTGAAAAGGCAGACCAGGCAGGGTTTGACCTTATTGAAATACAGGGAGGACATGGTTATCTCATGTCACAGTTTCTGAACCGAAAAATCAATCTGAGAAAAGATCAATACGGCAGCGACAGGCTGCTTTTCGCGCGTGAGGTTCTCTCGGCGGTGAAGCGCGGTGCTCCGGATTTGCCTGTCATTCTTCGTATTTCGGGCAGCGAGATGTCACCGGAATTTGGCATTGACCAGGAGGATCTGGTGTCTCTGCTGGATCTTGCCGATGAAGTCGGGGTGACTGCAATCCATGCCGGTATGGGTTCGGTTTGTTTCAGTCCCCCCTGGTATTTCCACCATCTGAGTTTACCTGAGCAACCTCAGCTTGATGCCCTGCGCTGGGTCCGTGACCATACCCGTCTGCCGGTTATCGCAGCCGGCAGAATGGGGAGGCCTGAAAAGGCTCAAATGGTAATCAATGACGATCTGGCGGATATGGTGGCCCTCGGGCGTCCGCTGATTTCAGATCCGGACTTGCTGTTGAAATGGAGCGAAAGCCGCTTCAGCGAGGTCACCTACTGCGGATATTGTCTGCAGGGATGCCTCCACCGCATCAAAAGCGGGCAGCAGCTGGGATGTAACCTGAATCCCACGGTCGGTCTTCCCGAACTTTCTCAAACAGGAAAGCCCAGAAAAATTCTTATCGCGGGTGGTGGACCGGCAGGTCTGAGCGCAGCCTTTTATCTGTCCAAAAGGGGTCACGATGTCACGCTGGTTGAAAAAACGGGCAGGCTGGGGGGACAGTTTTATTTTGCCTGGCAGGCCCCTGGCAAAGAGAAAATGAAAGCCGGTCTGGAAGGGCTGGAGACCCAGGTTCGCAAAAAAGCCAGAATCATCATCAATACGAGCGTGACACCGGATATTTTGAGAGAGGTGAAGCCGGATATCCTGGTCTGGGCGACTGGCGTGATGCAGAACATCCCGGGTATTGAAGGGCTGGGTGAGCAGAACAGCATAACCTCCATCGACTATTTCCTTCTGGAAGCGGCCGTCGCTGGCCCGCGGGTGCTTGTGATCGGGACCGGCAGGACCGGTCTGGAGATTGTGGAAAAACTGGGTCAGGATGGTTACGAGGTCGTCAGCACCAAGCGGTCTGATCCGATCGGCAGCGGAATGGATATGATCAGCATGAAGTTGACCCTGGCAAGAATTGAAAAGATGCCACAGGTGACCCTGATGCCGCATACGACCGTTAAGAAATTTCAGGCGGACAGTGTTGAAGTGGAAAAGGACGGTCGCATGGTGATCCTTGATCCTTTCCAGACTGTGATACTGGCCTCAGGCATGCTTCCTGCGGCTGGCCCGGATGATGAGCTGAAATCTCTGGTATCCAAGGTCGAAGTAATTGGTGACGCCCGGGAAGTCAATGACATCTATAACGCAGTGCAGGACGGTTACGAACTGGCGACTCAATACTGATCATCAGGGCATACCGGCTTTGTATCGATTCAGCTGATTAACCAGGCGATCCGGTCACAATTCCAGCAGTTGCAAAGCGTTTCAGCCAGCAGTCATGATCAATCACACACCGGTCTCAGGCACTGCTCCGAAAAAGGGGTGAATCATTACCCGGGTTTGTGCTTTCTTTGCGGAATGGAGGGAAACGGAACAGCAGTCGGAGCCCAGCGAGGGCGGTGTTTGTCTGGTAAGCCGTTGTGTTTCGACGAACGGGGTCTTGAGGCAAAACATCGAAACGGATCTGGCTGTCTATCTGCCGTTGCTCGTGGGTTGTTAAGAAGCAAAATGATGGCGACTGAAACGGATTGGCGCGTTGTCAGTCGACCATGGTATTTTTCATATTGGCGTTTTTCAGATTGGTGCCATCCAGAATGGCGCCTTTCAGGTTGGCTCCCTCAAGGTTGGCCCCTTCAAGGTTGGCGTTTGTCAAATCGGCATTCTTCAGATTGGCATTTTTCAGATTGGTTTGCTCAAGGTTGGCAGAGGACAGATCGGCCTCGATCGGTTCCGCGTTTTCCAGATTGGCGTTTTTGAAATTGGCATTCCTGCAGTCGGCATAGGATAGATTGACATCCTCCAGGTTTGCATCCTCCAGATTGGTGTTTTTCAGTTTTGCAAAAGCCATATTGGCTCGTCTGCCTTCAATTTCCTTCATATCCGCACCGGAAAGATCCGCACCGTGAAGATTGGCATATGAAAAATCAGCCCTCCGGGTCCGGGCCTCTTTCAATGTCGTATCCGGCAGTTCCGCCCCTCTGAAGATGGTGTCTTTCAGATTGGCCCGGTTCATGTCCGCACTTGAGAAATCGGCATTGGTAAGGTCCGCTCCGACCAGATTGGCGTTTTCCATATCGGTATTCAGCAGTTTCGCCTCGGAAATATTCGCTGCTTCCAGGTTGGCATCTCTTAAACAGGCGCCCTGGAGATTGGCATGTTGCAGGTTTGTCCCGGAGAGGTCAGCCTCTTTCAGGTCCGCGTTCTTGAGCTGAGCATGCTCATAGCTCTCTCGTTCCAAGTTGGATATATCGGTTACGCCCGGTTCATTTTTAATTCCCATTTTCAATTGCTGGTTAGGGGTTGATGAAACTGGATAAGGTCAGAACTCCCCGCACGGTTGTTTCGTTATTAGATGGTCGCTGTTCTCAATGCAAACGGGGCTCTGCTTTTTTAATACCGGATCAGGGTCTTCGAAATACGACGGGTCTTCCCCGGTGTAAAGACGCCTGGGGCCTTTTCGAGGTTGTCATCGATTGGTGAAACAGATTTAAAAAAATGACAACGGTCCGAAGGGATGTCTGTATAACAAAATGCAAATATCGTCTTGTTACCCTAACAGGTAAAATCACTCTTGTCTATTGATCGCAAACCGAGGGTGCACCAAATATGTGTGGATACCTGTAAGCGGAAAGAGGTTGTTTGTTCAGAAAACCTTGGAAGCCTGAGATGGATTCCAGGAGCTCAAAGGATGGATTCATGCGTTTTTCTGAATAAATAACCTCTTAAAGCGGTTATGATCACATACCCCCATGATTTTGGTGCACCCCAAACCGATATGGGTTGATCACGGTATGGTATACGTGTCGGTCGCAGGTCGGAGATGAGGCGGTTCAGCTGTTTTCCATCTAGCAGGCGGGGTCTGATGGAGGTTTCGCGGGTGCGAAAACCCCCCATGGGGATCATGGCTGGCCGGCCAGCTCCGGCAGCATTGCTCCATATTCTATCAGGTTCCGGTGCAGCTCATAGCAGGTGTTCAGGTTGTGCCTGATATGGCCTTTCATTCCGTCTCGCAGGTATTTCCGCAGGTATTCCCTGTACATCGGATGGGCGCATTTATCGATCAACACCTGGGCACGATGGGTTGGTCCCAGTCCTCTCAAGTCAGCCAGTCCCTGCTCCGTGACGATAATCTGGACAGAATGCTCATTATTATCGATGTGCGGACACATGGGTACAATGGCGGATATCTTTCCCCCCTTTGCTATGGACGGTGTCATTAGAAAAGAGATGTAGCTGTTGCGGGTAAATTCGCCACTGCCGCCGATACCGTTGATGGCCTGGGTACCGTACAGGTGAGAAGAGTTGGCGTTCCCATACAGATCCACTTCAACCGCTGTATTCAAAGAGATGACCCCCAGGCGTCGGATAATCCCCGGATGATTGGAGATCTCCTGGGGTCGCAGAACAATTTTCGGTGCAAAAAAATCCATGTCGCCGGTGACTGTCTGCAGTTTTTCGCGGGTGATGGTCAGGCTGGCGGCACTGGCACCGAGCAGCTTCTCGTTGATCATCAGATCCACCATGGCATCCTGAAAAACCTCGGAAAACATGTAGAAGGGGGGGATATCAGGATGGGCGCCAAGACCGGAGAGAACAGCGTTGGCAACATTGCCGACACCGGCCTGCAGGGGAAAAATACTTTTTGGATGATGATCGGCTGCCAGCTCACCCAGCAGAAATTCAATCACATGACCGGCGATCTGTTGGCTGATTTCATCAGGAACGGCAAATCCAAGATTATCGTCCGGCAGGTCGGTTTCCACAATACCGATGATTTTATCTGCATCAACCAGCGCGTAGGGCCAGCCGATGCGCATCATGGGTTCAAATATGTGGATCGGATAGCGCCGGGGTGGCGGCGGCATAATCCGAATGTCCGCCATTTCCCGAAGCCTGGGGGAGTGATATCGGTTCACCTCGATGATAATCTTGTCGGCACATCTGAGAAAGGTTGGTGAGGCGCCAATGGATGTCGTCAGGTACACCCGCCCATCAGCTGTGATTTCACTGGCTTCGATGACCGCGACATCAACCTTGCCGAAAAACCCCGATGACACCGCCTGGGGGAGATGGGACAGGTGCATTTCAACATATTCCACCTCTTCCTGGTTGATGAGATTGCGGATCACCTTGTCTGACTGGTATGGCGCACGCCAGGAAATCGCTTTGGCTTCTGCCAGATCCCGGTCAATCGCGCCGCTGGTCGATGCTCCGGTCAGCACCCGGACCTTGAAAGGGGCTCCCTTGGCATGCTGCTCCCGGGCTCTTTTGGCCAGCGCCCTGGGTATGACCTTTGCTGCGCCGGCCGAGGTGAAACCGCTGAAGGCAACCATATCGCCATTGGAAATAAACTGTGCGGCTTCATCAGCAGTCATGACAGGATAGGGATTTCTTCCGCTCATGGATTTCCTTGAAAAATAATGTGAATGGGTGATTCGCGCAGGTACACAACCACGATCTGTTATAATACTGTATCATAGTGGAATTTTCGGGAACGGGTCAAGGGACATCGTTCCCCCGATCCCTTGTTTGACGGAACTCCCTGCAAAAAGTAAACTGAAAATAACAGTTAATGCCGTTAACTTAAGTGAATGGTTCCGCACCAACAGTTCCGGTTTTCAAGAAACGCATTCATCCTTCCTGGAGCTCCGGGAAGCCATCCCTGGCTTCCAAGGTTCTTGAAAACCGGAACCGTTGGTGCTTAACAAGAAAAGGGTGTTGAAGTTAACGGCATTGTATAACAGGTACCATCAATGTTAATGGGCCCCCTGCGAATGGTCGTTTCTTTCAAAGTCATCCTGCACCAATAGATCGTCAAACTTAGCCTCTCTCAAGACTTCTGGCGGGATTGTTCATTTCTGGAAACAGAACCAATTATTTTCAGCTGATTTGTAAATCCAAAACCATGTTACCCAATTGAGGAGTATGATATGAGAAGTCTGAAGCGGTCCTTTTTCATTTTCTGGTTTTCCATGATCTTTTTTATCCCCCTTGTTTTTGCTCAACAGACATACCGACCCTATGCCCTGGCCGGCTATCTGGACGGATCACTGGCAGACAGTCTGGCCGAGGTGCGGTTGGAGCTCGTGAATGCGGGGTTTGAAATCGTCGGTGAGTATCAGATCGAGTCGAATGCGGCAGTTTTAGTGATTACGAACCAGGCGCTGAAAACAACCGCTGCCCTGACGATGTTTGGCGGGTATGGCGCCGCCCAGAGAGTCGCACTGACGGAAAGAGATGGAAAACTGCAACTGAGCTATACCAATCCGGTTTATCTGGGACATGCCTATAAAATGCAGAGTCTCGAAGGGATTTACGACCAGTTAAAGACAACGCTGGGGTTTGAAAAGGAATTTGGATCCGAGGAAGGCATGAGCCCTCAGGATTTGCGGGGATATCACTACATGGTAACCATGCCCTATTTTGAAGATCACAATGAACTGGCTGAGTACCCGTCCCATGCTGCAGCTGTTGCTGCCATTGAGAGCGGTCTTGCATCCGGAAAGCTCGGTGCCTCAAAAGTGTACCGAATCGATATCCCCGGTAAAGAGGAAACGGTTTTTGGTGTTGCCATCAGCACGGGGGATGGCTCCGATCGCAATGTCCTTGAAAAGTGTGATTTGACCGCGATTGCCCACACGGCCTATCTTCCCTATGAAATACTGGTGTCCGGTAAGACAATCTATGCGCCTCATGGAAAATATCGGATTGCACTGAGCTTTCCTGACCTGTCCATGGGAACCTTTATGAAAATATCGGGGGCCCCGGGAGATATTGAGGATGTCCTGGCCGCTGTCGCGAAAGGAAAATAAAAAAGTCCAACGGTATCGCAGGACGTTTTTATCAGCACCAGGAAGTGTCCCCCTTCCGTCAAGCGGCCGGGGAACTGGAATCCAGGTTCGAATGCGAGCTTGGAACCGGTACCGTCGATCCTTTTCCAGAACCGTTATGTGCGGTTTTTCCGTTGTATCCATCCCGATACCAGCCCGATCCCTTTAACCGGAATGAATTCAGGGATGTCTTCCTGTGAAGATGGGGGTGTCCACAAGCGGGACAAATCACCAGGGGGGGATCATTCACTTTCTGGATCGTTTCCAGTGTCTGATGACAACTGGTGCAGTCATATTCATAAAGCGGCATGCTGATAATAGCTCCTGTTCCTTGTACGTTCCTGTGAGTGATTCAAAACCGGGTGTTGGAAGCGGACTCGATGGTTGATATAAACCTGAACCGGTTAGAGGGGCCTTTAGACTTCTGGCCCCTCTTTACCTGTCTATTCGGAATCAGGAAATCCCCCGCAGGGGATACCCCTATTTCACTGCGATCGAGCGGGGCTGCTTTTCAGGAATTTTTGGCAGTGTCAGAAGCAGCACCCCATCGTTTATACCGGCGTTGATTGCTGCCTGGTCGATTTCGTTCGACAACTCAAAACGCCGGGAAAAGTGTCCGATATTATACTCCGTATACAAAGGCTTCAGATCTGAGTAGGGAGTGGCATCGATCTCACCCTCAATCGCGATGACATTCTTTTCCAGCTGGATCTTCAGTTTATCTTTACTGACGCCGGGCATGTCCATGTATACCAACAGCTCTTTATCCGTTTCCACGATATCGGTTGTGGGCAGATACACTTTCCCCGGGACAGTCGGTTCAGACTGGGTTTGAACCTCTTTCTTCTCCTGGACTGTAATCTCTTTTTGTTCTTTGTTCATGATAACCTCCTTTCCAGTAAATAAAACAGTAATCTAACATCGAAATATCTGGGACCATTAGTGAATATCAATCATTTTGGGCCGGTCACTCTCAGCTCTGGGAAGAACCACCTTTAGAATCCCATTCTGATAATCGGCTTTGACCTGATCGATGTTGACCTTTGACGGCAGTTTCATGGTGCGGTTGAATTTCAGACTGCGTCGTTCAAGCCGGTGAATACTGGATTCTTCAGGGTAGTCGACTTTCCGTTCACCGGATATCGTGATCAGGTTATCCTTTATCTGCACCTGTATGTCTTCCTTCTTCATTCCGGGAACTTCGGCCATCAAGATCACGTCATCACCATCCTGAAAAAGGTTGATCGAAGGATAGGACCCTCGGTTGGTTGTGCTGAGACCAAAGTAATCCGACGTTCTGGCTGCTTCAACTGCATCCTGAAGAGCCAAAAGCGTGTCGAGCGCACTTGAAAATCTAAACATTTTGACCTCCGTTATCAATAAGTTAAAGCATTTCCTCTCCACTCTCGTTGAAGCGTATTGAATCGGTGTTCTTACCGATCAATTCCGATAATGGTCTTCTTTATGAAATGCATCGAAATATGGAGTGGATGTGAAAGACCATTTTTCCTGTTTAAATACTTATTTAGCATCTCCCATGCCAAAAATTAAATAGTAAGATTAATCAAATATTTAGATCAGACTGAGACCCTTAAATAGGTCAATTTGACAGATCCTGCTGGAAATCGCCCTCTTCTGTAGATGGGTCATTTTGACCGACCTTGATCATTTTGACCTTTCGTCATATCAGACAACTTATCTCTGGCATCAGCGCGAGTCTTTGGCCGAACCGATGATTGGGCGATCGGGTATTGCCTTTCAAAATATTTCTGTATTATAATAATGGGTAAGGCGTTTGGAGAACCTGAAACCGTTCAATCAGTCAATGGGGTATCCGAATGGGTTGCACAAGCCAAGTCTCAATTCTCAGCATCAGGAAACCATGAAGGATTATTATCTGCTCCTGGGAGTCAAAAAAGACGCTGATAAAAGCGAAATTAAGCGGGCATACCGGGCATCGGTCAAACAATGTCACCCTGACTCTGGAAATCTCCTGGCGGACTCACAACAGTTCAGGGATGTGACCGAAGCTTACGAAACACTTTATGACTCAAATAAACGTCAGGTTTATGACCAGAGCCAGGTCAAAAAACACGTTGCGTCTCGCTGCCAACGGGCAGAGCCGGTCAGAAGGGGTGGCTCACAGGTTGGTCCCGCAGGTGACCCTGATTCCTTCGGTAATGGATCAACGGACATTCGATTCGGTCAGTGGCATCACAACGGCCAATTCAAAAAACCAGTCTATTACCGGGTACGTTTGACGCCTGAGGAAAATCTGCACGATGTGGCATATCCATGCACGATTAAAATCCTGAAACCTTGCTCCCGTTGCCGGCATCTATTCCCGGGCGGGCTGTTTCTCTGTCCTGACTGCCACGGCAGGCAGGTTGTCACCGCCGATAAGGAGCTGATTATCAATATTCCCAGGGGAACGGTGCATGGAACCTGTGTGCAGCTGGATCTGGAACGGGTTGGCATCAGCGGGGCCAGTCTGGTCGTGATGGTGGAGATTGCAGCCGGTTAAAAAAGGCTGAATCAGTTATCATCATTCAGACCCTATTCCTCAACGGGGATTGGCTGCCACAGCAGCAAACCAGATTTGAATACGGGAGGGCGCATGAAATCGAACACCCCGTTTTTTTTGGGGGAGATCTGTTCCGAGGAACGATCGGTCAACCTGGAGACCCTGAAAAACACGATCATCCTGGCAATTGAAATTGCGAGGGAAGGAAGAGAAGGGAGAAAGGTGGGGGCTATTTTTATAGTCTCGGACACGGAAAAAGTGATGAAACGATCCAGATGCATGATTTTGGATCCCTTGAAGGGATACACCGATGATGAGAAAAGGATCACGGATTCCAATGTTCGGGAAACAGCCAAAGAGCTGGCTCAGTTGGACGGGGCCTTTCTGGTGTCTGATGACGGTGTGCTGGTGTCAGCCTGTCGATATCTCAACGCCTCGGCCAAAGGGATCGAGCTGCCGATGGGACTCGGAAGCCGGCACATGGCAGCGGCTTCCATCACCAGGGAGACCAATGCGGTCGCCGTTGTCGTTTCGGAAAGCTCCATTGTCAGGGTATTTGACGATGGTCTGTTGATCTCGGAAATTATTCCGGAATTATGGATGCTCAACAATCGCAGCCTGCACCTTTCCGGACCGGTCTCCAGCCGGACTGAAAAAGAGATCACCGTGCTCAGCAAAGCTGAAGCTCAGGCGCGTCGGAAAAAATGATCAGGGAAAAAACCGTTTCATCGGCTGGAGATTCCGTTTTGCAGATGAACCTTTTTTGAATTTATGCAGTACTGGTTGTGCCTTCCCTTTTCAATCGGCTTTTTAGCGGGAATGGCTGACGGTCAGTTGGGGGCTATGATAACCCTTGTTACTGTTGCTCTATTGCTTCCGGATTCAGATCTTCCTCATCCATTTCATCCAAATAATCGCCACTGAGCAGAAACTGAGCAAGAATTTTTTCATAATTTTCCACGGGATGTCCGAAGTTTCCAACAGCGAGTACAGACAACCATTGGACATCCGAAAGGTATCCACCTTGTCTTAAATGACCGGCAATTTGTTTAAACCGTTTATGCCCAAAATCTGTCAGATCTCGTTTTCGGAGGCCTGCAGACCATAGGTGAGGATTGGGAAGCACCAACGCCAGATGGATCGCCTGCTCTGCTTCAAGCAATTCGGGCCTGATGCCAAAGTAATGCTTTGCAGCAGCAGTGATGCCGTAAACGTCGTCGCCAAATTCAGCAAGATTCACATACCATTCAAGGATTTTGTCCTTTTCCAGTATGTTTTCCAGTATTAAAGGGTGTTGAGAAAAAACCGGCAAACGCTTATTATTCCTTGCTTTAAACGGAAGAACCTCTATAATGGTATTATGATACCCATAAATATCATATAATTAACACAAAAATAGAGGTTCCCCATGCATCATAAGAATAT
>JAHJRI010000095.1 GCA_018830885.1 bacterium | reverse complement strand
TATATGATATTTATGGGTATCATAATACCATTATAGAGGTTCTTCCGTTTAAAGCAAGGAATAATAAGCGTTTGCCGGTTTTTTCTCAACACCCTTTTATGGTCTTCTTTTTGAAGACTTTTAGTCTGTTCAGATTTTCGTCATTATATTTTAACAGCCAATGCCGTTAACTTAATCAACCTTATCTTGCTGAGCACCAATGGTTCCGATTTTCAAGAACCTTGGAAGCCAGGGATGGCTTCCCGGAGCTCCAGGAAGGATTCATGCGTTTCTTGAAAATCGGAACTGTTGGTGCGGATTCATTCGCTTAAGTTAACGACATTATTTCAACAGCTTCAATTGGATTTACAGACGATTTTTTTTTTGATATTCAATCACTATTTTAACCAGATTAGCCCCAAGGCACATTTGGTTGGGGAAAAATGGTTATAGAATTAACAAAGTATCCCAAAAGGACCCAATGGATTATAAAGCAAAAGATATTATGTTTCGAGAATATCACACAATCCGGCCTGAAGCGCCGATATTGGAAGCCGTTAATTTAATATTTCATGGCAACATAAGAAAAAATGGTTATAAAACGATCAGTCTGATGGTCACCAACGAATTTAACCAACTTGTTGGCGTAATCTCGATGTTTGATATTCTTTACTATTTTAGACCGGAATTTTTAAATTACGGTCTGGATAGCATTGAAAATTGGAAGGGAAGCCTGAAACCGCTACTCAGCAATTTCTCAGAAATGACTGTGGAGCATGCCATGAGTTCTCCCGTACTGACAGTTTCATCAGAGGATCATATAATGGTCCTCCTGGACAAAATGATAAAGAAAAAAGCCCGTCGTTTACCGGTGATTGAAGACAATAAACTGGTCGGGGTTGTTTATCAGTCAGACATCTATGATAAGATTTTCGGAGAATACCGGTGAGAGTGACGTATCGATGTGTGTCAGCGACGTATACAGTGCTTCGCTGCATACATCAGAAGTATCCTCATCACCATGCAGTCCAAGCAGCTCAGCGCCTTGAATAGGTGAGGGGCATGTGCTCGTCAGATGGGAAATTAAAAATCATCTTCATCCGGATGACAGGGAACATATTCAAAAAGCAATGAATGGCTCCATCGAAAACAACGCTCCCTATCGCATCGCCCTTTAAGTATAAGAAGCAAGTTGGGCGTTTTTTATCTGCAACCGGTCTTTAAGAACCGTTGTAATGCGTTTCATGAAAGAGAACCCCAAATCAGGGTGATAATAAAACAGCTTGTCCAGATCAGCCGCTTTCCAGAAAACCAACTTCACATCGGTAACAGCCCTGGCATGGGAAATACATGTTTTTTCACCCGACTCGACCATTGCTGAAATACCAAACACGTAGTTTTCAGCAATATCTTTAATCCTTAAAGGCTTGCTGCCTGCTTTTTCCATTTCCAACGATACTTTTCCAGACAAAACAGCATATAAATTTTCTGCATAATCGCCCTGCTTAAAAATAACCTCCCCGGACTTAACAGTAATAATCGTTGCCAATTCAGCCAGCTTTTTCCGCATTTCCTCACTCAGATGAGAAAGCAAAACAACCGATTTGATCTCTTCAGAACTCACCATTCGTCGCTCCGATTCAGATTTTTGAAAAGTCTCTGCTCTTGCCGTCAGCCGCAAGCAGCGGCATATTGGCAACCCAAAGAAGTCTAAGATGAAACGGGTTCAAAGGGTCAAACTGCTGCTGCCTGCACATAGGTACTTTGAAGACGGTCTTTGAGGACCTTGCTGACTTTTTTGGAAATCAGATATCCCAGTTTGTGATCGGTTTGAAACAGCTTCTCCAGATCGGCCGCTTTCCAGACCAGCAACTTTGAATCGACCAGTGTCCTGGCATGAGAGACACAATGTTTGACTTCAGTATCCACCAGTGACGATATGCCAAAAGATCTGGTTGGGACGATATCCTTGATTTTGAAATCTGTACCGGCGGTTTGAGTGATCTCCAGAACAACCTTCCCTTCAATAACAGAATAAAGATTTACGGCATCATCGCCTTCCCTGAACAGATATGTTCCTGCTTTAACATTGATAAGTCTGGCCTTATCAGTCATTTTTTTCAGCATCACCTCATTCAGTTCATTGAGTATGCCAATCGATTTTAATTGGGTTAGATCCAGCATAAGCCCTCCTTCAATCTGTTGATGGTTATCTGCACTAAAGTCGTCGACTTTAGCGAGATACATATCAAATGCAGATTCAAAACACAATATATTAATTACTCAACACCCAATGTCATTTAGTTAAGCTGCTTGCTCAGTGTCTGCGATGGACCTGTTTGAATTGCCTGGAGAAGTTTCTTAGATGATCTGAACGAAGCGAAGCGGCCGAGGGCCCAATTGTTTGAGCAAAGCGAGTTTTGGGCTCTCAGCGAAGCAAGTGTTAGAACATCTTGAAACGGATCCGCAATTGAAACGGATCCATGGCAGACACGGGATTTAAAGCTTAACTAAATGGCATTGACTCAACACCAACCGAGAAAAGACAGCAGCTGACGTTTCGCACCTCCTTTCAGGATTTAACTCTCTTAAATTCAGTGCCTTATACATGTCTAATCCTGGCTGATGGCCCCCGGGTATTGCTGGTTGGGACAGTAAAAAACAGACAAAGGAGCCCGCTGATGAAACCATCCATTGTCAGACGGTTCAAAGAGGACACCGAATCCAAAATCAACCAGATATCAATGGTTATTCCACATCGATGTGAACTTCATTCCGCCGCAGGAAAGGAACCGTCCAGGGTGGATCATACCCGGCTGACCGGGGATCCGAAAGGACCCGGTATCCCTCTTTGTGCAGCCAGTTCAGGAGCAGTGTGGACCTCGATTGAACATTATTTTCGTTCAGTCGCCCTGTGTAACGGATGGCTGCTACTTTTTTTGCAGGGATCTGCCGGATCCGGACACTCTCATCCAGGGGTTTCGGCAGTGTCTCCATGGTATATTTCGCCGGCAGAACAAAGGCCATGATCCACTTCTCGCCCGCTTTCTGCTGCAGAACCGGAGCGGTCATGGCTATTTTTTCGCTCTCCTGTTGCTGAACAACCGGAGCCGTCATGGCCATCTTTTCGTTCCTGGTGTTTTTGCCAAAAATATATCCTGCCAGCCGCCGGAATGCGATGGATGAACTTTCCTGATAATCGGCGGTGACTTCTGTTTCAGCAACCAGCAGGCTTTGATACTGCCTGATCTGGATATCGTCCTGTTCCCTCAGTAATGTAAAGCCGGGTTCCTCGGATGTCCGAATGCCTAAAACAGAACAACCGGATAAGACCAGGGTGGTAATAATCAGAAAGATCGGTTTCATTTTCAGCCCTCGACTGGTGTTGGCGGATACCGCACTGTTTGTTGCAAAAAAATGGATTTCTGGATACCGTTTACTCCGTAAGTGCTTTTGCAGACTGCGTGCCTATTCGATATCGGGAATAGGAATTGCAGCCTTCCTCCTTGAAACCTCCGATAGTAAAGAATCGGGACGCACTATATCAAGCCCCTGAACGGAACACCGGATACGGTCCGATGGGTGCAGTATTTTTTTCAGAATGAAAAATCCGGGATTTCCGGTTTCGCTCAACTGACCCTGATAGCCGATGAAAATCCATATTTCGCTGCTGGCCCTGATTCTTTTTTGCCTGCAGACATCGTTGCTGGCCATTGATAAAATCGAGAGACGCCGGTCACAGTTTCAGAATGAGTTTGGTTATATTGTCACGCCACTGCCGTTTATATTGCCGGGGGTGGGAACCGGGATCGGCCTCTTGAGCGGACTGAACAATATTTATGAGACCCCGGTTGACCTTTACCTGGTATTTATCCGGGGAGACGTGGAGGGTGCGATTCTCGGGATAACGGATATACACCTGCTTCCCGAACGGTTGCTGCTGGATCTGACCCGGGTGGAATTCAACAAGGGCCAGCAGAATCGATACCTGAAACGGGGGATGGACAGTGACCCATCCGATTTTAATATCGTGGAACTTTCTGATTCGAGGCTGCAGGGGGGGCGCATGATCCTGTCCTTTTATGAGCGCATGCTGGAATTCTATACCATCGCCTACAATATTAATTTCAAAATCAGCGCCATCCGGGATAATTCGGGAAACCTGATCAATGAAATAGACGACCCGGCGACCCTGAATGCGACAACAACGACTTTTGGGACCCTGCTGGATTATACGGATGACCGGACAGATCCCAAGCAGGGATCAAGATTGCTGATTGAGCGATCCAATTCCCCCCCTTCAGATGACAGCGGGGTTGACTATTACGTCATGAACTACAACCTCACCGGATATTTCCCTCTATTCAGCTACAGCACACTGGCACTAAACTATTTTCGCTCAGATGCCCATGTGATCAGACAGGGGGAAACGGATCCGGAAAACCTGAAGTCGGATTTTGGCTGTGTGGAGGCCTCAGTTGGCCAGTGTGATCCCGCAGTACAGGAAGTCATCCGGGATCAGGTGGCCCTGAACAGATATGGCAGTGCGTCATCCCTGGGAGGACGATCCCGCCTTCGATCATTCGTAGGCAATCGTTTTAGCGGCGCACACAGTGAATTTCTGGGTGCTGAATTACGCTGGAATCTGACCAACGAAAACACGCCTTTCGATATCTGGATCATGAAAGACCTGAGAACGGGAATACAGCTGGCTTTTTTTTACGAAACCGGTTCTGTCGCGGACCTCCGGTCTGACTTGTGGAAGACGTCTCAATATTCGACTGGCGCAGGCATAAGGCTGGTGACCGGTTCCGGATTTATCTATCGATTTGACCTGGCCTACGGTGATGAGGGTGTTGCCACTACCCTGTTTATAGACTACCCATGGGGCGCGCTGTAACCTGACACGATCGCGCAAAGGAGAGACAATCATGACAGCTGGAAAAATTCGGTTGGCTGCAGCGCACCGAGCTGTGCTCATCTTGATGGTGTTGATATTGATAAACGGATGCTACGGATCTATTCACATCAGAGAAGACAAAACGGCAGACTCCGGATCCCTGGATCGGGTGTCCGCCGATCGGGGGCGGAAGGTTTTTGCTGAATACTGTCAGGCCTGCCACGGATCGAGCGGACGGGGTGATGGTCCCGATGCGGGAAGGTTCGATCCGGCTCCCCCGAATCTGCTGCAGCCCGGAATTCATATCATCACAACCGGGTTGGAGTCCATCATCGACTATCCCGCCTATTCAGCAGAGGCCATGCGTCGTCGCATTCGACATGGTTCTGTCGACATGCCCGAATTCAAGAACGACTTTTCGGATCGAGAGATTCAGGATATCATTCACTATCTCCGGTTACTCAGACTTGAATCCGAGCACAAGCCAACGGATGAGCACTGAATCCCCGCTTTGGGTTTCATCCTGGGCATGCCAGCTTCCGAAGGTAAATCGGTGGATTTGCGTCCGGGGCAAAACAAAATATTGGCCAATCCTGGCCTCATCCATGCCGCTTGTTTTTGGGAAAGTGTTTCATTTTTTTAAGTTCCCGCCATAAAGTCGTCCTGCTAATACCCAATTTTCGAGCAGCTAAAGTCTGATTGTTGGATGTTTGCTTCAAGGTGTCCAGTATTTGATATTTTCGTAAACCATCAATCGTATCAGTATTGTTTTCTTCGTTCTCATCTATCTCATCGATTTCATCCAATACTTCATCAACCAGAGGCTTATCGATTTTTAAGTCACAAATGACACACAACCTTTCGATAATATTTTGAAACTCCCTGATATTTCCCGGCCAGCTGTAGTTTTCCAGAGCCGAAATGGCCGCCTGGGAAATCGTAATAATTTTGCCAAGTTTTCTCGTGTGATAGGCAATAAAATGTCGTACATAGTGGGGGATGTCTTCTTTTCTATGGCGCAAGGGTGGAATGTGTAATCTTAGAATATTGAGTCTGTAATAGAGGTCGCTCCTGAATCTCCCTTTTTCCAGCTCTTTATTCAGATTTTTGTTGGTAGCGGCAATAATTCTCACATCGATGGCAATGACCCTGTCCGATCCCAGGGGACGAACTTCCATTTCCTGAATGACCCGTAAAAGGGTTGATTGAAAATGGATGGAGGTCTCACTGATTTCATCCAGAAAAATGGTGCCGGTGTGGGCCATGGTAAACAGACCGTCTTTTCCTCCCCTGCGGGCTCCGGTGAAAGCCCCTTCCACGTATCCAAACAATTCGCTCTCCAGCAGACTGTCCGGAATGGCGCCACAATTGACAGCGACAAAAGGCCCCCGTTTGCGACTACTGGCAGAATGAATCCCCTGGGCGAATACCTCTTTGCCGGTGCCACTGTCGCCCTCAATCAAAACGGTACTGTCAACGTCACCAAACTTCCTGGCCAGCAGTTTCGTTTTTTCCATCGATTGGCTTTTGCCAATAATATCATTCAGGGTGAATTTAACAACATGACCTTTTTCGGCCAGTTTCAGTCGAATAATGTTTTCATAGTCTCGTATTTTTGTGACATCTTCGACGGTTTTTAAAACCCCCACTGTTTCATCGCCAACTTTTACGGGGATTTGGTTAAACAACGCCATTGTTTTACCGAATTTTATGAAACGATCCGTGTCCACTGCCTTTGCTTCTGGCAGATCCTTAAAACTGTCCTGTGGCCAGACTTCAGACAGTGCTCGACCGGTCGCATTGGTGACGGGGACCCCGATTATTTTTGCAGCGGCCTTGTTAAAGGTGGTGATAATACCATTTTTATCGGTTGCCACCACACCATGGTTGATATTCTCCAGTATCGCCTGGAATAACTCCGTCTTCTGAGATTCCTGTTTTCTTACCTTTAACAACCGGAAAGCCTCTTCAAACGATTTGATGATATCGTCCTTGGTTGTTTCCAATCCTACTGTCGCCAGTCCATATTTTTCCGCCAGCATTTCGGCGACGACGCCCCCCAAAAGAACCTTGATCGGACGTTTGGACATCATTCGCTGTTTAACATACTCTTCTGCCTCATTCCGATTTGAAATTTCAAATACTTCCAGGTTCACATGGAGCAAATCACCCAGGTTTTTTACCCCCCGGATGATTCGCTCTGAGCCCACCACCGTAATGTCCTGGTTAAATGACTGGGCTTTGTGTACCGCTGTAATCATATTGATGGGAGAAACATGAATATCGACAACGGGAATCGACAATTCTGACTTTTCCAGGAGTACTGAAGTTCCTCCTCGACTGATAATAACCTGTGCGCCTTTTGTTTCTGCGCGATGAGCCATTGCGACCGCATCTTCCAGCAATCCATTGGCAACTGCAATTTCATTTCTGCCATGGGCTGCCTGCCGGGCGACTTCCGATATTTTTGCATCCGGGGCAATGATTAAAACGGGTTTCATCGGTTTTTCCTGAAGAACGTTTCATTTTGTAACATGAGTGTTCAGTAATGAACCTTATTCGTCAAGGACTTATCCCTGATAATAGAAATAATCTCAATATTTCAGATACTTTTCTTTGACAGAAATTTGGTATGGAACTGGCAGATAGCGAGTCGCACGCTTGTTTTATGCGGGAGTTGAGTCACATTTTTCTGAACGATAAAAAAGGAGGAATCATGAAAGCTTTTTTAAGGTTGATGACAGGCATTTGTATCGGGTTTGTACTAGTCTTCCCGCTTTCCTTGTCTGCAGCATATCCTGAGAGGGCGATCACCTACACCATCCCCTTCAACCCCGGAGGAGAGTCTGATGTGACGGCACGGTTACAGGAGCCCCACCTTGAGGAGATACTTGGGGTATCCGTGAATGTTACTCACAAACCGGGTGGCGGGGGTGCTGTTGCGTGGAGTGAGTTTCAACGAACAGCCCAACCGGACGGCTACTGGGTTGTTGGATGTAACATCCCCCATATTATTGGGCAGCCTGCGCTTCGAAAAAACGCTGGTTACGAAACGGATGGCATGAAAGTGGTCATGTGGTTCCATTTTACGCCCAATGTTCTGGTTGTCAGCAAGGACAGCAAATATAAGACATTAAAGGACTTCATTGATGATGCCGGAAAGAACCCATACGCTTTCACTGTGGGCGGAAGTGGCACATACAGCGCCAACCATCTGGATACACTGAGACTGAATAAAGCTGCCGGTATTGAGTTGACCTATGTTCCCTATACCGGAACCGGGCCGGTTATTCCGGCTTTAATGGGCGGGCACCTCAAGGCAGCCATGAGTTATTCAATGGTCAGCGTTCAGTATAAGGACAAGTTTCGCACACTGGCTGTTGCTTCTGAGGAAAGAGTGCCTGCAATGCCAGATGTGCCGACCTTCAAAGAGCAGGGCTACGATATTATCGGAGGCGCATATCGGGGTATCGCAGTTCCCCTTGGCACGCCACAAGCGGTGGTAGACCGATTGGCAGATGCCTTTACCAAAGCCAACCAGAAAATAACTGCCAAGCAGGAGGACCTTGGATTCATCATGACCTATGCCACCGGTGATCAGGCAAAAGTTCTGGTAGACAAAATGAAAATGGCTTACGGCGATGTTTTGGAAAATATCAAACGCAAGCAAAAGCAATAGACTGACTGTGATGATATTATCCGTTTGTGTTTCAACGAGCTGACTTTCTGAAGGCTATGAATCAATGTCGTGAATTTAAGCGAATGGGTCCGCACCAACAGTTCCGGATTTCAAGAAACGTGAGAATCCTTCCTGGAGCTCCGGGAAGCCATCCCTGGCTTCCCGGTTCTTGAAACACAATACCTTCGGGGCTTGGCGGAAATCGAATTGAATAGATACCATGATCGTTGGATAAATGATTATTCAATGAAGCGGAAACATCTAACCCAATAAAAGGTTCGTGGAAATGTTATTTGACGCAATTGGCCAATTGATGCAGCCGGTGATTATCCTGGCGATTTTTGCCGGCGTGACTGCAGGACTGCTGGTCGGCGCAATGCCTGGATTAACGGCAACCATGGCTTTGGCTGTTCTTTTGCCCTTTACATTTACCCTGCCGCCGTTACTCGGTTTAGTCGCGTTAGGGGCAGTCTATATGGGTGCCATTTACGGTGGATCATTCGCCGCCATTCTGGTGAATACACCCGGCACACCTTCTTCGATTGCCACGGCATTCGAAGGATGGCCCCTGGCCAAACAGGGTCGGGCACTGGAGGCCATCAGTGTTGCCACGATTTCCTCTGCTGTTGGTGGCATTGCGGGTGTATTGTTTCTGCTGCTGCTTTCACCGCCGTTAGCGCGTCTGTCCCTCAAGTTTGGTCCTGCTGAATACTTCTGGGTGGCGGTCCTTGGTTTGACTTTAATTGCCAGTGTGTCCGAACAGTCACTCTGGAAAGGATGGTTGGGTGGTGCCCTGGGGATGTTGATTGGCACCATCGGCGTGGCCCCGATCGGTGGTGAAACCCGGTTTATTTTTGAGCTTCCGGTGCTGCAGGGTGGTGTTGAAATGATTGTCGCCCTGATCGGGTTATTTGTGCTGCCTGAACTTTACATGATGGCAGCCCGCGGAGAAAGTGCACTGGGCGCGGTGGATATCAATTCGCATCGCCAGGCATCGTTCTGGAGTGCAGTGAAGAAAGTTTTTTCAATGCCGGTCAACCTGATTCGTTCCTGTATCATCGGAGAAATTATCGCCATTATTCCCGGCGCTGGTGGAAATATCGCGAACCTGGTCGCTTACAGTGAAGCAAAACGGGCATCCAAAACACCTGAAAAGTTTGGTACCGGAACACTGGAAGGGTTGGTGGCAACAGAATCGAGCAACAACGTCACCGTCGCCGGCAGTATGGTACCCCTTTTAACCCTGGGTATTCCCGGAGCCCCACCCGATGCCGTCATCCTGGGCGTGATGCTTCTGCATGGTCTCAGGCCCGGCATTGAGCTTTTCACGACCAGCGGCACCCTGACCTATGCATTTATTATCTCCATGGGTCTGGCGGCCATCGCCATGATTCCGGTGGGACTATATGGCGGTCGATTGATCTACCGGGTTATCTTCCGGACTCCCTATTATTTCCTGGTACCCACCATCGCGCTGGCGACGATCCTGGGCAGTTATGCGTTCCGCAACAGCATTACTGACGTTGTTATCATGCTGATACTGGGGACCCTCGGTTATATCTTAAAACAGGTTGGGATTGCGCCGGCGCCGATTGTGCTTGGATTAATCCTGGGCAGCATTGCGGAAATGGGATATGTGCAGGCCATGTTATCCGGGCTCGCAGAACCGCATCCCATTATTCGACTGTTTGTGAATCCGTTGTCCTATATTTTAATCGTGATGATTTTATTCTCGATGGCATGGCCTTATATCACGTCTGTTTATCGACGCTTGAAAAACAGACCCCAACAGGAGACCGAGAGCAATCATGAGTAGAGAATACAATACAGATTATATCGCCGGTTTGATTGGCCTGATCATTACGCTTTTTTTCAAATATTTCCAGGAAGATGTGAACCGATTAAGCATCATGTTTCCTAATGCGATCATTATCATTTTAGGCTGTACCTCGGTTTCCCTGATCATCAAGGGATTCATTAAACCAACCCGAAGCACCCTGTTCGACGTTGGTTCAAACATACGGTGGATCGTCACGGGCCTGCTCTTCTTCGGGTGGGTGATCGCAATACCGTTCCTGGGTTTTCTGGTATCGACAATAAGCTTTTTTGCTCTGATTGTATTTTACCTTTCCAGAACGCAGCTGAAAGTAACTAAAGGAAGATTTTTAATCTGGCTGGGTGTCATCGTCGTTGAAGTCCTGTTTTTTTACCTGATATTTGCAAAAGTGCTACATGCGCCACTTCCAGAAGGGATGTTCATTTAAGATACATTGCAAAAGGATTCTTCATGCACGCAATTGAAAAAATACTGGCTCGTGCAGCGAGTAAATCGAAGGTCGTTACCGGAGAAATTGTGAACTGCCGCATCGATCTGGCAGAGGTCAACGACTTGTATCCCCAATCCATTTTTTCGTTTCAGGAGATGGGCGGTCAAAATGTCCGTTCGCCCGACAAGATCTGTTTTGTGCTGGATCACTACGCACCGGCGGCAAGCATCAAGCAGGCGGAAAATCAGAAACTGATGCGTGAATTCTGCCGGGAACAGGGTATTGAACTGTTATTTGACGTCAATTCCGGCGTCTGTCATCAGGTGATGGTGGATGAAGGGTTGGTCTATCCGGGTATGATCCTGATTGCAACCGATTCACACACCACCACCCACGGTGCCTTTGGTGCTTTTGGAACAGGCGTGGGTGCCACGGATCTGGCGGTTATCATGGCAACCGGTCATCTATGGTTAAGAGTACCGGAGATTATCCGGGTCAATCTCAGCGGCGAACTAAATCCAGGGGTTTTCGCCAAAGACGTGATTCTGCATATCATCGGGGATTTGGGGGCTGATTATGCCATTTACAAATCCGTTGAATTCACTGGCCCCGTTGTCGATCAATGGACGGTTTCGGAACGAATGGCACTCTGCAACATGACAACGGAAATGGGTGCCAAAAACGCCTATATCCAGCCCGATAAGACAACGCTGGATTTTCTGAAAGGCAGGGTTAAAAACGATTTTGACATCGTTACCAGTGATCCCGATTTCCACTATGCCGAAGAGCTGTTTATTGATGTGAGCAAAATATACCCGACCCTGGCTCTGCCCAACAGTGTTGATAACGCGGATGGTTTGAAAAATCATCTCGGCATTCCGGTCCACCAGGCGTATATTGGGAGTTGCACGGGTGGCAGGGCTGATGACATCGCCATTGCCGCCAGAATCCTGAAAGGTAAAAAAGTGCATTCTGAAACGAGACTCATCGTTGTCCCCGCATCCAGACAGGTTTACCTGGACGCCATGCAAAGCGGAGATGTCGAGGCCCTGGTGAAGGCTGGTGCCACCTTCGTCACACCGGGATGCGCTGCCTGCCTGGGTATCCATGGAGGCATACTGGCTGAAGGCGAAACGGCGATAACATCCACCAACCGTAATTTTCCCGGTCGCATGGGGCATAACCACTCCAGCATTTATCTGGCTTCTCCTGCGGCTGTGGCCGCATCGGCCTTAAATGGTGTTATCACAGATCCAACAGAATATTTGACCGAGGGGAAAAATAAAAAATGAAATCATCCGTTCAAGGTGCTGCCCATGTATTTGGTGACAATCTGGATACTGACCAGATATATCCGGGAAAATACCTGGAACTGGCCAGGGAAGAAGATATCAAACGTCACGCCATGGAAGGTGCGGATCCAGATTTTGTAAAAAATTTTAACGCCGGCGATATCATTGTTGGCGGAACCAACTTTGGATGCGGTTCCAGCAGGGAGCACGCCATCATTACCTTAAAAGCGATTGGAACCAGTGCCATCCTGGCTGAATCCTTTGCCAGAATATTTTACCGCAACGGCATCAATCTCGGGATTCCGCTATTGGTTTGCCCGGGAATAAAATCCGCGATTGTAAACGGTGATGCACTGGAAATCGATCTGGAAAAAGGATCGATTTCCAACCGTACCCAGAAAACTGAATTGACATTTCAGCCGGTGTCCGACTATGTGAAGGAAATTCTTGAAAACGGTGGCATAAAGGCTTTGGTCAGAAAACAGTTATCAAGCCGTTAGTATACCCAATATTTCAATGTCATTTAGTTAAGCCGCTTGCTGAGTGTCTGCGATGGACCCGTTTGAATTGCCTGGAGAAGTTTCTTAGATGATCTGAACGAAGCGAAGCGGCCGAGGGCCCAATTGTTTGAGCAAAGCGAGTTTTGGGCGCTCAGCGAAGCAAGTGTTAGATCATCTTGAAACGGATCCGCAATTAAAACGGGGCCATTGCAGACACGGGATTTAACGCTTAACTGAATGGCATTGACCATTATTTAACAGAGGAACGATATGAAAATTGCAAAAGTCGAAGCAGAACTGCTGAAACTGCCCCTTCCAAGACCGATGCAGTCCGGCTCTTCCAGTGGAAAAAAAGGCGGACCGGTGACTGACATCTATATGGGGATGACAAGAATCACAACTGAAAGCGGAATCATGGGAATCGGCTACGGCTGGACCCTGCTTGGGGGGGCCAGGGCCATCAAGTCATTTATCGAACACGATTATGCGCCACTGCTGATTGGCGAAAACGCACTGGACAATGAACGATTGTGGACAAAGCTGAACAGACGTCTGCAGACTGTCGGTCGAGCCGGAGCGGCGATGGAAGCACAAGCCGCTGTGGATATGGCACTGTGGGATATCAAGGGAAAGGCAGCAAACCTGCCGCTGTATAAACTTCTGGGTGGAACCAGGGAATGCGCACCGGTTTATGGTTCAGACGGCGGCTGGTTGTATATGTCCGTAAAAGAGATGCTGGCGGTATTCGATGAATACATGAACCAGAACATGATGGGGGTGAAGTTCAAAATCGGCCACGCGGACCCGAAAGTCGACATTGCCCGGGTTCGCCAGGTGAGAAAGGCCCTGGGGGATGATGTCTGGATTGCCGTTGATGCCAACCAGAAATGGGATTATCCGACAGCACTCTGGGTGGGACGGGAACTGGAGCAACTGGGGGTTGCCTGGTTTGAAGAACCACTCTGGTGCGACGATATTCCAGGCCATGCCAGATTGGCAAGAGACCTCGATATCCCCATCGCCATGGGAGAAACACTGGCATCCCGGTATGAATTCAACGCATACATACGCGAAGACGCCGCTGACATCCTGCAGCCTGATATCTGCCGGGTGGGTGGGATTACCGAAATGTTGAAAATCGTAACCCTGGGGCAGGTTGCAGGCAAGCCGATTGCACCCCATCATATGATGGAAAGCACCATACACGTTGCATGCGGCGTGATGGAATCGGGACCCATTGAATACATGCCATGGGTATCTGCAGCTTTTTCGGAAGACGTGATCATCAGGGACGGACTGATGTATCCACCGCAAAAACCGGGTCTGGGTCTGGAAATTTCTGACGATACCATCGCCAAATACCGCATATAGAAAATCGATGATAATGATGGCATTTTGTAACTATTCACTTGGTATACGCCCCAAAGGTATTGTGCTTCAAGAAACGCATGAATCCTCCTGGAGCTCCTGGAAGCCATCCATGGCTTCCAAGGTTCTTGAATCACAATACCTTCGGGGCTGAACTGAAATCAAACTGAATAGATACGGCATTTTTTACTATGCCATCAGTCTACCGGGCAGGTCGATACCGGTTTCTTTGACTTTCCACAAATCTGTTGCCATCTGAGGGTTCATTCAGAATTCCAGTGAGGTGACTAACGTCTTTGCCATTTTGACCGCAATAACCGGGGTAACGGAAGATTTATCGTTACAGACCCGATTGATAACCTTCACATCGGTTTTTATATGATCTGCCCAGCTAGCTCTGAGTAAGTTTCAAGGGTTTCAGGAACTCTTCCCTCAGGCTTTCACCTGCCGTCGTCTGTTTTCTGTCGTATTTCCACATACGGTATCTATTCAGTTCAATTTCCGCTCAGCTCCGAAGGTATAGTGCTGAATCGTTTCGCTGATTGTACAAAAACGACTCAAGAAACATCATCTTTTGATATCTGTGCACCGCATGAACGGCAGAACCGGGCATCGGCCAGGTGTTGCCTGGTTCCGCAAACCCGGCACGGTGATTCAACCATCGGCAGATTCAGGGCCTGGGCAAGTTCCACCGTGACAATGCCTGTTGGTACGGCGATAATGGCATATCCGAGAATCATCAGAAATGAGGCCAGGAACTGGCCAACGACAGTCTTGGGGGCTATGTCACCATATCCGACGGTTGTGATCGTAACAATGGCCCAGTAAATGCTGCGTGGAATACTCGAAAATCCGTTTGGTGGGCCTTCGATGAGATACATAAGACTGCCCATGGTAATCACAATTGCCAGAACAACACCCAGGAAGACCGTTATTTTGGGTCCGCTGGCGCGCATCGCATATAAGAGCGTACTGGCTTCTCCCAGATAGCGGGTTAGCTTGAAAATCCGAAAAACCCTTAGCAGGCGGAATATACGGATGACAAGCAGTGATTGAGCGCCAATCAGGAACAGGCTTAGATATGAAGGGATCGTTGCGAGCAGGTCAATGAGGCCAAAAAAACTGAAGGCATATCGGCTGGGATTCTTGACTGAAATGAGCCGCAGAATATACTCGATGGAAAACAGAATCGTAAAGAGCCATTCAATCGCATAAAGAAGGCTTCCATACTGATTACGAAAATATGCAACACTTTCCAACAAAACGGCCGTAACACTCGCGATAATTGCCAGCAGCAGAATGATATCAAATAGTTTGCCCGGGCGTGTGTCAGCTTCAAATATGATTTCATAAATCGTCCGGCGTATCCCTTTATCGGGCTTTTCTTCTCGTGATGAAGGGTGTGCCATTACCCTGGCATGACTTGTTTTTTTCGGAAGATTATGTTGACTTGAACCTGTCATCTGCTCCTTTTGCTGGATTGATACGATAGATTCCAAGAAATCACATTTACCCATACCTTGTCAGCAAAAAATAAACACCATCCTCCAGCGATTTACAACCATATGAGCTGGTGTTTAACATAGCCTGAGATAGTGGGTGACTTCTCCTGTGCCGTATTTTTAGGATGCAGCTGCTTTTTTCGAAGCCCCATACAAATTCGTTGACAATGAATCGGTCTTAGGTCTATGCAATACAAATATTTATCAAATTCAAGGAACTAGAAATATAAGACCATCGTATCTATTCAGCTATTCAGGTTCAGCTATAGAAGCTAAGACCGGTATGTGATTGAACTCATTCTCGACGGCCATCCATGGCCGTCTT
>JAHJRI010000094.1 GCA_018830885.1 bacterium | reverse complement strand
AGGAAACCCTGCGACAGGAGTTGCTGTTCAACGAGGGGACCGAGATTGGCACGGCCCATCCCCAACCGGACTTCGTGCGCACGGAGAAACTGGCACCCATGTCCGCGGTTTTCGACATTGACGCAGATGAGATCAGTACGATCTGGGATCGGCTGGCGCCTGCCAGGCTGATCGATTCCATGGTGAAATACCCCTATATCAAGCGGTATGGGAATATCAAGGCCATTCCTGAAAAGGGACTGAACGAGGATGACATTTTCAGACAGCTGCAGGAGATGGCGGAAGAAGAGGACGCCCAGTGGAAAAACGGGAAATGTTCCGGGACCATGTACGGGGGCGATCCCAAGATCTTTGAGATGATCAGCCGGGCCTTCAGTCTCTATACCCATGTCAATGTGCTGCAGCGGGACCTCTGCCCGAGCCAGACCAAGTTCGAGTCCGAGATCATCGCCATGACCCTCGATTTTCTCAACGGCCAGGCGGTCAAAGAACACCACCCCGGGGAGAAAGCCTGCGGGGTCATTGGAACCGGCGGTACGGACAGCATCATCAGTGCGGTGCTGGCCCACCGCAACAAGTTTCGCGAGGAGCGCGGCATCACGGCTCCGGAGATGATCATGGCCCATACCGCCCATACCGCCTTCCGCAAGGGGGCCGCCTATTTTGGCGTCAAGTTGATCGAAGCCCCGGTGGATCCGGTCACCACCCAGGTGGACCTGGATTTCGTCCGGGCGCATATCAATCCAAATACCATCCTGCTGGTGGGTTCAGCAGGTAATTACCCCTATGGTACCATCGACCCCATCCGGGAGCTTTCCGAGCTGGCGCTGCAGCACGATATCGGGATGCACGTGGACGGCTGCCTGGGGGGGTTCATCCTGCCCTGGGGAGAGCAGCTGGGGTACGACATTCCGGCATTCGACTTCCGCCTGCCGGGCGTGACCTCCATATCCGCCGATACCCACAAGTACGCCTACGGTCCCAAGGGAACATCGGTGGTGGTCTATCGCGATAAATCCTTTCGCAAGTACCAGTATACCACCAACCCGGAATGGGTGGGCGGAACCTATGTTTCTCCCGGAATCGGCGGCAGCCGCTCGGGGGGGATTATTGCGGCGACCTGGGCGGTGATGGTCACCCTGGGTAAGGCGGGCTACAAGGAGCGTGCCCGCAGGATCTTCGAAACCGCCTTTGCCATGCAGAAGATCGTGAAAAAGCATCCGGAACTGCGGTTGATGGGCAGTCCCACCTTCTGCTTTTCGTTCACGTCGGACGCATTTGATATCTATCACCTGAACGACTTCATGAAGGACCGGGGCTGGCGGTTCAACGGCCAGCAGTATCCCAGCGCCATCCACATGTGTGTCACGGGTCCCCAGACCCAGCCGGGACTGGTTGAGGAGTTTGAGAAGGATCTGGCGGATGCGGTTGTCTATGCCAAAAACCCGGCCCGCACCATTGCCAAGAGCGGTGCCCTCTATGGGGGTCAGGGAACCAAGAGTATGAGCGAATATAACGACATGGGCATGATTCGCGACCTCATGATCGAATACCAGGACGACTGTCTCGAACAGCCCGATGAATAGGGTCTTCCTCAAATGAACCCTTTGGAGTGGTGTCATGGTTGAACAGGGATCGCAGAAATATGTCCTGGCCCTGGACCTGGGGAGCAGCGGGCTCAAGGCCGCTGTTGTCTCGGACATGGGCGATGTGGTGGCACGGGCCTATGAAGCCTACGAAACCATCATCCTGCCGGACGGTGGCGCGGAACAGGATGCTGCCCAATGGTGGACGCTCTCATTGAAAGCCTCCAGGCAGGTGATCGCCGAGGCGGGGGTGGACACCGGCCAGATCGTCGGCATCTGCTGCGATTCCCAGTATTTCGTCACGGTTCCCGTGGATGAACACGCGGAACCCCTGATGAACGCGGTCTCCTGGATGGATACCCGCGGTGGCAGGTACAACCGGCGGCTGATGAAAGGGTTCCCCGCCGTCCAGGGCATGAGTGTGCGCAAACTGATACAATTCATCCGCCTGACGGGCGTTGCTCCCACCAATGTCGGGGCCGACGCCCTGGCCCACATGCTGGCCATCCAGCATGAACTGCCGGAGATCTATGCCAGGACCCATAAATTTCTGGAACCGGCAGACTACCTGACCTCCCGGTTTACCGGCAGGATCAGTGCGTCCCAGCATACCGCCACCTCGATGATGCTGACATCCAACCGCCGCTGGGGAGAGCGGACGTATTGTGAGCCCCTGCTGAAACTGTCGGGTCTGGACCGGGAAAAGCTGCCGGAGCTGCTGCCCAGCGACGGGATTGTGGGAAAGATCACCCCCTCCGTAGCGGCGGAGCTGGGTCTTTCCCCCGAGACCCAGGTGGTTTGTGGCATGTATGACAACCAGGCTGCCATAGCCGGGGCAGGAATTGTGGATCTCCGGGAGGGGTTGTTGCTGGTGAGCACCACCCTGAGCATCAACGGTTACATCAGTTCCAAGAAAACCGATATCATCCGCTCCATCGCCTCGATTCCCAGCTGTCTGCCGGACAAATACATGCTGCTCTGCGAGCAGGGCCTGGGGGGGAAGTGCCTGGAATATCACCTGAAGAATATCGTCTGCCACGATGACGGTCTCAACCCTGGCGGGATGCCCGAAGACGCCTATGAGCGCTTGAACGGCATGGCCGCCGAGGTTCCGGCGGGCAGTGGCAATGCCCTGTTTCTGCCGTGGTTGAGCGGGGCGTTTGCCCCGGCGGAAAATAAAAACGCCCGGGGGGGGTTCTTCAATCTCTCGCTGGAAACCAACCGCTGCCACCTGACCCGTGCGGTGATGGAGGGTGTGGCGTTCAACAGCCGGGCGGCGCTGGGTTCGGTGGAAAAATTCATGGGCGGTCACCTCAAAAGCCTGCGTTTTGCCGGCGGTGGCGCCCTGTCGGACATCTGGGCCCAGGCCTACGCCGATATCCTGCAGATACCGATTCACCAGATGGAAGATCCGGTACAGGTCACCTGTCGCGGCGCCGGGTTGATCGGCCTGGTCCGGCTGGGGCATCTCCCGCTGGACGAAATCCCCCGGCGGGTGAAGATCAAGCAGACCCTGGAACCGATCGAGGCCCACCGCGCTGTATACGACAAGCTCTTCAGACAGTTCCGGGCCATCTTCAAAAACAACCAGAAGGTGTTCAATGCCCTGAATGGATAGCGGTAAAAAAAAATCAATCCATTGAGCCCGCGCAGAAAAAAGAACCAATATTCCGGCCGTTCAGTTTGAATTCGCGGTATCATGACAATTCGCTTAAAAACCAATCCGGATAACAGACAACATGAGAAACCCCTATGTCGCAACCTAAAATTAAAGCAGTGACCTTTGACCTCTGGGACACGGTCTTTATCGACGACTCCGACGAGCCAAAACGCAAGGCACAGAGCCTGGATCCCAAACCCATCGAGCGACGCAACCTGGTCGAGTCTTTTCTGAACAGGCACCAGCCCATCCGCCGGGAACTGGTGGACCTGGCGTATCGAACCACCGACGCCGCATTTCGTCAGGTGTGGTACGGACAGAACGTGACCTGGACGGTGCATGAACGTTTATCGGTCCTGATGAAGGGTCTTGACAGGGAACTGCCGGCCCCGGAAATGGCGGAACTGGTCAGGCTGCATGAAGAGATGGAACTCACCATTCAACCGGATCT
>JAHJRI010000093.1 GCA_018830885.1 bacterium | reverse complement strand
TTCCTTGATTTCGGCAACACTGTTGATATCGTATTTCCCCGAAATATTTTTAATTTTATTTTTTTGGGAGATAACCCCCGTGATCTCGATGATCAGTATCTTATCCTCACCGTCTCCACTCAGGTTCTTTTCAACCAGTGGATTGATTTGATTCGGATCCGGAATACTGATGGAGCAACCCAGCAGGAATGCTGAGATGATCAGGAAGAAGGCTATTTGAAGTGGTTTCATAAGGTACCTCAGTTGGTTGTCAATCTGAAGCCGTCCCGGGGTGCAAGGCTTCGATGGTAGATTGAAAATGTACAGACTTTACGCCGGCCTCCCGGGACAATTCGCGGGACATGTGCCGTGAAAGGATCGGCAGTCAACAAAACCGATTCATCCCTGCTGAACCCGCTGCATGACGGTATGGAAAAAAATCACCGGGTGGCGGAGGCAATTAGGGTACTCTGATGGATCAATGTATCCAGCAGATCGATATCGGTCACGTAGCCCACTTCAACCAGAATCTCTCCCAGCCGTTTGATCTTTCCCTGCTCTTTCAAGCTTTTCTGGTGTTTCAAGGCATTTTCCAGCTGCTGGCGGCTGATATGACCGTTTACAATCAACATTTCGCCGACGCCCCTGGTGTTTTTCCGCTGCTGAATGGTGAATTTTTCAGAAATTAAACCCAGCTGGTCCGCCAGGACTTGCAGCAATTCTGAATATTTCTTGATTTCAATACTCTCTCTTTTCAAGGACGTGCTGGTCTGGCTGATGGATTTAAAATCAGCGGCGATTTTTGATGAAACGTCTTTCTGGCTGGTAATGCGATCACACAAATGGGTCATTTCAGACACCGTTCGGTCCATATTGCCCGAAATATCATTGATGGCATCAAACTGCGTGGTTACGGTGGATGCAATCTGATCCGCAACAGTATTCAGTTCGTTGGTAATATCCACCACCATTGATATTTCTGTCTCGCTGTCTTTGGCTGTTTTTTCGATCAATTCGCTTTTAAGACCAATGTTGCCGGCATACGCCTCCACCTGATCCGCCAGGTTCTTGACCTCTTCGGCCACTACTGCAAATCCTTTTCCGGCCTCACCGGCTCTGGCCGCTTCAATCGACGCATTTAAAGAGAGGATACGGGTTTGAAACGCGAATTTAAAGACCGTTTTGACCAGACTGTTAATCTCCTGGGTGTTGCTACTCAGGTTGATAATTTTTTCCTGGGTCTGGTGGGCCTGACTTCGTGTCCGGGTCGACATATCTCTGGCCAACGCTGAATTTTGAGTCAATTCTGCCACAGAATCACGGAGACTCGAGATGGATGCGAAAAACTGGGTCTGGTTCTGGAGAAAATCTTCGGCAACAGAGCAGATACTGGTGAAGTTTCCGTCCAGGTCATCCATCTCCCCCTCTGACTGATCCGCTTTCAGGTTCATATCGTCAGAATTTCCGTTCATATCATCGGCCACATGGACCATGGATATCGAGGCTGACTGCAAAGCACCCGTACTCTGTTTCAGGCTGGAAATAATATCCGACAAGCGATTCATAAACGAGTTAAACTGATTTACCAGGGTACTGATTTCATCCTTTCCCTTCAGCACAATCCGTTTCCTGATATCCCCGGTATCCTCTGCAAACTGCACCTGCGCCGATATTCTCTTGACTTGAGCATAGACAATGATCCGGACGAGAAAATAGTTGCACAGCCCGACAATGATTCCCGCCAGAATGCAGCCCGTTTTAAAATACATTTCCATCTCGGGTTTGTATTCGGTAAAAAAAGCGGCATATACCGGGAACACAAGGCCCATCACTATTCCGAAGAATATTGAACCGAACAGGACCTTTTGAGAGATACTCAGCGCCATGAGGTTTCCAGAAATATTGAGTCACTATTTTACGTTACATCAAACCCTATTTTATAAAGAATAACTGCCTTATTGTAAAGCATTGATTTGCAGATATTGGGAAAACCGGGGTACATTCTACAAAGGCGGCATGCCACAGATGGCAGGAATACTGGTCCTGGCCGGGATCAATCAGGAATCGGTTGACGACGGGGCGTCATCCCGATTTTTCATGGCTGGCTGGTTCCCCTGACTGTTTTTGCAAACTATCAGATGGCATCCTCAACCGGGATGAGGGGACAAATGATACCCCTATTTTTTCGTGACGATCAGATTTTCATATCCCATCTCCTTGAGGATGATGGGAAACTGGGTGAAGGTCGGTCTGACCACGGGCAGCAGTTTGAGCATGGCCCTTTCAGTCACCTTCTTCTTCAATTCATTGGCGAATCATTTTCCCAGGGGCGCCTTATCAATGGAAGGCAGCCCCCTGCCAGCGTCCGGCACGGCCCGATAGACCGCCAACCGGGCGGCGTCCAGTTTCACCTTCTGTTAATGTGTTTATGGCAGATTTCTGCAAATTGTAGTACCTGATGCTGACCTATATCGGGTAACTGTTTTCATCTTTCAGAAACAAACTCCGGTTGGATTAAAATCAACACCGCCACGCCAATAGTGCAATACGTTAAATTTTTATTGATATGGACACAGCACGCGTCGGATATGCCACTAACTGCACTTTCACTGCAAAACACCACCAATACGCTCTTCCCCGTGGTTTTATCCCCGCTTACGCGTAACAAGCGAACAAGGGCTACTTGACACATGCAAGCCAAATTCCTATTATTTCCTCTCTCTGCAAATTCATCATATGGAACCTGTCAATATGTTACCGCCCAGTTTTTTCCAATTGCGACTGGGAATCGATATGGATTGCCTTAATGCGACTTTTTCTGATCAATCCACATAACGCTTCAGTTACATCACCTGTTTCAAGGAATATCCGTTGGAACCGTTTCTTTATTGCCAAGCCACTCAGCCTCATGATATTGGCCGGTGTCACACCATCAGACTGGGAGATAACGCTCTTTGACGAAAATGTAACTGCATATAACGATAAAAACAAGCCAAAGCCGGATTTGGTAGGAATAACGGTGATGACGCCACAAGCGCCCAGAGCTTATGAGATAGCCCGGAGTTTCAGGGAGAACGGCGTTCCAGTGGTTTTGGGCGGCAGCCATGTTACTGTTCAAACGGAAGAAGCACTGCAGTATGCGGATTCGGTGGTTCAAGGGGAAGCTGATATTATCTGGCCACAGGTGCTGGAAGATGCTCGCCGTAATGTGTTGAAACGTATCTATGTCGGGGATCCTGTCAATCCAGACAATATTGCCTCTGCCAGGCATGACCTGCTGCCGATGAAATACGCCACTGCTCCGATCCAGATTACCCGCGGCTGCCAACTGAAATGCACCTATTGTTCAGTGTCCCTCTTGAATGGTCAAAATCGACGTCATCGTCCCATCGGCAGCGTCATACAGGAACTGAAAACGATACGGGAAAAGAATGTTCTCATCGTCGATGAAAACCTGATCGGTGTTTCCAAGGAAGATATTGCTTATGCCAAAGAGCTGTTCACAGAAATGATCAAGGCCAATATCAGAAAGACATGGCGTGCCTGGACGACAATCAACATGGCCGATGACGAGGAACTTTTGGCACTTGCTGCCCAAGCCGGTTGTTCAACGATTATCATCGGTTTTGAGACAACGACCAGAGACGGTTTGATAGAGATCGGCAAACAGTTCAATACCCAGAACGGAAGAGATATCAAAGCTTCCGTAGGTCGCATACAAAAACACAAAATCCTGGTATATGGTTCTTTTTTAATTGGTCTTGACTGCGACAGAGCCGGTGTTGGCAGGCAGATTGCGGATGTGGGCAATCAATATGGGTTGGACTTTATCGGCGTCAGCTGTTTAACGCCCTACCCGGGTACTCGGCTTTGGGAAAAATTGGATTTAGAAAAGCGTATTACAGCCAATACATTTCCAAAGGATTGGGGCTCCTTCACCTTACATTTACCTGTTATCCGCTGCAAACACTTATCTGCGGCAGAGATTCAGGAAGAACGAAAAATTTGCAACTCAGAGTTCTATAGCTTGAATCGGATCTTGTATCGCACCTGGTTGGCTGTCCTGCAAAGACGAAATCCGCTGCTCAGTTTGTTGTCAAACTTGAGATGCTGGTTTAAGTTCAATAGAGGCTGACAAAGCCCTGGTATTTGAGTTTAACTGCAGGCCAATGAACTTTCCGACGGGCAGCCAAGGTACATTGATCGAAAACAGTCCTGGACCTTCCGAAACGTGCCGAAACGCGTTTCGAGGAATCAGACCTGTGTTGGATTCAAATACCCCTTTTATACTATACTCTATCATCTATTTTTCTTCATCCAAGTGAATCAAAAATCGATTGATTGTGTCAGAATGATGGCCATATCAATAAACGAACAGACAACGAAAGAAAAAACAAAGCTTCCAAAAGGAATCGTCTTCGATTGGGATGACGTTTTTTCTTTCGCCAAACATCATGTAAATCGAACTGAGTGCCTGGTGAAGGTTATTTCCGGCTATGAAGGCGCCCGGTCTTTGACAGGTAATTCAATCACAGGGTCCCAATGGCGGACAATTATTTCCGAATTGGCCAAAAAAAGGTTTCCGAATAATGAATCTGCCAGGTACGACGATGCCTTGCGTCTTTCTTCTGAGTTCCTCAACCGATGTTTAGCAAAGCTGACAGAAGTATATCAGCGGCAGGGGAAAAATGTTCTTGCCGACTGGGGGGTTCAGGCTTTGAATCAATTGTCCGATTCAGGAACCAAGGTTCAGATTTGCAGTGGCACTATCCTTGAGGAGCTTCAGACAGAAGTTGCGCTGACGAACATGGATTTAAAAGTAAGCACCGTATGGGGCTACCCTGTTCGAAAAACAGACATGCTCTATTCACTGATGAGTGAGTTACAATGTGACCCTGAAAATATATGTCTGGTCGATGACGCGCCCCAGGAAATTTTTCTGGCACGTCTGAATGGATTCGCCGGCATTCTGGTAGAGAATCAGCCAATTCATCAGAACACCAACAGATCGTGTTACTTTCAAACCGAAAACAGTCAAACTGACGCTTTCGAGCGAGCCATCCAATCCATTGCTGCTGAGAACCCGCCATCCAGACCCCAATTCTGGGCCAGACAGTTTCTGGGTGACGAGGGTGAAATTCTGGGAACGGTCAACTCACGATTTAATACTCCGCACATCTGGCAGACAAGAGAGAAAAAAACAGGGGAGCTGTTTTTTTGTAAGGTACTGGAGATGCCGGCTCATGATGCAGAGCGACTCGGAGAGATGCTTCAAAAATTAAAAGGACAAGGTCTGCCTGTTTCTTCCTGGATGCAGACAGAAGGTCATCGGTGCATTAAACTCAGCGAAACCCATTGTATTGTGATGGAACGCGCCATACATGGCAAGCCGATGACAAGCCCGTATCCAGACGAAGCTGAAGTCACTCAATGTGCCCAGGTTCTCGCAAAACTGCATCAGGGGTTAAGCACCACTGGGCCAAAGCACGAAGAGACATTCAGAAAGAATTTTTCCACCGGCTTGAATTCGATTCACAAGTCCATCGATGCCCTCTGGCACCTGTTAATTTACAGCCATCAATATCACAAACACAATCGAGTAGATGGGAGTCGTTCTCCTGTAAATCAGTTTCATTCCTGGTTACAGAAAAACGGAAAAGGGGTTTTATTACGATTGGAAAAGACAGAAGCAGGCCTTCAACCCCATTTGCAGGTCTGCCGTCACCAATGGGTCCTTGGCGATTTCAACTACTCCAATATACTTTTTGATCAGAGTGTGATTGCAGGGGTAGTCGATTTTGAAGATGTTCATCTTGGACCGCGGGAGCTCGATGTGATGTCATTTTGTATGTTTGGTGTCAGCGAATTACACTATCCTGCCAACCTTGATCAGTTTGTCCGTGCCTATTGTCATCACCATCCGGAAAAGTTAAATGTCAGGGCTTTGGGACCGATAGCCAGAGCAGTCGTAAATGTTCGGCTGGCCCGCATGATCCGTAAGCTTGCCTCTTTAACCCATCTGGGAATATTGTCAGCCTGGACCTCGGGTGAAAATACCATCAATTATCTGAATAGGTTATGCGAACAACTGGCTGATTTCGAGTTTGATACCTGATTGTTCGTTTTTTAAACACAATATACATAAAGACCGATGACGCTATCGATTCAAAGTGACAGAAACCATTTTCCAAGCGAGACATATTCTGGGAAAACGATCGCCGAATTGGAAGATTATGCCATTCTGGTCAGAAAAATGATGCTGGATATGTATGATGATTTTGGCTGCCTGAGTGGCGCGTTTTCATCCGTTGAGCTTTATGTTGCACTGTATCTCAGCCATCTCGATTTGAACCTGGTGTCTGCAAATGATCCAGCACGAACACGCGTATTGGCAAAAGGCACAGCCAGCATGGCGTTTTATGCGACGTTGAGCGCCGCAGGCATCATTGACCCGGAACGGTTAAAGCACTATGGCACATTTTCCCTGCCAACTTTGTATCGAGTTGATATGACCGCTGTTGACGCCACACACTATACATTGGGCCCAAGTTTGGGCACTGCGGTTGGAATAGCGTTGGCTTCCAAATTAAAAGGGACCCCTTTTGATGTCATCTGTTTTATGGGGGACGGCGAACTGCAGGAAGGAGTGGATCAGGCAGCCAAATCAGCGGTCTCTTTTGGTTTGAACAACCTTACTGTTGTGGTAGACTGCAATGCCCTGCAAAGCTATTATCCCACCACAACCGGTGATCCATCGATGCAGGAGGATGCCGATGGGCGATTGACCCGGCAGGTCGAATTCTGGCGTGCCTGTGGTTGGCAGGTAACAGAAATCGATGGACATGATCTGTCCATGATCATGCAAGCGTACAGTCGGATGGGTAAAACAAATGAGCCCTATATCATTCTGGCCCGTACGATTAAAGGAAAGGGGGTGCAGGAAATTGAGGGTAAAATGGGCTACGAACATCACATGAGTACCGACGAACTCACGCGAGCGAGGCAAACCTACGCAAAAAAGTCACAGGCTGTCCGTTTGCCTGTTAAAAAAATCCCGACGAGAGAAAAGGAGAACCGGCTCTCACCGCTTGCGGTGCCCCAACTTGAAGGTCCGCACAGAGACATGAGAAAAGCCTTTGGTGAATGGATTCGGATGTTGAAAAATGGAAATATCGGCCGGGTCTATTCCATCGATTCAGACTGCCGCAATATCTTCAGTTCGGAATGCACGGCTGAGATCGTTTCACCGGCCAATTACCAATCAAAGCATATATTCCCCGGGCTCAATGAGCGGCTGACGTTGACCATCGCAAAGGGACTGGGGTATGAGGGCCTTTTTTCGGTAGTGGGAAGTCGTACCAATAACCTGACAGACACCAGTGAGGAGTGGCATGCGATCTGTTTTGACCAGCTTCCCGTGCTTCTTGTGGGCACACGTCCCGGGGCTATTCAGGCGGACTGGTTTCCGTTAAAGTGCAGCTTTAATGATATTGAAATAATGGGCAGACATGGCTGCAGCATATACCAGCCTTCCAATTCGGAGGATCTCAACTGGCTGCTGGAACATATTTACCAGGACCCCAAACAAAACTTGCCGGCCTACCTTCGTCTTCCCGATTTTGAAAACAGGGGCGATGTGGTTGCACCCGATTGTGACAATAGCTGGGAAAACGGTTACTACGTGGTCCGCGGAGGCTCATACGAGGCAGATTATGTCGCGGTCATTGCGTCCGGTGATTCGTTGAAAGAGATTTTGACAATCCACCATGACTCTGGTGCGACTCAAAAAATAAAAGTAATCAACCTGTTTAATCTGTCTCAGATAAATCCTGCCGCACTTCAAAAAGACCTCGCCGGCGCCAGAAGTATTTTCTCTGTCATCGAAGGACGGTCATCCTCAATCTCGGAGATGATATTCCTGGCAATCAGCAAAAAACAGCGCATGATTTACGAACCCCTTGGAATCAATTCTTCCCCCTACATAATGGATAAATCCGTTTTTCAGGAGCACGGCTTTTATGGCGCCCGGGATTATGTCCTGCAAACCGCCGGGTTGGATATTGAATCGCTGGCCAGACGATTTCAACTGGCATAGAACTGCTCTTTTTTTATCAATTGCCAGACCATGAACGCATTTCAATTTTTAATTTTAGCCAATTCCTCTTGCAAATTAGTTTTTTTAACATCTTCTGTCATTGTTATATCCCAGAACGCTTTTTGTATCATGTATACGGTAAAATAGTTCAGATGCTCATATCTTTTTTCTACTTCCTTGCGAACCACAAATATTCCTATAATAAAAACGACAACTATAATAAAGGGTGTTGAGAAAAAACCGGCAAACGCTTATTATTCCTTGCTTTAAACGGAAGAACCTCTATAATGGTATTATGATACCCATAAATATCATATAATTAACACAAAAATAGAGGTTCCCCATGCATCATAAGAATAT
>JAHJRI010000092.1 GCA_018830885.1 bacterium | reverse complement strand
CTAAAATAATCAGGTTTCACAGCGCACGGGCCGATGAAAAACCCGGTTTGGATCAATAAAACCGGGGATGCGGATTCACCAGCGCGTAGAGTAAAAGCACAAAAGCTGTTGTTAACCTAGCATATTAAATCGTGGAAAAAAATAAAAAATTATCATCGCCCGACAATTTATCAATCGTGGTATCTTTTAAGTAACAACCAGTTGGTTTTTAGTTGTTATTCAAGAATTGGGGCGGGCTGCAGGTCCTCTGGAAAGCTATTCAGCTATTCAGGATCAGATATAGAAACTAAGACCTGTATGTCATAGAACTCATTCTCGAAGGCCATCCATGGCCGTCTTCCGAGGACGGACGTTGACATCGCCATCCTGGCGATGCTGAACCACTCCCAATCCGTTCAATCACACACAGGTCTGAGCTTCTGCTCACAAAATATGGTGAATAGTTACCAATCGTGAATGGTCCATTAAATTCCAGCCTGCGGTTCTTTTTTGTAGATACCTGTCGAATCCGGAACTGGTCTGACCCGTTTGCCAGAAAAAGCCGGGAGTCCAAAAAAGAGCGGTGCCTGGCGGGTAGATCTTGACCCGTGCGACCTATTTGCCTATGCTTTTCATACCTCGGTTTATCCTCCGGGGTGATCGGGCGAAAAAAAACAACGAGAGCCAGGCGGATTCGACCTGTTTCTGACAATAGGGATCAAGGACAGCTATGGACGTGTTAACGGAAAAAAAAGGGTGTATCTGGACGGTGATCATCAATCGTCCGGAAGCAAAAAACGCGGTGAATGGGGATACGGCCGCCATGCTGGCAGATGCCTTCCGGGCGTTTGACAGGGACGAGTCGGCATCGGTTGCGGTACTCTGGGGTGCCGGGGGGAGCTTTTGTGCCGGTGCCGATCTCAAGGCTGTGGCCGGAAGATCGTCTGCCTCTCCCAACCAGATGCAGACTGATATGACGAAAGACGGGCCCATGGGGCCGTCGCGGATGCACCTGTCCAAACCGGTCATTGCGGCAGTATCCGGGTATGCAGTGGCGGGAGGTCTGGAACTGGCATGCTGGTGTGATCTGAGGGTGGTCGAAGAGAGTGCGGTTTTCGGTGTCTACTGCCGACGGTTTGGTGTACCTCTGATCGATGGCGGCACCCAACGCCTGCCCCGCCTCATTGGTATGAGTCGGGCCCTGGATATGATCATCACCGGGCGGTCGGTTTCCGCAGAGGAAGCACACGGTATGGGACTGGCAAACTATGTGGTTCCGACGGGAACGGCCAGGGAAGAGGCGGAGAAACTGGCAGAAAAGATCGCCGCCTGGCCGCAGATCTGTATGCGCAGTGATCGTGACGCTGTTTACAACGGCTTTGACCTGCCTTTTGATGCGGCGATGCAACTGGAATTCAAAAATGGCATGGCCGTGGTCAAGAGCGGCGAAACAGTGGCCGGAGCAACCCGTTTCAGCCAGGGGCTCGGCCGGGTCCTGCCCTGATTCAATGCCGTTGGTTGAACCAGGAGGACTGAACCCACCCCCTTATTTACTTCGGGGATTCTTTTTTGAAAAAGAACGATCTCTGAAAGGCGGATCCGGCTGCTGATGAGCAGGATTTGTCCAGGAATTGATGGCTCGTCTGGAAGACCGAACAGACGATATGAGAAAATATCTCCGGTCTGCATCACAAGGAGACATCCCGGGACATTCTGGTTTCAGCGCCCGTAGGACCAGAGTCTGGCCAGTGCCCGGACGGCGATTTCAGGGGAGTCGAACACGGGAATGGCATCCCCTGCCAGTATTTCAATATCGCGCCGGATCTCGTCATGGCCCACCACGCAGATGACAAAGGGCTTCTCCGGTGCCAGGTGGCGAATCTTCTGCAGGTCGCCATAGAGCCTCAGGATCATCTCCCGGGAGGTGATGATTTTTCGGTATACGGCGTGGGGGATGGTAATGATGGGCAGGAGCATATCCATCTCCGGATCCTGGACCATGGCTTCTGTCGACTGTCGGAAAATCCCGGAGGGGCCGACATCAAGGGGATTTTTAACATTCATCCAGTCCGGGGCAATGGCCCGTACCTTGTCAATGGTCGCTTTGGATGGTGGCTGAACCACAAGACCATAATCCACCGCTTCGTCCGTTGCCAGGGCACCCATGCTGCCGCTGCCCGTGACAATACCGAGGCGATTCCCTTGAGGCCGTGGCTGGGTGGAGAAAACCCGTGTCATGGCGATCAGGTCGGTCAGGGATTCGGCGCGGATGGCCCCGGTCTGGCTGAACATCCCGCTGTAGGTGGCGTCTTCCCCGGAAAGGCTGCCTGTATGGGAAGCTGTCGCCTTTTTCCCCTGCTCGGTACGTCCGCTTTTCAGGACCAGAACAGGTTTGTCGGCGGTCACCCGGGCGAGTGTCTCTTTCAGTCGTTTCCCGTCAGCTGCCCCCTCCAGATAAAGCACGATCACGGCGGTATCCGGGT
>JAHJRI010000091.1 GCA_018830885.1 bacterium | reverse complement strand
GATCATCTTGAAATAAGTCTCCCAACTGAAAGGGGTTCATATCAGTCGCGGGTCAACACCGTGATATCATTCTCATGTTTCGTTGTGCCCCCGGGGGCATGATAGTTTGTATGAGAATAGCACTTCACAATCCTGACAGAGTGTCTGGTATGAAGCTGTTTCAAGCGATTAGACGAGTTTTTAGATGATCTGAACGACATTGAGCGTCCGAAATCCCAACTGTCTGAGGACAGAGTCCGAGTTTTGGGATTTCAGCGAAATGAGTTCTAGATCATCTTTAAAACGAGTCTCCGTCTGAAAGAGGTTTGTACCAGACACGGATGGATAAAAATCAGGGTACACCTAACGAAGTACAAGTCCCCCGATTTATTTTCATGTTTCGTTGTGCCCCACCCGGGGCATGCTGGTTGTTGGGAAAAAGAGCAAGGCAGGTCCATTGTCAGAGCCCAATAAGAGGCCGATTTCACCTGCCGAATACGGTTCCCATATCGAGTATGAAATTCTTACAGAAGCTGAACGGTCTGACTTTCAGTAATCTGTCTATCTCATCGGATGATGAATAAATATATGGTTATCTTCCTATAAGGGTGCACCAAATATGTGTGGGTAACTTGTAAGCGGAAAGAGGTTGTTTGTTCAGAAAACCTTGGAAGCCAGGGATGGATTCCAGGAGCTCCAAGGATGGATTCATGCGTTTTTCTGAATAAATAACCTCTTGAAGCGGTTATGATTACAACCCCACATGTTTTTGGTGCACCCTCCCATAAGCTTAGCTTTACAGTGTTTTTGGCATTAAATATAATTCCGCTATAGAAAAATAACGTAGTTCTTCAGCACATGTCCTGAGAAGGGAGCCACAACCGATGAGACTTTTCATTCGCATAAGAACCGGTTTAAAGGAGTCCTCATGAACCCACCCGCCCATAACCCGGCGTTTGCAGACGGAACCGCCTATATCGATGAACAGTTCCTACCCATCTCTGAAGCACGGATTCCGATCATCGATTGGGGCTTTTTGCACTCCGATGCCACCTATGATGTGGCACATGTTTGGCAGGGTCGTTTTTTTCGACTCGATGACCACCTTGACCGCTTCACGCACGGCATGGAACAGCTTCATATGAGTCTTCCCTGCAATCGTGACCAGATTCGGGAGGTCCTGTTTGAGTGCGTCCGGTTGAGCGGGCTGCAGGATGCCTATGTGGAAATGATCTGCACACGCGGGATACCAGCACACGGAAGCCGCGACCCGCGCCACTGGGTGAATCGTTTCTACGCTTTCGCCATCCCGTTTGTGTGGATAGCCGCCTCTTCGATAATGGAAAGCCGGGTCCAATCACGTTGCAACTTCAAAAGCAGTATTGGGACTTACATAAAGACTCCCGATATGCTTCCCCTGTTCAGTATGTGCCATGATTACGGTTTTCCTGGTCAGATGGTTGCCGGACATGTGCGTTAATTCGGATGGGCCGGGTGTCCTGGGGCTTGTGCAGTTGCGGGAATCGTCATACAATGACACGTGAAGTGAAAGCTGAATGGCTGGCCGAAAAAGATCCACCTCACCAATAGGATCCGGCTTCGGCTATGTTCAAATACCTTTTTCTGAATGGCAGTTCTATCCATGATACTCTTCATGGGATAAAAGTGACGATGAAGCCGGATATCGATCAGAATTTACAGGATTTCTAACACGAACCGCGAAATACAAAAATTGGGTAATGGTGATTAAAATGGAAATAGAGATGGATAAATACACCTGTTTATCGTGTGAATATGTATATGACCCGGCAATGGGAGACCCGGAAGGCGGTGTCGCGCCTGGAACGCCTTTTGACGACATCCCTGACGACTGGGAATGTCCCGTTTGCGGTGCCGGCAAAGAAGAATTTGATTTGGAATTGAACTGGCATTAAGTCGACGTCTCTGTTACAAAGCACTTTGCTGCTCAATCTTGGTTGCAGCGGGCGATCCGGTCTATGTAAGCTGTCCATGGGAATATAATGGGTTCTGAAACAAATGTGTATGGTATCGCCGATAGCTCTTATAAAGCGGCCGGTGAATTATCGGGCATCATAAAACTCGTCGATGCTTTCTATGATTTTATGGGAACGCTTCCAGAAGCAAAAAAGATCAGGAGTATGCATCCTCAGAACCTGTCAGAGTCCAGGAAAAAGCTGGCATATTTTTTATCCGGATGGCTTGGTGGTCCAAAACTGTATTCAGAATACTTCGGTCAGATTAAACTCCCTGTCGCTCACCGGCATTTACCCATAGGGTTGGCGGAGAGGGATGCATGGATCTTGTGCATGCAGAAAGCCGTAAGTATACAGCCTTATGAAGACTCCTTTAAGGACTATTTAATAGAAAAGCTGCGAATTCCAGCAGAAAGAATCAGAATGGTCTGCAGCGCTCCGTAGCCTTCTTACCGCACCAAAGGGTTGATCTTTCAAGAATCGCACAAGTCCATCCATGGAACTCCTGGAATCCATCCATGGCTGCCAGGGTTCTTCAAACATCAACCCTTTGATGCTGACTACGTTCCAGTTAAGCAAGGTGCCCTTTATTTATTTTCTGGCTTTAAACCCTGTTTTTTTGCTGGCGTGCCTCTAATTCACTGCTGTGAGCGGCGATGTGTATTGATGGTTGATGCGGGTGATGCGTCCCTTCCAGTATGATTTTGGCCCCTGGGGTGTCATCCATGCCACTTCGCCTCTTACAGGAATTAACATCCCATTGTGCCGTTCATAGGTGTCAAAATAGCATTCCCAGGGGGTTGCCAGCATCTCATTCCCGACGGTTCGCATGCGGGCATCGGCTCTGATCGACTCAATCAATCCATATTTGTTAAAATTAAACAACAAGGTCACTTTTGTGTTTTGATCCTCTAAAGTGGCCCTGGCTGAGGAATCATTGACCGATTGCCATTGCACCCCCTGACTCGGCAAGAGCGCGGTTGGATACCAGGCTGCCTCAGCAAAGAATCGCATTAGTTCTCCCTGAGCCATTTCCGGCGTTCCCCGCATCTCAACAATTGGTATCAACCCCATTAGGGAAACGGACAGAATCCCCTCCCCCGCTATATAGGCATCATGCACTTTCGCCACCAGACCGGGGGCGATCTTTATCCCTGCGTCCCAGTCGAATCCCCTTCGATTGGCGATGACATATTGGGTCGAAACAAATGGTTTCCAGTTTTCACCGGATTCACTCATATTGAACATTCCCTTGTGCTCAATGTTCACCGCAGTCAGTATGGGCTGCCCCGGTGTAAGGACCTTACGAAAGTAGTTCTGCACGGGTACCGGCAGGGTGTCTAATTCCTTGACGCTGACTATTTCAGGTGCGGCAGGCCGCCGGTCAGCATCCAACCTGGCGCGCATTGACTTCGTATTCGATTGCCAGCGATTAGCAGCCCCAATCAACAGAGAGGTAACCAAAACGGCTGAGCCAACCAGAACGGCCAAAACTATTTTCCACCACATGTTGAATCTCCTTCTGATCGTTGATACATGTTTCGTTTTACCTTGCAGCTGAGCCGCTTATCTAAAACGAATACCCCATCGTCAAGGCTAAATAGGAACTGTTGTTATCAAAAAAATCGATGTTTGAATTGACGGTTCCTGCTCCGAGGATAATGTTTGAATGCAGGGCCGCAACCTCAAACAGACTTTGGATTCTCAAAAGAGCGAAGAAGCCGATGCCATCATCCCGCCTGGTTTTACCATAGAGCGGATGCTCTTTTTCATAAAGCGACTGGTTTGCAGATGCTTCCACCATGAACATGCAGCGTTGACCCTGTTGTTTGTAGGAAACAGTCAAACCCGATTGACTGTAGCGATTACTTTGACCATCCATATCCCCTCTTTCTGCCGTTAATCCTGGAGAAACCAGACTGCTTCTGGTAAGACCGATATCATAGGTAACCTGCACTGTCTGGATGGTTCCATTTCGGTTCAGGTCTGAATATAATTTTCCAATTTCATCCTCTTCAATGGTAATCGTTCGATGGGTATAAGCCAGATGAACCGGTGTTGAAGCCAGGTTATCGATTTTAAGATTGGTCGTTAAGATGTCAACTGCTGTCTTTTTCCTGTCCACGTTCTCTTCATAAGGATTTTTCCACAACGTTACCCCAAAACTGGGGGCAACTGAAACCGAGATGATACCTATTTTCGGAAGCGGTTGACTGGCGCCAAGGGACAAAGCGGTGTTTGACCCTTCAATGGGCGTTCCCACAAAAAACTGGGTCTTGCTGTCAGCCAAAACGTATCTGAAATCAAAGAGAGGGAACGTCCATACTGACTGCGGGGCATTTCCTTCCTGGGTATTGTCTGTTATTTTTTTCTCTCCATTTGTATCAAGTGTAGAATTGGACTGCATCATCAATACGCCAAGATCTATCGTCAGACGCCACTGATTTCCCAGTGGCTGTTTAACCACCTCTTGTGCTGAAAGGTTCCCCGAATGTGTCAGCAATAAAATCAGCAGTGGAAAAAGGTATTTTCGTTTCATCTTGTTGTCTCCTTAGGTGACTGAATAACTGTCTTAGTTTTGAACACAGCGCCGATTGAAATCGGTCGTCTGTTTTTGATGCGAAGAATCGGGTTTAATACCCCCCTGTTTGCGGCGGGCGAGTTGATTCTGTATGCTATTAAACAGCAACAGGACGCAGCGGTTTTTTCCTCAGGCAACCTGCTGTCGAACATTTTTAAGTCCAGCAAAGAAATTCCATGGACTATTTCATGGACAGGGATTCTGAGTCTGGATAATAAGGGTTCTCCACCAGTTTTTTGAGGCGAGCTGCCATGTCATTTTGAGATTGTATTCCAGTGATACGCTCAATCAATTCTCCATTTCTGAAGATCAGGATGGTAGGAACCCTTCCAATGTTGAATTGCGTGGCCGTGTTCCGATTCATCTCAAAATCCATATTGTAAAATCGGATCTGTTTTGCGAATGTCGTTTCCAGTTTTTTCAAAATCATCAGCAGAATCTGACAATAACCACTCCAATCTGTTTCAAAGAGCACCAGCACTGTTTGATTAGACCGCTGTGTTGTTGCTGAGAAAGTATCGTCGTTTAAAAGCTGCATGTGAACCTCTGTCTAGTGCATTCCACTCTATTCGCATTCATGCCTATTTTGTCTCTCGCCGATCCTGTGGATCGGCACGGATATTTTGACTGATCTGGAATTACATATCGCAAGGTCGGTGCCACAGACAGCAACATGTCAATAATAAATTTATAATACTGTATTTATTATCAAAAATTGACTTATTTTGAAAAATTCAGAGGAGGAATAAACCGAACCAAACCTCGAATATTCAAAAAACTATGAAATATCACGGATTTTTTCCGGGAGGTCATGCCCGATCAAATCGTCACACTCCCTTTCTCAATGACGGCTCCTTATCATCCAGGTGTCGATCCCGTAAACACGACCTTTTGTAGGCTGGAATTTCCGCATGGGGGAAGAGAGGCGTTATGAAAATGTCATTTGGAGCGATATTCCGAATCAGACACCTTATGTGGCGGCGCTATAAGCACCCAAATCAGCCTGAGGGCAGCGAAAGGTCATGGGATTGGTCAAATGGAGACTCTTCAGATCGCCTGCCCGGGTTTGGCCCGCCCGGGGTTTTCATGTGTTTGTGATGGGATTTTCTGAGGCAGGGGGGTTACCTAACGCTGTAATGGTCTTTAAGCCCCCAATCAACAACGCAATAAATGAAACAGAGAATCCGGAAAGGATAAACATCAGGCCAATTCCCCGCCCTTCACCAATTCCGATGAAGGTTCCGACTGAGGGTGCTAAAAAGCCGCCCGGCAGCAAAAGGGGATTAAAAACATGATCCGCCAATACGCCTGCTATACCAAAGGCGATCACCATACCTGATTGAGAAATCAGTGAAACAATCGACCAGACCCGTCCCTGGATCGTGTTGTCTACATTGATACGAATCAGCACATCCAGGCTGGTGTTGATGAAGGGTAGCATGGAAAAAAAGGCAAATCCGCTGATCGTAATGAAAAAAACATTTGTGGAAACGCCTAACAAGGCAAAAAACAACCCTGCCAGACCTAACGATACTGACAGCACCATCACATGTTTCCGGGTTTTACTAAAAACCCCGATAATCAGACTGCTGGCAATCATCCCCATGGCGGCCGTCGATTGTATGGTACCAAGTGCCTCTGCTTCAGCAAATGCCAGGATCATTGGCCCCAACAATGCCTGCAGAAATCCCACAAAAAAGGTGATCAGGGATGTGACCAAAAGCAGATAAAAAATTCCCTTATTTGCATAGGTGTACTGAAATCCGTTGATAAACTCCGCCAGAAAACGACCACCTTCAGATCTCCCGGTTTCCTCTTTGCTGTGTTTTTTAATCCAGAGTACTGCAATCGCGGCAATCAGGAAGGTAAATACGTCGATCAAGAGAACGTTTGTCAGGGTCATGATATGCAGCAGAAACCCGGCTAAAATCGGCGATATCAGATATCGCGATGACTCAGCCAATTGCATCAATCCGCTGGCTTTGGAATAGAATTCCTGGGAAACCAGGTCGGTCACAGATGCTTTATAGGCCGGGTTATGCAACGCACTGAAAGCAGAGCTGATAATTACTCCGGTGTATATGAACCAGATTCCACCCAATTCGGTAGCGGTTAGAAAAAGGATGAATAGTATGCCTGTTGCAGAACCAAGATCCCCGATGATCATCAACCTTCGCCGGTCAAGGCGGTCTGAAAGCGCACCTCCAATTGGCTTTAAAAGCAGCGAAGGCAGGAAAGCGGCCAGCAGGATTAAGGAAAACCTGGTGGCGGAACCTGTTTGCTGAAAGACATAGATCCCCAGGGTAAAAGCGGTCAGCCCGCTTCCTATACTGGAAATGAGCTGACCGAACCAGACGATCAAAAATTCCGATTGTTGCTGGCGCTGGTTTGTGATGTCAGTCATTGCAGGGAACCCGTTTTATAGGTTGCTCAAAAAACATTTTTTTGTTCATCAGGACAATCACTACTGCCATTACAGTTAAAACCGCCGTCTGAATGCATTTGGTAATATGTTCCACCATAAAAAATTCCTGTGAGATGTTCACCACAAAATGCAGCAGGATTGCAGCAATGATGCTTGAACTGTTCTTCCTGCACAGCCAGCTGATAATGAAAGCAAGCGGAACAATACTGATCATGAAGTTGACCGCGTAAAGCGGGTTCAATTTCATGATTTCATTCTGATAGGTCTGTGCAATAAAAAACAGGGGGAAATGCCACATGGACCACATCACAGAAAAGACAGCAGTCGCTTTAAAATAGCTGCTCCTATCACTGATACTTTCCATGGCATACCCCCGCCAGCCAAGTTCCTCAAAACAGGCCGCCAAAAACAGGACCAGTAGCGTGGGAGCCGAACCGATACTGAAGGAGAAGGATTTTGATATGGTAAACTGGTCGCTGGAGTAGCCAAATAGCAGTGAAAATGAGATTGAGAGCAGGATAGAAACCGGTGGTATCAGTAAAATCGCCGGAATGCTTTCGATCTTAATCAGACGAATATTGAGCAGCTTGTTAATAAAGGAACGCCTCAGTGACTCGTTCCCGGATGAATAAATCATCCATAGGGCAGTGGCAAAGGGGGTTACCAAGCCCAGCAGCAAGAATACCAGAAGCGCTGATTTGCCTTTTTCCAGACGACTGAGAAACGCTGTCAAAAACCAGAATGTCCAGGTGATAACAAAGGTGACGATAAAATATTGAAAGGGTTTAAAGCGGTATGAATGATTCATGCTGGTTTCCTCTGGATCAGGTGAAGTAATATTGTTATTTTGGCTGTACGCTTTGTGATTGCTGCTTCTGGATAATCTATACAGGTTTAGACGGTAGAGTGTTCCATGTCACCAACGACAGTAAAAAGGATATCTTCAAAATTTGGGGGCCAAATGAGAGCTGGGCATCAGTAATGATCGCAAGGTGGATGCCAAAAAAAAACAGCTGCCTGAAATAGATTCAAGCAGCTGTTTTTTTGAATAATTTTATTGTAATCGGATTGGCAGCCGGGCTTTTTGGGACTGGAAATAACCTCAGATAATCAAAAAACTATGGCATATCACGGATTTTTTTCTCGACCTTGATTCCCAGTTTCTCCATGCGTGATCTCAACGTCGGTGGTTTCAGACCCAATATGATTGCGGCCCCGTTTTTTCCATCGATTCTACCTTTCTACCAGGATTTCTCTGCCGATGAGCGAATTTGTCCGATATCAGAATAATTAGTTTATAAATACAGATTTTTATATAAAAATAGGAAATACTACTTGACAGTCACCACCTGGTGACATATTTATATCACCAGGTGGTGACAAAAATGGAATCCAAAGGAGATTTATGAAAAACAGAGACAAGGAAACAACCAAGCAGAAGCTGATTGATGCAGTGGGGGAAATTCTTAGAGAACAGGGATTCCAGGGTATCGGGATCAATGCGGTTGCCAAAAAAGCAGGAGTGGATAAGGTGCTGATCTATCGCTATTTCGAAAGCCTGGACGGGTTACTGAAGGAATATGTGTCACAGGAGGACTATTTTACCAACTTGCAGATCAATATTGGTGAGGAGCCGATGATTCGCACGTTGAATGATGCACTTGAGGTCGGTAAAAAGGTCTTTAGCGGACAAATACGACAGGCTTTGGGAAACATTGAAGAGCAGGAGATCCTGTTGTGGGAACTCAGTCATAAAAACCATGTCACCGAGACACTGGCGCAGGCGCGTGAAAAACAGGGAACTGAACTCATGCTGAAAATGTCTCAAGTGGTAGATTTTACAAAAATGGATCTTCCTGCCATGGCGGCAGTTATCACTGGCGGGATTAACTACCTGGTGCTGCGTTCCCGCACCGTTGATGTGTACAACGGTGTTGATCTGAGGTCAAAACAAGGCTGGGAGCGGATTGAAAAAGCCATCGACGCAATACTGGATGTGTTCAAACAGGAAAACGAATCATAAATACCAAACCAAGGGAGAAGAAAATGTCGATAAACAGAAGGGATTTAATAAAGAGTACAATCAAGGGTGGCGTTATTCTCTGCGCGCTGCCTCTGGTTACCGGTTGCTCGGGCACGGCCCGGGGAGATGTGGCCGGATCAACCGGCAATAACCAATTGAACCGCCTGCTGGGACGGGAGCGATCGGAGATGCTTCTTCTGGCGTCACTGGCGCCTAACGGGCACAATACCCAGCCCTGGGTGGTCACTGTTGTCAGCCCGGATCACTGGATCATCGGTTCAGACCCTGATCGCTGGCTGCCGGCCGTCGACCCCGACAACCACGATCTGTTGGTTTCCATGGGGGCCTTTCTTGAGAATCTGGAGCAGGCTGCTGCCTTTTACGGGTATCAGGCGGAGATAACCATCACAGCAGCTTCGGCAAAGGAACGGCAGATAGCTGAAGTTAAGCTTCAGAAGGCAGCTGGGACGTCCGGTTCGATAGACCCGATCTTATCCAGGTGCACGGTACGCAAAAACCTGCTGAAGCGGGAGATTTCTGTGACGGATATTCGTCATATCACGGGAGACAGCCCGAACAGCCTGCATTATTTCGCACCGGGGTCCCGCCAGTCCGGGTTCCTGAATCAGGGAACCATCGAAGCCAACAGGCTCCAGGTAACCCGGGATGCGGCACAGGAAGAGCTTGCTGACTGGATCAGGTGGTCCAATGGTGATATCGAGAAGTATCGAGACGGCTTGAATCCGGCGTCCATGGGGATTACAGGTTTTGCGGGTCTGTTTGTCAGGATGTTTTTCAATCGCAGCACTGTTTTAAAAGAGGACTTCAGAAAATCAAGTGTCGTCATGGCCGAAGAGCAGGTCAATCAGCATGGCGGTTGGATTGTGCTGACCGGCCAGGGGGCCGATCCCCGGTCTTATATTGACTCGGGGCGGAACCTGCAGAAGATGCTGCTGAAAATCCGGCAGCGGAACATCGCCCTGCATCCGATGACCCAGATCCTGCAGGAGGGCAACTGGCGGAGTCAACTCGCCAATGAGCTGGGAGTCGACACTCCCGTGCATCTGGTGTTGCGGGCGGGCTATCTGGAAAAATATCCTGACCCGGTCAGTGTAAGACGTCCGGCGGACCGTTTTGTCAAGTCAGCCTGATTGGTTAGAGGCACTTACGGGTGGGGGAATCTGATAAAAGGACAAGCCTGCAAAACCGCCATGGTTTTGCAGGGGGGGGCTATCGGTGGCCAAACGCGCTAATCGCCTACCTGGCAGGTCTAAAAATATATCCGTGATATTTCATGGATTCGTGGCTATTTGAGGTTTTATCTGGTTTGGTAAACCTGGAAGGCAGGCTAAATATATTTAAAAAGTATAATAAAACAGTTATTTGTATTTTTTTATAGTCTTTTTTTCTGTTTGGCATTCTGCATGCTGAATATTCTCATGTTTCGGAAAAAAACCAATGAAACTGAGAGATGGATATTTTCTTATGATTGAGCAGGATAATACGCTCAATTTATTTGTCATACTTAGAAAATATGGATCTATTCAGGTTCAGCTATAGACTCTAAAAACTGTATATGATTGAACTCTTTCTCGACAGCCATCCATGCTCGAAGCTGCGAGCCTCGCTTTTCATCTTTCGAGGGCGGTTGCCGGTATTACCATCATGGCGATGCTTAACCACTCCCATTCCGTTCAATCACATGCAGGTCTTTGCTTTTGCTCAGAAAAAATCGTAAATAGATACAGAATATGTATCTGAAAATAATATATAGGGAGGTAACATGAGTAAACAGAAAGAGAACATTATGCTCGTACAACAATTGTTTAAGGCATTTGATAAAAAGGATATTGGTGCCATTATAGGCATGTTAAGCCATGACGTAGAGTGGGGAGAACCTTCAAACCCCTATAATCCTGCTGGGGGGACGCGTCACGGTCATGAAGGCTTTTTGGAGTGGCTTAATATTGGACGATCTGCAGAGGATATTCTGGTGTTGGAACCAACTAAAATGTTGGCGGATGACGATTCAGTTGCTGTTATCGGATATATGAAGTGCCGTGCAATCCAGACGGGTAAATTATATGAGTCCGATTTTGTGCATTTGTTTACAATCAATTCCGGCAAGGTGGTTAAATTTCAGGAATTCTTCGATACCTATGCTGCTGGTGAAGCATTTCGCCCTTAATTCAGCCTATTTTATATATCTTTAGACAGCAGGCATCATTCTTAACTCATGACTAAAAAGCGGATCCCTTCGTGATAAAAGAAGGATCAACAATCTGATTCAGATAGCAATGTACCTCGGAAAGCAGCAACAACTGATTGCATGACTTTTTGAACTGCATGCATGAGATACCGAAACACAATTCACGGCTGCCAGAGGAAAAAATAATTAAACGAAAAATCCAGAAGAAGAAAAAATATGAAATCAGTCGTCATCTATCTCTCAGAGTATAATGGTAACACAAAAAAGATTGCCGACGCATTGGGGGGCATGATAGGGTGTCCTGCAATCAGTATGGATGAGGAACCAGGTATTGATTTATCCTTGTACGATGTCATTGGCCTCGGTTCGGCGATTCATTTTGGCAGTCATCATCCGAGATTTATCGAACATGTTGAAACGCTTGATCTGGCAAACAAGAAGGTGTTTGTTTTTTCGACCCATGGCGCTCCTTTTACCGGGCACTATCACGACCGACTGCGAGAACGCTTAATGGACAAGGGGGTCACCATTCTGGGTGAGTTTTCAATGCCTTCATTTGATGCAACGGGCCCTTTTAAATTGATCAAGGGGGTACACAAGGGCAGGCCTAATGAAAAAGACATTCACAAAGTCCTGAAATATATGCAGCAGATCGGATTGGTTAAAACCAGATTCAATCCCCTCAAGACCGGCAAGGCGGAAAGATTCGGAAAATATAAAGAGCTGCAGATTTATCGATACAATCACGACGAATACTGGGGTACCAAAGTCTCTGTTAATCACAGCTTGTGCATAGGATGCGGCCGGTGTGCGCAAAAATGCCCCCTTCACCTGTATGAAATAACCGAATTCAAAAAAGCGGCACCGGTGAATGAACTCGACTGCATCCAGTGTGAGATGTGTCAGAGCTTCTGCAGGCAAAAGGCGATTTTCCTCAACGGCAGCTGGAAAGATGCCCTGCGCATCGCCATCCGGCACAAAGATCGGGGCAAATCTCAAGCCGGCCTCTTATCCACTTTTTAAACGAATACATCGCCAGACAATACTGTTTGAGAGGGTCGAACGTTCCAGACCTGGAATAATGGTTGACATCTGGCCATCACAACTGCAAGCAAATGATGCTATATGAAAAAAATATTATTGACGGGAATTCTGTTTTTTATCCCCCTGGTCCTGTCGGCGGCAGAGGTGCACTTTCTGATCAAACAGCTGAAAAACAATAACGGCGTTGTTCGGATAGCGGTATACAACAGTGCTGAATCTTTTGTGCAACCTGAAAAAACATTTGCCGTATGCGACAGCCAGAGCCCACTGCAAAACAGAACGGCCCGTGTGGTTTGCCGACTGGAACCGGGTCAATATGCAGCAGCGATGTATCATGATGAAAACGGCAATGGTAAACTGGATACCAATTTTATCAAACTTCCAAGAGAGGGATACGGATTCTCAAACAATGCCAAACTCTCATTTGGTCCTCCCAGATATGAAGATGCTGTATTCTCTGTGTCTGAAGACATGGAACAGGACATTACGCTGCAATACTGAGAGGAGGCAACACCAGGCCGGGGTAGTCAGATTTATTGGGAATCCCCCCTTTGGCTGGACGTCGTATTAAAAAGGATCAATGGAGCTTGTACCGCAATGTCGTTCACTTAAGGGGCTTTTCTCAATTGTCAGAGCACCATAGGGGTGTCTTTTCAAGAACCTTGGAAGCCATGGATGGCTTCCCGGAGCTCCAGGAGGGATTTATGCGTTTTTTGAAATGATATCCCTATGGTGAGGAACCGTCTTAAGTTAACGACATTGGCTTGTGCCGTATTGTAAAAAATAATCGGAGTGGGAATATGCATTGAGACCTCCACCTTATTGACAGATAGCGGATTGAAGTGAGATTTTCTGTGAAAACCAGATAATCCAGTCTTAAAGCCGACTTTTGCGGATCATTATCAAAACGATCCGCAGAAACACAGACGGGAAACAGCCAAAGAGCCAAAACGATATGGATAAAGAATTACAGCAACTCCGGGCCAGGAACGCTGAACTCGAACAGGCAGTCGTAGCGTTTAAGAAAACGGAAGCAGCCATTCAGGAAAGCGAACAAAAATACAGGACGCTGTTTGAAAGCTCTGCGGAAGGCTTTTTATTGATGCAAAACGAGCTTGTCATTGACTGTAACGAAACCGCCTGCAGGCAGTTCGGCTGTTCTCGCAACGAGATCATCGGCCGTTCCCCTGTGGACTTTTCGCCGCCATTTCAACCCAGTGGAGTGGCCTCAGCCACTCTGGCCCGGGAGAAAATTGATGCCACATTAGCCGGCACAGCCCAGTTTTTTGTCTGGCAGCACCAGAGAAAAAATGGAGAGCTGTTTGAAGCTGAAATATCGCTAAAACTGATACTGATCGATGGCAAACCGATTGTTCAGGCAATTAATCGGGATGTTACCCAGCGTGTATTATTGGAAAACAGACTGAGAACGGAAAAGGAAAAGCTGCAGAAAATGATTGATGGCCTGGGCTTTCTGGATATCGGCGTCGACATTATCACTGCAACATATGAAATTGCTTTTCAAAATACGATTCTGGATGAACATTGGGGAAGTGTCATTCATGAGAAGTGCTACCAGAAATATCAAAGCCGAGAAACCCCCTGTGATGACTGTCCGGCCATGAATGCCATCCGGCACAATAAAATCTTTCGCAAGGAGATCAAGGGGTCCAACGGACGATATTACGAGGTCATGTCTGCGCCGTTTTACAATGAAGAGAATGAGGTGGATCGTGCAATTGAGGTTGTGATTGATATTACCGAGCGGCGAAACCAGGTCGAAAAACTGCGCAAAAGCGAAGAGCGGTTTCGCGCCATATTTGACAATGCGCCAATTGGAATCATGCATGTAAACAAATCCGGCTTTCCGGAACTGGCCAACAGGGCGATTGAGTCTATTATCGGCTATACGGGTGAAGAGCTCTCAAAACAACCCTTCCAGATTACAAGCCACCCCGCGGACAGGGATATCAGCCTGAAAAACTTTCAGATGATGTTTGAGGGTAAGCTGGATCATTATCAGATGGAAAAGCGTTATATCCATAAAAACGGGCAGCTGCTGTGGGGCAATTCGCATGCTGCGCTGGTTCGGGACAAGGAGGGCAATCCGGAGACTCTGATCGGGATGATTGAGGACATTACCGTACGGAAAAACACTGAAAAGGCCCTGCTTGATGCATTGGATGAACTGAAAATACTGAAGCAGCGTCTTGAAGAGGAGAACGAATACCTTCTCGAAGAGATCAACCTGACATACAATTTCGGCGAAATCATCGGGAAGAATAAAAAACTCAAAAAACTGCTGCGGCTGATTGAACAGGTGGCCCCGTCAGACTCAACGGTGCTTATTCTGGGCGAAACAGGAACCGGAAAAGAACTGATTGCCAGAGCCATCCATAACCTGAGTCGCAGAAAGGCCCGACCACTGGTTAAAGTGAATTGCGCCGCCCTGCCCGCCACCCTGATTGAAAGCGAACTGTTTGGCCACGAAAAAGGCGCTTTTACCGGGGCGACATCGCGCAAGATCGGAAAATTCGAACTTGCCGACGGAGGCACCATTTTTCTGGACGAGATCGGGGATCTGCCATTCGATCTTCAGGCTAAATTGTTAAGGGTCCTGCAGGAAAACGAACTGGAACGGTTGGGGGGCAGCACGTCGATCAAGGTCGATGTCCGCGTGCTGGCGGCTACCAACACGGATCTCGATCAGTTGAGAAGCAACGGCAAGTTCAGGGATGACCTGTTTTTCCGGCTGAATGTTTTTCCGCTCAACTGTATCCCGCTCCGAGAGCGAAAGGATGACATCCCCATGCTAACACGGTATTTCCTGGACAAATACAATAAGAAAAACGGCAGGGAAATCAACAGGATTTCGGAAAAAACCGCCAGGGCACTGCAGGAATACGATTGGCCGGGCAATATCAGGGAACTGGAGAATATTATTGAACGTGCAGTGGTGATCAATTCAGGAAACGAACTTCACCTGGGGGACTGGTTTGCCAAATCGATTGAGTCTAGTCAGACGAAGCAGCTGCAGACGCTGGATAAAATCCAGATCGACTATATCACCCACGTTTTAAATCAGACCCGTGGAAGAATCGATGGGAAAGACGGGGCTGCCAGAATTCTGGGACTTAAACCCCCGACCATGAGATCGCGCATGGAAAAGCTGGGAATCAAAGTCGAGAGAAAAATCCGTGATATATCATAGATGCACATTATATTGAGGATTTGTTCTGTTGCGTGAGTGCAGGAAATCCTGTTTAAAATGTAGAATTAAGCAAAAAAAACAGCCACCTGAAGCAATTTCAGGTGGCTGTTTTTTTTTGGCACCCAAATCGCAGTATATCCGAAAGACGAGCAGAAGGACAGCCGCAGTTTCAAAGGCAAATGGAAGCTCTCAACAGAATTTATCCATCCACCGCACTTAACAGAAAATTGATTTGAAGAGTTCAACATCATGCAACTACTGACCGACGACCTGTTTCAAAAAAACGTATTGCGGAATTTCCCTTTTGCATTGGTGCTGTTTGAAACCGACTGGAGTGGTCATTCCCAGATCATGGAGATGATTCTGGATAAACTGGAAGGAGCGTTTGGTCAACGTATGGCTTTCTTCAAAACGAATGTTGAGATGAGTGAAAACATCTCCCACTACTTTAATGTGGCGAGGGTGCCGACCATCATCCTTTTCAGGGATGGAGAGCCGATTGATCGCATTTCCGGGATCGTTGCCGAAACGGACCTGTCTTCTCGGATTCAGAGAACCGTTTCGACACACGGGTAGATCTCCGACTTGGACGGATAACGGAAGAAAGTCTCTTCAGACACCATAGTCTCATTTAATCCAATTTCAAACACTACACAATCTTAAAAAAGAGAAAATACCATGAAACAGATTCTCGTTGGAATATTCAGTCTTATCATCCTGTTTGCCAGCAACCCGGTTGAAGCCGGGGATCGCTGGAGCCTGGAAGTTCGCAGCAGTATTGCATCAGCCACGCAGGATCTGGGGGATGCTGACCTGAAAAAGGGGACCGGTCTCGAGGGATCCGTGGCCTATCGACTTGCTCAGCATGTGTCAGCTTACCTGGGTTGGGGCTGGACTCACTTTTCCGCAGATCAATCCTTTGCCGGAACAGATGTGGACTTTGAAGAAACCGGCTACAGATTCGGCATGGAATACAATCATCCATTGGGGAATTCAAAGTCAAACTATATGATTCAGGCAGGCGGGATATACAACCATATTGAAACCGAAAATGCAAAAAGGGACATTACCGGGGATTCCGGGCACGGATTTGGCTGGCAGGTTGGTGCCGGTCTGGGGATTCCCCTTGGTGACCGCTGGCACTTGAGACCGAGCCTCCGCTACAGCTCTTTATCTCGAGAAATAGATATCCATGGAAACAAAACGGCCGTTGATCTGACCTATCTTTCCGCAGGAATCGGCTTGTCTTTGTCGCTCTAAGCGGGCAATACCCCTGGAAAATCCGGCACGATGCTACGTGTCAAAAGAGGGGGAGTGCCCCCTCTCCGTTGTTTGAAAGCAGGCTATTGAATTGGCTGTCTGATTGTCCTGCATAAACAAAAATACCCTGATGATGCTCTGCTGATGGGGTAACCCAATCCTGAAAAAAACTTAGATTACACAGTGCTATCGCTGTTGAACTGTCCATAGAAGAGAAAAAATGAAACGAATTCATCCATATATATTAATCCTGCTGATTTGTCTGCTGTTTGCTGCAGATAGCAGTTTCGGATCGGAGGAATCGGCCATGACGAATGTGAAAGTTGTTGAAGTCGTTCCTCGGACACTCAGAGTCTTCAAATCGTATATTGGTCACCTGAAGCCGCAGAACAGGGTTATTGTTCGCTCAGAAACATCCGGAACGATTGAAAAAATTACCTTTGAAGAGGGGGAAAAAGTGAGTTTCGGCGAGGAGTTGGTACATATTTCAACCAATGAACTGGCGCTTCGGAAAGTCATAGCAGAAACTAACTTTGACCAGGCGGTGTCCGACTATCAGGTCGAAAGAAAACTGTATTTCAATTCCCCAACCGGTTGCCAGGAAAACAGCCCGTGTGAATCGATGCATGTCGACTTGAAAACGATCCGACTGCAGGCTGATCTGGCAAAAGCTGATTATCAGCATGCCCATTCAGAATTGAAGATCCAGGAGCAGCTTTTTGCAAAAAACATGACCAGTTCCGCTTCCTATGAATCGTTTCGGACAACAGCCGAAATGAAGCGTATTACCTGGCAGCAGGCTGAATTGTCTTTCCAGCAGGCGAAGATCAGAGATCTCAGCCGTCTGGAAAACTATCAGCATGTGGTCAAAATTAACGAGGTAAATTTGAAACTGGCCTCGCTGCAACTGAATAAATCCAAGGTTAAAGCCCCATTCGGGGGGGTAGTCACAAAAAAAATGGCTCAATTGGGGGGATTTATCCAGAACGGAACCGATTTGCTGGAAGTGATGGATATCTCCAGTGTCATGGTCAGAATCAGCATTCCGGAAAAGGAGATGCAGTATGCTGCCGTTGGAAAACGCGTATCGGTGAAACTGGATGCCCTGCCTGGGGAGGCCTTTCAGGGAAAAATCAAAACACTTGGATTGGAAGCAGATTTAAGGTGCCGATGTTTTCCTGCGGACATCCTGATCGGTAATTCCCATCAAAAACTTCTGCCGGGCATGATGGCAAGGGTTGAAATGCTGGCAAAGTCGGACTCACATCAGATTATCGTGCCACGACATGCCGTCCTGGAGAGACAAAGAGGGACTGTGGTCTTTGTTGTTAAAGATGAAAAAGCAGTCCAGGTACCCGTTGTCATCGGCGACATGATAGGGGAAGACGTGTCGATCAAGGAAGGACTTAAATTCGGAGATCGGCTGATTATTGTGGGACAGAATCTCCTGGCAAACCAGGATCCGGTGAATGTGGTCAATCAGAATCAAAAATTGGCCCAAAAATAGAAAACCGGCCCAGGTACAGCTGGTTTTTCCGATTATGCCGCTGGTCTTAACTGCTGCACACAAACGCCTGTATACCCGTAAAACCTCAAACCACCCAAACGTCATGAGAATGCAAATCAGTACCCTTGCGGTCAAAAAACCAGCAACCATATTTCTGTTTATCGTTTTGATCGCCGCCATCGGCTGGGTTTCCTATACCGATTTACCGAGGGAGGCAACGCCGGATATTAGCTGGCCACACCTTTATGTCACAGTTCCTTTTCCAGGGGCCACCCCTGCAAATGTTGAGGCACAGATTACAGACAAACTTGAGCAGGGATTGCAGAATATAGAGCATTTGGAAGAGATAAAATCGATATCGGATAACGGTTATGTGACCGTGGATCTGAAATTTGGTTTTGGCCAGAATCTAGATGATGCCCGTGTAAAAATCAGGGAGGCCCTGGACACCATCAAGCCGGATATGCCCGAGGAAGTCGAGGACTGGACCATCAGCGAATTCAACTTTTCCGAAGCGCCGATCATGACGATCAACCTCTCTTCTGAAATCGGGCTGCTGTTGCTGAAGGATGTCGCCGAGGATCTGAAGGATCGAATCCGATCGATTCCCGGGATTCTGACAGTTAACCGGTACGGAGGTCTGGAAAAGGAGGTTCAGATACGCGTCGATCCGGAAAAGATGCAATTTTACAAACTGGACCTGAACGCTGTTTCAACGACAATTCAGGCTGAGAACCGGACGATCCCGGGGGGAACCATGAAGGTCGGGCCCAGGGAACTGCTGATCAATGTGCCGGGGGAGATCACCTCAATTGATGAAATCAGGGATATGATCATCTCTGACGACAATGGGGCCCAAATTAGAATCCGCGATGTTGCCGATGTGCAATTTACCTTCAAGGAGGCACAAAGCATCTCCAGGTACCGGGGCATCGAATCCGTATCGCTGGAGGTATCTAAACGCACCGGGGAAAACCTGATCAAGATTTCAGACCAGGTGAAAGCTGTCGTTAAGGAATTTCAGGGACGTTACCAATCAAAAATTACCTTTTCAATTCTGAACGACAATTCGATCTGGGTGGCAAAATTTGTCAGGGACCTGGAAAACAACATCTATACTGGAATGTTGTTTGTTTTTCTGGTGCTGTTCGTCTTCCTGGGGAAGCGCAATGCCTTTTTTGTAGGAATTGCCATCCCCCTTTCGATGCTGATGAGCTTCATGATCCTCAAGGCCATTGGCATTAATTTGAATACGATCGTTCTTTTCAGCCTGATCACTTCGCTGGGGATGCTGGTCGACAATGCCATTGTGATCGTGGAAAACATCTACAGACATGTGCAAGCCGGCAAGGGCACAATTGAAGCGGCCATTGAGGGTGCAGGAGAGGTGGCCATGCCTGTTATCGCCTCCACACTGACCACGCTGCTGGTTTTTTTTCCGATGATCTATATGCCGGGGATTATGGGGGAGTTCATGAACTATCTGCCCAAAACCCTGATCGTCACCTTGACCTGCTCGCTGGTTGTCGGCCTGGTCTTTAATCCCGTGATCTGTTCCAGGCTGATGAAACGACCCAAAAACTGCAAAGCGATGGATGAAACGAAGGTGGTGACACAATCCCGATTCTTAAACAGGTACAGTAAAGTTCTGGGCTGGGCACTTGATCATCCTTTCTGTTCGTTGCTGATCATGGCGGCATTCTGGCTCGGAATGATCGTCATCTATTTTGGACTGGTTAATCCGGAGGGTCGGACTGCGTTCTTCCCAAAGGAAGAACCTCGGGAAGCGGTCATTCGAATCACTTCTCCCCAGGGAACAATTCTGGAAGTCTCAGACGCCATCGTCAAAGAAGTGGAAAACAAAATCCTTCCGTTTGGCAAATATGCCGATTCTATCGTTTCCAACGTGGAAGGAACCAATAGCAAAATAACCCTGGCGTTTCCCGACTGGGAAAAATGGAATGGTTATCGACCATCAGCGGTTGTGGAAGAGATTCGGGGCCTCCTGTCGGCATTTACCGGGGCTGAAGTCAGACTGGCTCAGCAGAACAACGGACCACCGGTCGGACGGGAAGTGACAGTGGATATCCGCGGGGAAGATCTGGTCAAGTTAAAGGCGGTGGCAGAGGAAGTGAAAGGTCTGATCAGGGATGTCAAGGGACTGGTTAACTTGGAAACCAGTGCGGATTCCAACCGGTCACAGATCAGAATAGCCATTGATCGTGAGCGGATCGCCCGCCACGGTCTGCATACGGCACAGGTGGCGTCCATTATCCGGACGGCCTTTAATGGCAGGAATGTCTCAACTTATCGCGTCAACCAGGATGAATTTGATATTGTTGTGCGACTTGACGAACGGTTTCGGAGATTCGACACCGATCTGGGATCGCTTCATATCAGGTCACCCAAGGGAGATGTTGTCCCGTTGAGTGAACTGGCAGTTGTTTCAAGGGAGCAGGCCGGGGGGGCCATCCACCATTTGGACCTGAAACGGATCATCACGGTTGAAGCGGATTCTTCACAGGAGCGGTCAGGGGCTGAAGTCCTGAAGGAGGTTAAAAGCAGACTGGCTGGCATGAACCTTCCAGAGGGCATCACCATCGGTTATTCCGGCGCTGACAAAACCCAGCAGGAAACCCAGGAATTCCTGGTCAGAAGTTTTGGTATTGCCCTGTTTTTGATCTTTGTCCTCCTTGTGACTCAGTTTAACTCTTTCATACTGCCATTCATCATTCTGGCATCGGTCTTTGCCTCCATGGCGGGCGTGTTTCTGGGAATGAGCATTCATGGCACCCCCATCAGTGTATTGATGGGTGGAATTGGAGCAATCTCACTGGCCGGGATTGTTGTGAACAATGCCATTGTATTGATTGATTATACGGGACAATTGCGAGAAAAAGGTCAATCCTGCAGAGAGGCTGTAATACTGGCGGGAATGACACGACTGCGTCCGATTGTTTTGACAGCGGTAACCACAATCCTGGGTTTGATGCCGATCACAATAGGGATGGATATTGACTTTTACCGCTGGCCTGATTTTATCAGGTTCGGATCAGAGGGGGGCACCTTCTGGAAACCAATGAACCTCTCGATTATTTATGGACTTGCTGTGGCAACATTCTTGACCCTGTTTCTGATTCCGGTTCTTTATTCACTGGCAGATAAAGGGAAAAACCAGGTTGCCCAATTGAAGGGGCGGTTCTTCTCATCAGAAAAGGTCAATCAATCAAAACCGGATTCAAAAACGGCACTGCCTGCTGCTTCTGAAATTGGAATTCGTGCCGCCAGCACACGCTGTTTTTGCCTGGATTTTATTGGATTATTTCGTAGCATGAGGATTTTTAAAACAAGAAATATATCGTTATAAAGGAGAACTTGCAGTGAATCCAAGACTTTTATTCGCCGGTTTGATATTGCTGCTGGCTATATCCAGAACATTGAATGCCCGGGAGCCGGGCGCGCAGATGGGAAAAAAGCCGTGGCATTTAACGTGGATCTGGGGGTTCTGGTCATGAAATCGAAGTCAACACTGGATACAAACGGTGAGAAGAAAATATCGGACAATAGTGAAAAGGGTGATGCGCCAGGATCTGTCTGGACATATCCGCTTTTTGATTTGCTATCTCGAGCTGTCGCCCCTGATTGACCGCGTCAAAGCGTATACACCGGTTCCTGGAGGGGTTGGGCCAATGACGATCCATACATTGATCTATCGAACAGTTGAAGCAGCTGAACGTAACCTTTTCCCCATTACGGGAAAACAGAGATATCCCCCAAAAACGGACCCGCTGCTATCCCCGCTACTTGTGGCGTCCTGTCCTCCCCGCCACTAATCCGGGATCCCGCCAGTCATGGTGCCGGATACCGGCTTTCCCCGGTATGATGAAAGTTGCCCCATCGCTTGCCGGGAGATGGGTTATTCCGCTTCTGGGAACTGTTTTATCCTTTCCTCTTGAGAGCTGGCAGTGTAAAATAACCAATCATAGTATCTATTCAGGATCAGCTATAGAAACTGAGACCTGTATGTCATTGAACTCATTCTCGACGGCCATCCATGGCCGTCTTCCGAGGACGGTCGTTGACATCGCCATCCTGGCGATGCTGAACCACTCCCAATCCGTTCAATCACACACAGGTCTCAGCTTCTGTTCACAAGATAAGGAGAATAGTCACCTTTCATGCATCGTTTTAATAACCAGCACAAATCAGAGGAATAAAATGAAACTGACGGGGAATACAGTTCTGATAACAGGTGGTTCAAGCGGTATTGGCCTGGAGATCGCCAAACGGTTTTTGAAGAGAGATAACACAGTCATTATCACCGGGCGAAATGAGCGAAAGCTGCAACAGGCCAGGGAACAATTTGAGGGATTAACCGTGATCCAGAACGATGTCAGCAATCCCGAAGATATAGCGACCCTTTTTCAGCGCATTGAGAAGGACTTCCCGGATCTCAACATCCTGATCAACAACGCAGGCATTATGCGTAAGATCAATTTGCAGAATCACAGTGATTCAGCATTGGAACTGACAAAAGAAATCGATATTAATATAAAAGGACTGGTCTGGATGAGCAACGCCTTTCTATCATTGTTGAAAGAGAAGAAAAATGCCGCCATCGTCAATGTCTCATCGGGTCTGGCCTTTGTCCCCCTGCCGATTTCACCCGTCTATTGTGCCGCCAAAGCGGCTGTCCACTCTTACACGCTATCATTGAGAGAACAGCTCCGGAATACAGGCATCAAGGTGTTCGAGTTGGCGCCGCCGGCCACGAATACGGAACTTCTGACCGTTTTTGGTGAAGAAATGGAGGGTACCACCATCATGTCCACGGAAGCCATGGTGGGCACCTTTTTTAAGGGGCTTTCCAAAGACCAATACGAAATCAGACCCGGGCAATCCAACCTGCTCAAGTTCATGAGCCGATTCTTTCCAAATTTTATTTTAAAACAGTTGAGTAAAAGCGTCGAATTAATGCACGCCGATAAGAGGGTAGCATAAATGTCTCATCACTCTCTAACGTGACTGGGTTTTCGCGTATGGTAGGCTCGTCGGGGGTGCGAGATCCGGTCGTTCTGCGGAAATTGGCAGCCCTTCGTTCGCCCATGCCGGGATTCAATTCGGGATTTTAGCGGTGGAAGTTCTTGGTCGAGAGGCTCAAATCGCGTTTTAATATTGAGCGATCAATGATTACAAAAAACATTAAAAAAATAGCATCCCAGATTCGCAGGCTCCTTGACCGAATTCCCATTGCTGTCCTGGATGATTCAGTCATATTTGGATCTGCAGCGATAGCCCTGAACGGAATCGACCTGAAACGGGAAACCAACGATCTGGATCTATTTGTTTCAGAGTCGATCTTTAAACGATTGAAGACAGACTGTTCAACAAGGGAAGTCGAGAAATCGGACGGCATCACATGTCTGGAAGTCGGTATTCCTGACGTCGAAATCTGGAAAACCTTTCCCGGCGTCACCCATTCACAGGTGAGGAAACATTCCCGGAAACTTGAGCAGTCAAAGGGTTTACTGGTAGCCAGCCTGGACGATCTGCGTACCTGGAAGAAATCCCAGGGTCGTCAAAAGGATCTGGAAGACCTGAAAACCATGGCATGAATTCAGTCTGCCTATCACCGCAGAGGACCAGCCCGATTTGAAGAATATTAAGGATTTCTATCAGATTGGTCGTGGGAATTTTTGGGTCGTTTTGGATCAGGGCAGAGTTAGGGGAACGATTTCCCTTCTGGATCTTGGCCATCAGCAGGGCGCCCTGCGGAAAATGTTTGTCGACCAGGATTTCAGGGGGGATACACCTGGGATCGCAGGCCTGTTGTTGGAAACCCTGCTCAATTGGGCCCGGCTGCAGGCAATACAGGAAGTTCTTCTCGGAACAACGCCAAAGTTATTTGCCGCACATAGATTTTATGAGAAAAAGGGGTTTGCTGAGATTGCCAAAGATCTTCTGCCCTCGGCCTTCCCCGTAATGAAAGTGGATACCCGATTTTATCACATTCGTCTCTGAGCCGCCATGCATGGAAGTGATTTCTGATGTCCGGGTCAACCGGCCGGAGGTTCAATCATGAAGGGGATATTTCTATTTTCCGGTGGCGGCCGGTTTTATTTTTGTGACACGAACGGCAATGAATATGCGGTTTGGTCGGAATGCGGGACACAGCGGATACCGCGCCAGACCGTTAACTGGATTCATTTGCAGGGAGGAATACT
>JAHJRI010000090.1 GCA_018830885.1 bacterium | reverse complement strand
GGCTCCAAGGCCGTAAGACTTGCGAAGCACCACGGTAAAGTAGGGGACCGTCAGACTGCCGCTGTTGACAAACAGACGGCAGCAGTGGCGGACCAGGGCGGTTTTTTCCGCTTCCGGCCCCACCATGAAACCCGGGGTGTCGCAAAGGAACAGGATCGGAATATCAAACGCATCACAGAGCTGCATGAACCGCGCGGCTTTATCAGCGGCCGGGCTGTCAATTGCCCCTGACAGATGTTTGGGGTTATTGGCAATCAAACCCAGGGGGCGCCCCTCGATGCGGATAAATGCCGTCACGATACCGAGACCAAAATAGGGACGCAGTTCCAGCACCGAATCGGTATCCGCCAGGGTTGTGATCACGGAACGAATGTCATAAACGCGCAAGCGGTTTTCCGGTATAGCCCGCCGCAGCAGCCTTTGATCCGCGCATTCCCATTCAGATACCGCCCCCTGGAAGTAGGAGAGATACTGCCTGGCGCATCTGACTGCTTCAGCTTCGTCTTTGACCGCAATATCGACGACACCGTTGGGAATCTGGTCCCTCATGGGGCCCACTTCATCGGGCTGGAACACGCCCAGCCCGCCTCCTTCAATCATCGCCGGACCGCCCATGCCGATGTTGGAGTTTTCAGTGGCGATCACTACGTCGCAAATTCCCAGCAAAACGGCGTTACCGGCAAAACAGCGGCCTGAATTGATCCCGATCAGCGGCACCAGTCCGCTGAGTTCTCCCAGGAGATGAAATGCCATACAGTCCAGACCGGCAATAATATCAAAATCGGTATCTCCCGGCCTGCCGCCGCCGCCTTCGGTGAAGAGCACCAACGGAATCTGCCACTGTGCGGCCAGTTCAAAAATCCGATCTTTCTTGCGATGATTCAATGTTCCCTGGGTCCCTGCAAGAACCGTAAAGTCGTAAGCAATCACCGCACAGCGTGCTTTCTCCGCGGCGAAGGCATGGCTGTTGACACTGCCGATACCCGCCAGCATTCCATCGGCCGGTGTGTTCCGGATCAGATCATCTTCAGAACGTCTCTTCCGCTGAGCCGCTACGGCCAGCGAGCCATATTCCATAAATGTCCCTTCATCGCAAAGATCGGCCACATTTTCCCGTGCGGTCCGCTGCAATCGGTTCCGTCTTTTTTCCACTGCCTGCGGTCGGGCTGCGTCGCTGGTGAGGGCTTTGCGCGCCAGCAGTTCTGAAAGATCCGGGCGAATCTGATCCAGGTCGATGGCAATATCCGCATCCGCTATAGCCTGCACCATCTCGAATTCTTCGATAACCAGCAGCGGCTGGTCAAAAGCCACCGTTTCTCCGACCTGCACCAGTAGCTGCTTGATTCTGCCATCCCAACGGGACTGGACAACGTGTTCCATCTTCATGGCATTCATGACCAGCAGTGGCTGACCCTTTCTGATCTCCTGACCCGGCTGAATGTCGATACTGACAATGGTGCCCTGCATGGCGGCCTTTATCTGCGCCACTCCCTCATCATCTGCAGCAGTCGATCCGAAACTGCCGGCACCCCCGTTGCCGAACCCTGCCGGATCGAACTCAGCCTGTTTTCCGTAATCGAGAACCGCCAGGGGGTCAATTGAATCGATCTGGGCACCAATACCCGGTATTTTAACCGGTGGTGTTTCAAAATAGAGTTTCTGGTGCTGGATTGGATCAGCGCTGGAGAGATCGCCAATATGTGTCTCGATGAATCCGGTGTCGATCCTGTCTCCCATGAAATCGGGATGTTTCAGCAGATTCTGCAACAGCGGAAGGTTGGTTTCGACACCCTCGATTCTGAATTCGCACAAAGCCCGATAGGTTTTGTCGATGACATCCTGAAAATCCGGTGAAGGGCTGTGTCCAATCAGTTTTGCAAGTAGTGAATCGTAAAAGGAGCTGGGCCGATAACCGGCGTAGCCATAGGTATCGGTGCGGACTCCCCGGCCTGAGGGAACCTCGAATGACGACAGGATGCCGCTGGAAGGCAGTACCGAACCATCGGTCTGCAGCGTTTCCATATTAACACGCACCTGCAGCGCGTATCCCCGTGGCGGTGGAATCCGAGCCTGCTCCAGGCCCAGTTCGGACAGGGTTTTCCCCTGGGCGAGCCGGATCTGGATCTTCACCAGATCCAGGTCCATCACCTCTTCCGTTACCGTGTGCTCAACCTGCAGACGGGGGTTCGCCTCAATGAACCCATAAACCGTGTTTTCACCGGACGCGCCGGCCCCCACCATAAATTCAAAGGTCCCGGCATTCAGATATGCGATCGATGAGGCCATGCGGACAGCGTCAGCTGTTAAGCGCTCCCTCAGTTCATTCGACAATCCCGGACTGGGGGAAAACTCGATCAGCTTCTGGTGCTGTCTCTGGATCGTGCACTCCCGCTCTCCCAGATGGCTGACAGCTCCGGTACCATCACCGATGATCTGCACTTCGATGTGGCGTGCCCGGGTCATCAGTTGCTCGACATAAACCGCATCGTTGCCAAACGCCTGTTGTGCTTCTGACTGACAACGGCTATATGCTGCAGTCAGATCCTCAAGGCGGGTAACCATTCGCATCCCGCGCCCGCCACCACCGGAAATCGCTTTGATCATCATACCAGACCCTGGTTCAAGGCTTTTAAAAAACGCCTCCGCCTCAGGCAGCGACACCTCGGTCATCGTACCCGACAGCAGGGGAACCCCACAGTCTGCGGCCAGCTGTCTGGCTCTGGCCTTATCGCCAAGAACTTCAATGGTTTCAACCCGTGGACCGATAAAGGTGAGCCCCTGGATGTTACATCGTCGCACAAACTCCGCATTTTCGCTCAAAAAGCCGTAGCCGGGGTGAACAGCGTTACATCCGGTCCTGGAAACCGCATCCAGTATCTGGTCGATATCGAGATAGGCATCAACACCGCTGCCCCTGAGGGCAACAGCGTCATCCGCCCGACGTCGATGAAGGGACTGCACATCATCTTCAGCGTAGACACTCACGGTTGGAATATTCAGTTCTGCAGCTGATCGCATAATCCGGATGGCGATTTCACCACGATTTGCAATAAGTAGTTTCATATCACGGTCACTTGCTGTTATCATAGAGGGGTTTCCCGGTTTCAATGTCTGCTCCGCTACTTGGAAGGGGTGGGATGTCGAATATCGATTCCAACCGGGTGGAAGTTGAATCGTGACGTATCGGCAATGCCTTGTCAAGTATGGGCTTTCCAGGGGGTGCACCAAATATGCGCGGGTACCTGTAAGCGGAAAGAGGTTGTTTGTTCAGAAAACCTTGGAAGCCAGGGAATGGCTTCCAGGAGCTCCAAGGATGGATGCATGCGTTTTTCTGAATAAATAACCTCTTGAAGCGGTTATGATCTCATACTCACATGTTATTGGTGCACCCTTTCCAGATCATTCGCAGAATTGTTGACACAAAACCGGGAGCCGTTTTGAAACCATTGGACAAAATGTACCAGACAATCGATGCTGGTGAACAAGACAGGGAAAAAATCAGCACAATGTGCCTGTCATCAATCCGCTGCCATCCCGGGGATCTATTTTGAGAACAACCTGTCAAAATGACGGTCTGAACGTTATCTGTTTGAGCAACGCATTCGTTCAGAATTCAAATGTCAACACCATCTGACGAACAACATCCATGGAAACCGATTCTATCTCCGGTAAAATTTTCGCTGTTATTATGGGACTCAGTGGATTTCAGGCCTACGCCGCTATCCTGGCCGTACTTTTTGCCTGTGGTCTGGGTGTCCCGATACCCGAAGACATTACGCTCTTCGCTGCCGGCTTTCTGGCTTACAAGGGACGCATTACCCTGACCGGTGCCTTGATCGTCGGTCTGATTGGGGTCCTGGTGGGGGATACCTTTATGTATCTGATTGGAAGGAATTTCGGCAGGAAGGTGTTCGGATGGCCGGTATTCAGGAAGATGTTCACCCCGGCGCGGATCACCATGGCTGAAGAGAAGATTCAAACCAACGCCCGCATCATCTGTTTCACCTCCCGCTTTATCCCGGGTCTACGCGCCCCGGTTTTCGTCACTTCAGGCATTCTGAGGGTACCCTTCCTCGTATTCATCGGTATGGATGGATTTGCAGCGTTGATCAGTGTCCCGGTCTGGGTGCTCCTTGCCTATTATCTGGGTGACAAGGTGGAGCTGTTGTTTGAAATCGCAAAAAACACCAAAATCGGTATTGTACTGGTGCTGCTGATTCTGATCGGTTTCTATGTCGGTCGAAAAATTAGAAAAAAGGCCAGGTCAAAGCTGTTATAGAAATTTGAGGACAGGCTCGCGGGGATAACTGGCGATAAAGGTCGTACCACTGGCTTCACTGGTTTCAAAATGCACCAGTCCACCAAGATACTTCTCGCTCATCATTTTCATGCTGTATGTACCGATTCCCCGTCCCTTGCCTTTGGTGGAAAAGGAGCGTTTGAAGATCTGCAGTGCAATCTCTCGGGGAATGACATTCTGATTGTTCACGCTGAATTGGACCTGATCTCCGGACTTCCGGCAGCTGACCCGCACCGTGGCACCTTTGTCGCTGGCTTCCAGGGCGTTTTTCAGCATATTGCTCAACACCCGGGCAAGCAGAGCGTCATCAATTTTAAAATCCACGCTCTCTGCATTCGCATCGATAATCATCGATTTTTCAAAGGACGCCTGGTGTTTGCCATAGAAATTGAGCACCCGCCGCAGCATCTCCAGGGAATTGACTTGAACGGGCGTCGTGGTCAACTCGTTTTTTTCCGCATCAATCAGCAGCTTCTGGGCGTTGATTTCATCGATAATACTCCGTGACAACCGGTGGATGATCTCCTTATACTCATCGATTTCCGTCGCGGAAGCCTCCAGCAGCAACTCCGAATATCCGCTCAACCCGCTGGCAGTGTTCAGGATATCGTGGAAAAAGGTTCTCTCCAGGACCTCCTTCCGTTTTTCGTCACTGATATCCGTCAGGGAGAACACCGTGTACACTTCATCCCCTTCAAAATAGGGGGATGCCTTTAGCTTCAGATCCAGGGAGTCACCATTCTGCAGCGAAATGCGAGCCTCTTCCACCACAGATTGACCGCGCTGGCTCAAGAGAATTGCATTCACAGCACCACAGAAAGCGCAGGACTCTGTTGTGCCGCATCCACCGGCTGTTTCCCGGGAGTGGGTGCAACTGATCACTTCACCAACCCTCAATCCCAATGGTGTGATGATCTCATTGGTATTGAAGATATTGCGGGCACTGTCATTAAAATACACCACCTGTCTCTGTTTATTCAGAATCAGGACAGCCTCCGGAACAGCATCCAGGACCTTTTTGAGACTGGTATTGGCAACAATGGCTTTCTTCTGCCGCTCCAGCTCGTCGGGACGGGATCTTTCGGCCGGGGCAAAATGTGTTTCTTCCATTCAGGATTGGGATATGAGTCTGTTTGATGCTGTTTTCAGGCTTGTGGCCAGCGGGACAATTCGAAACCGCTCTGCAGAGCATCGTACCATGACGATACCTGATAGGCAATTGATATCCGACAGGTTGCACCCAGGACGGGTATCGACAGAAACGGAGGTGGAAGTCGAACCATGTGGCGTGTCATACCATTTGACTTAACCTCGATTTGACATTAGATTCAGGGAAACACCACGCGCCTGCGAGAACAGGCGGATCTGGATTTAACAATTTGATCGGGGATTGACTATGGCTGGCGGCTATATGGGTAAATACTGTGTCATTGATCTGACGAAGAAAAAAACCGAAGTTGTTGAACTGGAAGATCTCTTTTATCAGAAATACCTGTCCGGCTATGGGCTGGGCGCGGCCGTGATCACGGAAAGACAGAAACCCGGTATCGATCCGCTTTCCCCGGAAGCGCATCTGGGCTTTTGCTCAGGGTTGTTGACCGGGACCGGCGCGTCGTTCTCGGGGCGTTTTATGACAGTCGCAAAGTCTCCACTCACGGGAGGCTGGGGCGATGCCAATGCCGGCGGTTATCTCTCAAGGGAAATCAAGCGCACAGGCTACGATGCCGTTTTTTTCACCGGGATCTCCAAAAAGCCGGTCTGGGTCCATATCTCCGATGAGACGGTCGAATTCCATGATGCCAGTGAACTCTGGGGACAGGACAATATAGAGACCAACGCCCAGATCAAACAGACATTGAATGACAAAAAAGCCCAGGTTGCATCCATCGGCATTGCCGGAGAGAAATGCTCCCTCATATCCGGGATTACAACGGATGATGGAAGAATCGCAGCGCGATCCGGCCTGGGGGCGGTGATGGGATCCAAGAAACTGAAAGCGGTCTCATTTCGGGGCAAACTGGCAATCCCCATTGCAGATAAAAACAAAACCAAAGCCATTACCCAGAAATTCCTGGCGGATTACAAAAAGTCCAAGGGGGCTGACCGCTTGACCGTCAAAATCATGGGATTTCTGAGCAAGGTGATCGCGCGAACCGGGCTCAGTGCGCCATCGACCTCAACAGTGGTCCGCGAGATCTATAAAAAATATGGGACACCGGGCTTGACCATCTATTCCGGCATGGTGGGGGATACACCGATCAAGAACTGGGCCGGTGTCGGGTATACCGACTTTACCTTTGAAAAACTGCAGCGTATCAGTGGCGACAGGGTCATCGCCGATCAGAAAAAAAAGTACGCCTGCCAGAACTGTCCCCTGGGCTGCGGCGGTATCATGGGAATTAAAAAAGGCCGTTATGCAGGGACCGAGGGACACAAACCCGAATACGAAACCTGGGGGGCATTCGGCGGGATGATGCTGGTGGATGATTATGACGCCATTGTCGAAATGAACGAGATGTGCAACCGGGCCGGAATCGATTCAATCTCCACCGGCGCAGCCGTGACATTTGCCGTGGAATGCTTCGAAAACGGACTGATCGACCACAAGACGACCGGCGGTCTGGAACTGGGCTGGGGAAAGGCTCAGGAAGCCATCCGGCTCACCGAAATGATCATCAATCGCGAAGGATTCGGTGATACACTGGCAGATGGGGTAAAGGTTGCGGCACAAAAAATTGGCAACGGTGCCGAAGCTTATGCCGTCCATGCCGGTGGTCAGGAGTTGCCCATGCATGATTCCCGACTGGATGCCGGATACGGCATCGCCTATCAATGTGAACCGACCCCGGGACGTCATACCATCTCCTGTTACCTGTATCCGGAGCTGTTTGGCGTTAAAAAACTGTTCCCTGAAGCAAAAAAACTGTTGAAACAGGGTCGGACCAAACTGGAGAAGGACGCTCGTCAATATGCAACCGGGTCCTTTCTGATGCAGATCATCAATGGTTGCGGGCTTTGCGAGTTTGGCCCCATGACCGGCCTGCTGCCGGTCGTCGACTATATCAATGCCGTGACCGGATGGCATCTCTCTTCGGCGGATTATTTCAAAACGGGTGAGAGAATCCTGAGTCTGCGCAAGGCCTTTAATGTCCGGGAAGGCCTTACGCCTCAGGATAGTATTCTCCACGACCGGGCGCTGGGCAAAATTCCACTCACCAGTGGCCCGTTAAAGGGTGTTACCGTTGATATTGAAGGCCTGCAGCAGGCATTTTTTGATCTCATGGGTTGGGATGCCGCCACAGGTGGACCCGGAACGGCCAAACAGAAAGAGCTGGGAATCGATCAGCTCCTGTCATAGCAGTTTCCAATCGGACCCTGTTTGAAGCCTGTTTCGTTCCTCTGGGCCTTCACCGGCAGGGTCCAGGGGGACACAACGCGACGGTGCCGATGCGGCAGACCCTATTCCGGGCGTCGGGCAGCTTCCGAATATACCGCCTCCAGCAGCACCCCACCACCAACACCCCCTGTCAGCCAGGTTGATTCCCAGGATAATTCCTGTCAAATTGCCCGCTGAGTGGTGCGCTGGTTATTACAGTCTCCCGGGTTCCGTGAAAAGATTGAAGACCTGCGCCATCCTGATGAGGTGATTGACCCGATCAGCATACCTGTGTTAGTGTTTCACATTGTCAAAAAAAATAAGCAGCTTAACAGTGCTTCAAAGACATTGGCTGCCTGTTTCCCTTTTTAAAAGTGGTGATTAGTTGCAGCGGTGATTGCACACGAAGGATTCAGTGGATAATAAAGAAAAGCCAGACCCGGCGATGACAGATACCCATTCATCCGTCATCACCGCACAAAACAGGGAGATTGAGGATCTGAAGCACCGACTTGCAGAGACCACAGAAGCGCTTCGGACAACCCACACAGATCTGCTGCAAGAGCAGGAAAAACGGGCCACCATTGAGACTCAGCTGAAAAAAAGCGAGGAGAACTATCTCAATGTGGTTGAAAACGCCCTCGACAGTATCTTTATCGTCCAGGACGGAATGATCAAATACTGCAATCAGGCTTTGATCGAGCTTACCGGATACACGTGGGAGGAGCTGTCAACCCGCTCCTTTGACTTTATCATTCACCCTGAAGACCGGGAGATGGTTTCAGATCGGCACCAGAGACGGTTATTGGGAGAAAATGTCAAAAAAGAGTATACCCTCCGTCTCATTTCAAAAACCGGCCAGACAATCTGGGCATATCTCAGGGCCGCCAAGATCGTCACCTGGCAGGACCAGCCAGCGACACTGGGATTTCTGACAGACGTGACGGAACGGATAACGACAGAGCGAGCCCTCAAGGAAAGTGAGGAACAGTATCGACTCTTCATCGAAAAAATGCCGAACGGGTTTTCACAGAGTCGGGTCATCCTGGACGAAAACAACCAACCCGTCGATTTCACCTTTCTGGATGTCAACGAGATCTTTCTCAAGTCAACCCAGCTGAAAAAAGAGGATATCATCGGGATCCCCATCACAACAGTCATCCCGGAGGTCCTGGAACTGAAACCCGACCTGACGGAAGTGTCCGGCCGGGTCGCCCTGCAGGGTGACAATTTCCAGGGCGAATTGTATTTCAGGACGTTTGATAAATGGTTTGAAGTCAACTCCTACAGCACCCGTCCGGGGTACTTTAACACGATCTATACCGATGTCACCCAGAAAAAAAGGGCGGTGGAAGCATCCGAAAAATCAAAGGCCTATCTTGAGTATTCCCTGAACAGTGCCCCGGACGGAGTTTTATTGATCGGTCCGGATTTGCGGTTCACCTACGTCAACCCCGCATTTACCCAGCTTTTCGGGATCAATGCCGAAGAAGTGCTCGGCAAAATGCCCCTTGAGCTGGCCCCGGATAAACTCTCGGAAAAAACGGCCCGCTGGATACAGGAAGGCATCATCGAACAGATGCAATCCGGGAAATCCAAATCGGGCGTTGAGATTGAACTGAATCACCGTGATGGGAGCACGATTCCCGCATCCTTCTCCGCAGCCGCCATCCGGGATCAGCAAGACCGGATTATTGGAGAGGTTGTATTTCTCAAGAACATTACCGAAAGAAAGCGCACCCAGGAGTTAATGATCCAGACGGAAAAGATGATGTCTGTCGGGGGACTGGCTGCCGGGATGGCCCATGAAATCAACAATCCCCTGGGGGGCATGCTGCAGGGGACCCAGAATGTGATCAGGCGACTCTCACCGGACCTGGCAGCCAACCGCAAGAATGCAGACGAAATCGGTCTTGATCTGGATCGGTTGGCCACGTATATCAAAAAACGAAAGATCGATCAGATGCTGGCCGGGATCATCGCTTCCGGAGAGCGGGCAGCCCGGATCATCACCAATATGCTGACGTTCAGCCGCCAGAGTGAGTCCAATCTCTGTCCGAACGATATTAACCAGCTGATTGACGGGGTCCTGGAATTGAGTGCCAATGATTATGACCTGACGAAAAAATATGATTTCAGGAAAACAGCCCTCATTAAGGAATATACGCCGAATCTGCCATTGGTACCCTGCACCAAAACGGAGATCGAGCAGGTGATTCTCAATCTTCTGAAAAATGCCGCCCATGCCATGATGGAGACGTCCCAAATCCGGTCTCCCAGGATTCTGATCAGGACCTGTCTGGAAGATCAGACGGTGAGGATTGAGGTGGAAGATAATGGTCCCGGATTGAATCCGGAGATTCAGAAACGGATCTTTGAACCCTTTTTCACTACAAAACCGGTGGGAAAGGGAACCGGGCTCGGCCTGTCGGTCTCTTACATGATCATTACCAACAACCACAAAGGGTCCATGGAGGTCACCTCCCAACCCGGCAAAGGCGCACTGTTTGTTATTCACCTGCCCCTGCAGCACAGTCTGGTGACTTAGAGACTACCCGCAACGAGATTCTGCGTCCAGAAAACGCCTGCCCCCCCCCCTTTCAAACAGCCGGTCAGCTTCCGATAGAAGACTGCCGTTTCAATCCCCCGCCTCAGGATTCATTGATAACCTGCTCTGCAATCATCACACTCGGTTTCAGGATCTGAGGACAGGGCAGATCCAGGAATTGTAATGATTCACCCCTTTTTCTGAGAAAAAGCTGAGACATGTGTGTGATTTGAATTCGCTAGACTCGCAGCGAAGACCGTCGAGAATGGATTCGTTGTCATACAGGTTTTAGCATCTATCGCGAAACCTGAATAGCTACCCGGATACATGGGTTGGGTTAATGCTACTTAAAAATACAGGAATAATAACTTAAAAAAAAGAATAAACTAGCACTAACAAGATACCGCTTCACTTAAATAAATATATTTTTATCTATATTTACAGTATTTTTAAAAGTTTTACCTGGTAACACCCACATCCCTGCTTGACAAGAAAATAAAGGTTAGTAAAACTTACCTTAGCTTGGTAAACAGCGCTTATTGGAACGTCCGGTTGGTTTAACCCCACCGATCATTCAACCCGCAACAGGGAGGCCCCACATGTCTGCAAGAACTCAGGAACTGATGATCAATACGCCGATCAAGGCACTTCAGGTCGCTCTCGAGGAGGTCAGCGAGGATGCCAGGGCAACGCGACCCGGATTCGCATGGACACTTGACCTGGAAAGAGCCCGCTATCTGACGGAGTCGTACAGACGAACCGAAAATGAGCCCATGCCGATCCGCAGGGCCAAAGCACTGGCCCATATTCTGGAGAACATGACCATCTATATCCGGCCGGGCGAGATGATCGTGGGCAACTACGCCATCGATCCCAATTCTGTTCCCTTTTATCCGGAGTTGTCATGGAAATGGATCAAGAGAGAGACATCGAAAGGGAAGATCTATGAGAATATGATCGATGACGACGGTCGCCGTGAGTTGGATGAAATCTGCGCATACTGGGGAAATTCGTCCATCCATCACAAGTTGCGGGGCTATCTTCCCGAAGCGTTGCAGGACGTTTTCTGGGTATTTAATTTTGAATCCACCACACCCGACTACAACAAGATTTTCCAGGTGGGACTGAAGGGGTTGCTGCAGGAGGCCACCGAGCGCAAGATCCGGCTGGAAAACGCCTATATGGCTGAAACCATGACCGGTAACGCGTATCTCAAAAAGCATATCGCGATCCAGAGCATGATCATAGCCCTGAAAGCCGTGATTGCCTGGATCAAAAGATATGCCGCCCTGGCTGGTGAGCTGGCCGGGAAGGAGACGAACCCAGAAAAGCGGAAGGATCTGAAGCTGATTGCCCGCAACTGCGGGTGGATCTCGGAAAACCCGGCCCGGACCTTGCCCGAGGCGCTGCAGTGTTACTGGTTTGTTCATCTGGTCGTCAATTTTATCGAACTGCCGATGGTCGGCAGCGGTATCCGGATGGACCAGAGTCTGGGCCCCTTCTACGACAACGATCGCTTCAAAGGTCTCATTACCCGCGAAGAGGCACAGGAATGGATTGAGTTCGTCTTTGTCAAATTCCAGGAAACCGGGTTTTTGCATGCACCGATCTGGTCCGGATTCGGCGGCGGTGCTCTGGGCTATCAAACTGTGACCATCGGGGGTGTCGATGGCAGCGGGAAGGATATTACCAATGAAATGTCCTACATCATCCTGGACGCCACCCAGGGTGTAAGGGCGATCGTTCCGCCCCTGGCATTGCGATGGCACGACGGGATACCGCGAAAACTGGTCGACAAGGCGATTGAGGTCATGGGTACGGGAATGCCGCAGCCGGCCATTTTCAATGACAAGGTCAATATTGTGAGACTGGTTGAACTGGGCTGCCCCCTGGAAGATGCCCGTAACTACTCGATCAATAACTGCATGGTCCCCACCATTCCCGGTAAGAACTTCAACCACATTTCCGCCTGGGCCAGCGGCGTGCCGCTGCCGTTCTGCCTGTCCAGGGCCCTGGGAATGGACCCGCTGGCATTGTATCAAAAAACCGGTGAAACCACACTGGACCCCGCCCGGGTCAGCTCCATGGAAGAATTGATGGACGCAACCCTGGAGAACTACAAGTGGATTATTCACCGACTGGTTCTGATCGGCAATATCTCCGATGCGCTTTACCAGGAGGACGCCCCCCGGCCGTTTCTTTCGACGGTGGTCGATAACTGCATTGAAAGGGCCCAGGATGTCCGGGACTGGAACTACAACCCCGATTATCGGGATGTAACGCTCTTCGGGCTCAATACCGTGGCGGATTCACTGGCAGCGATCAAGAAGGTGGTCTTTGAAGACAAGACCGCCAGCCTGCCGGAACTGATCACAGCCCTGAAAGCCAACTGGCAGGGATATGAAAAGCTTCACAAGGCCTGCCTGGCCGCCCCGAAATTCGGCAACGATGATGACTATGTCGACCTGATCTCCAGGGAACTGGGGAAGCGGTTTGCGGAAGAGACCATGAAGTGCCGCACCAATCTGGGCTCACCGGTGATTCCCGATGGAACGGCTTCGACCGCCTGGTGGATGTTCGGGCGTATCTGTCCGGCCACACCGGATGGCCGGACGATCGGCGAAGCCTTTAACGACGGTTCCGTTTCACCCATGGCCAGCCGGGATAAGAAGGGACCGACAGCCGTGTTGAACTCCGTCGCCAAGGTCGATCCCCTGATCAGCTGGAATCAGTTGTTCAACCAATCCATCATGCCGCAATTTCTGACCGGACATAACGCCGAGCTGTTCGCAGCCTACCTGAAAACCTTCGGCGACCTGGGCATTCACCACATCCAGTTCACCTCGGTGGGGCGGGATACCCTGCTGGATGCCCAGCAGAATCCCGACAAATACCCGACGCTGCAAGTCCGGGTGGCGGGGTTTGCGGCCTATTTCATTGACCTGGACAAAAATCTGCAGGCGTCCATCATCGCCAGAACACCCCAGTGTTTCTGAGACTGGATGAACAGGAACGGAATGTCAGACCTGAACAATAGCAACCATCCGACCAGCGACCCCTCCATGGGGCTGGTATTCAGTATCCAGCGCTACAGCATCCAGGATGGACCCGGTATCAGAACCACTGTCTTTTTAAAAGGCTGTCCGCTGCGTTGCGACTGGTGCTCCAATCCGGAATCCCAGAATCCATTCCCGGAAATCATGGCCCGGGGGATGAAATGCCAGGGGTGCGGAACCTGTATTGAAACCTGCCAGAACGAGGCGATATCACTCAGGGAGGGTGTTGTCCACATCGAGCGGTCGACCTGCCGGTTATGCATGGATTGCGTGGCAGCCTGCCCCAACGGTGCTCTGGAGATTACCGGTCAGTTTCTCTCGCTGGAGGCGATTTTCGAAGAGGCCCAGCGGGACAGACTCTTTTATCAGAATTCAGGAGGCGGGATTACCCTCTCCGGTGGTGAACCTCTCTCCCAGCCTGAATTCGCAGCCAGCTTTCTAAAACGCTGCAAATCCGCCGGCCTGAGTACGGCCCTGGATACCTGTGGTCACGCCAGCTGGGACCATATGGAACCCGTGCTGAAATATACGGACCTGGTGCTGTACGATTTGAAACACCTGGACCCGGATATCCATCAACAGGGAACCCGGGTGAAAAACGACCTGATCCTGGAAAACCTGGCCAGAATTGTCGCCTCCGGTATCAGCAGGGTCTGGATACGGATTCCCCTGATCCAGGGGTATAACGACGCTGAGCCATACCTGAAAAACCTGGCCCGCTGGATGAGGGATCAGCCGGTGGAAAAAATCTCGCTGTTGAACTATCACGAATGGGGAAAACCCAAATACGGCTTCCTGGGACGATCCTATCCCCGCAACGACAATCCGTCCATCAGCGAAGAACGGCTGAAAAGCCTGCAGGCGGTCATGGAAGCAGAAGGCATCCGTGTCACCATCGGACACTGATTTTCCGGTCACAGAAACCACACTCAGTGCATCTCTGGCCGTGGGGCCCGGAAGGTGAACTGATTGCGTCCTGAGGCAGCTACCCGGAATACCCGGTTACGAATCGTGGATCCGTTTCAGCTGCTCCTTGAAGCGACGACAGGGGTCCTCGTAGCTGAATCGCTGGGTAAACCAGAGGTATTCATAAGCAGGCAGGAAGGTCTGCCCGCCAATGGTCGTGGTTGACAGGTATTCGTCCAGCGGGGCTGATTCGCGAAAGATCTCCGTCAACCCGAGATTCAGCTGGCGCATGTCAGGTCGGAGGTGCTGAACCCGCTCAAAAACCCCCATGTTATGTTCGGTATGACCACCACCAAGAATGACCACGACGGGTTGGTCAGGACTGGCATCGGCCATGGCCACGATGGAACGGGCCATGGTATCGTTTCTGGCCAGCCAGGTCTGGTACATTCTTTCCTGATGGCTCTCTCTGGCAAAACCACAATGGGCTGCCTTGAATTTTTCGAACATCAGCTCCTTATAGGGCGGGCTGTCAAAACCGGTCGGCCGCAACAGGGCTTTTTCAACCGGAGTCAAGCCATCAATACCGGTTCTGGCAATCCGATTGACCGTTCCAGCTGCCAGATCCGCTCCGAAAACGGTCAGGTGACGGTCCCGGGCCAGCTTGAGGAATTCGAAATAAAACTGCCAGGATCTGTCCTCACGGTTTTGCCAACCCAGATCGTGTCGAAGTCTCACTTCCAGGTTTTTCTCGGAGACACCGTGGCCCCCGGGAAACCTACCGGTGGTATATCCCATCAGATAACTGGTCTGTTCGACGGAAAAAAACTCAAAGCCGATCTGGGGCTGTTTGCCCTTCGCTATCAGGTCACGAATGAGTTCCAGCTGAATCCGGTGGTGATCCGCGTTTTCATGATTTTCCCCCAGGTAGATCACACCGACACGGGTGGCCCTGTCAAGCAGTGCCGCATATGAAATTTCGCTTTGGTCGGCGCTGGCGAATATCTTACCAATCAGAGGGTCGTCTCGTTTGACAGTCATGGGAGAGCATCCGAGAAGGGTTCCAATCGCAATCACTGTCAAAAGCCTTATGACAGGCGCGGGGATACGCTGTTTCATAAAATGAGTTCCTGGTTCAATGGTGGATTGAAAGTCGCGTTTTACCCACGCATTATACCAGATGCAACAGCATAAGACAAACCTGCTGACCCTCTCCCATGCGCTCTGACCGCCTGCCTCAAAGACCCGGCAGCAGATCCACCACGATCCAGGCTCCATCTGTCGGCCACGGCTTACCAACGGTTTCCCTTCCCGGATCCTGCAAAAGGATGCGAATTCAATCCATGCCGTCTGAACCCGGGCGTGGTGATATCAGTGAATCAGTTCCGCGAGCCTGAGACCGTTTTTCAAATGGGGTGGAAATTTGACAACAGACCCATCCCGTCCCTTCATTCCCAGGTCTTTTGCTGTGCACAGCCGGCCGTGACTTTCGACACCGCTGATTTCCTGAAGCTGCACATAACGGTTATTGTTCAGCCGGGCACCCAGCAAGGCAAAAGCGGTTTTCATCCCCACCTGCAGTTCATCGGAGGTGCTGACGGTCCGGTAGGATCTGTCACCACAATCAACAGTGATCTCTTTGAGTCCGATACTTTGCAGAATCGTGGTAACAGAGATGATCTCACCGACAACAACCTTGTCCAGGAAGGTCCCTGACCGTGACAGATCCAATGAAGGCCCCGGATTTCCATCCAGGATGACACTCAAAGGCTCGTTGCCAGTGGTCTGTCGCTCAGGGGTGATACTACCCTCTCTATCTTGTTGAACCATTTTTTCTCCTTTTATGTTAGTATGTTGAAGAACATTACCGGATTTACGCGCTCAACTGTGCGACGTCTCATACCATCATTGCCGGCCGAATCGCGTGCAAAAAAAAAGGCCGTGACTGAAGCAGCCACGACCTTTTTAACCTTAAAAGTCAATTGTTTATGCTACATCAGCCCCTTTCAGACGGTCTCCGTAAAAATAGAAGCAATAATAATAAGCGCTGTCACTATACCACCAGGAGCTGTTATTCAGGGACTTTTTCATCGGTGCTGGTTTTTTGTTTATCGTTTTTGGTTGAATACCAGAGTGTCTGTCATCCTCGATTTCAGACCAAAAAAAAAGCCGCGGCGGGTAGCCACGGCTTTTTATCTTGCTTCAGTCGGTGCGGCTACACTTATCTTTTATCCGGGGGATAAAAATAGAACGCAAAACCCCATGCAAAATAGCCGCTGCGGATTGAGTTGTTCTTGAGAAGTGGTGCCATCGTTTTCCTTGTTTTTTGTTTGTTCGTTTATAGATAACGAAAAACAACCGCTCCTGCAACCTTTTTCTCGAAAAAAAACCAAATATTTCTGCAACACGATGGTTTATTTAAATAACGATGTTTAACTATTCACCACTTTATCTGAGCTGACGCTGAGACCGGTATGTCATTGAACTCAGTCAGCATCAAGGGGTTGGTGTTTCAATAACCCTGGAAGCCATGGCTGCCTTCCAGGAGCTCCCTGGATGGACTCGTGCGTTTCTTGAAACACAATACCTTTGGGGCATATACAGGAGAATAGCACGTGCTTGAACGAAAACCCACTGTTTCCAGGCTCTCTGTTAAAAAGCTGAATTTGGAATTTAGCTGAAGGTGCTGAAATTGGGGGATATGTACGCGTTACGTGTCCCCTGATTTCAGCAGGCCAAGATTGAAAACAGGGGTTTTCGTTAAAGCACTGGTTACGATTATTCCAATGATTCAGGGTGCCCTAAATAAAGCTTGTGCGGACTGTGTAATTTGGATAGATTAGCGACACGAATATACGGTCCCATTTGATTGCACACGTTCGCCAGACAGGACCAGACATACACCCTGAATCCTGTTCTGTCACCCTCACGATTTTTAAGGGTGCACCAAAAACATGTGGGTGGTTCGTCACACCCGCGCAGGTGGGTGTCCAGATGTGTAAACGTTGAAATACACCTGGATGCCCACCTCCGTGGGCATGACGGGAGAGACACAGCTCTTTTTGTTGAAACGAAATTCGAAATTGCCCACATGATTTTGGTACCCCCATTTTTAAAGGAGAACCCATTGGCATCAATAGACAAGCAGCAGCTGATCAACCCGCCCGGTACAGAGGCGGTATACAAGAGAATGCAGTTTTCCCAGGCGGTTCGGGTCGGCGACACCCTCTGGGTGTCCGGTCAGACGGGGATCGATGAAAACTGGAAAGCGGCTGAAGGCATCGAAAACCAGGCCCGGCTTGCTTTTCAGGGGCTGGAGCGGATCATCAAGGCAGCCGGCGGAACACTGGATGATATCGTTGAACTGGTCACCTATCATACCTCGATGAAGGATATCCGGGGATTCAGCAAGGTCAAGGCGGAGTTCATCCCGGCAGACTATCCGGCCTGGACAGCCGTGGGCGTTACTGAACTGGTCATACCGGAACTGCTGGTGGAAGTCAGGGCGACTGTCGTCATCGGCAGCGGTCAGAAAGGGTAGTCACACCCAGCAGGGACCTGGAATCGATTCCAGAAAAGGTCTGGATGCCGACCTCACAGAGCACGCGGTCATTTTATATCCCATGCGCAGGCGATGTCTTCGTTTCTTCAACAAAATCCCGGATAACGAGGCCCGCCAGCGTCAACCCGAAAAGAGCGGGAATCGTACTGATGGTCCCCTGGGGCGGACGTCCATATTCCGTCTCTTCAGGAAGCAGATCCGGTGTGCGTCCGATTTCGTGGGACCAGACCGCCTGGATTCCCTGCCGGATACCCTCCTGGCGCAGTTTTTTACGCAGAACCTTTGCCAGACGGCAATGTCTGGAATCGAAAAGGTCACCGCTGGCCACTTTTGCCGGATCCAGCCGGTTACCGGCACCCATGCTGGAATAGACCCGGTACCCCTTTTTGGTTGCATGAGTCAGAAAGGCCAACTTGCAGTTAAGGACATCGATGGCATCAACGATGGCGTCGTAATGCCCCTCGAGAACACTGCCCATTTCTTCAACACGCATGAAGTATTCCCGGGTCGTGACCCTGCACCGGGGATTGATGTCCAGGATCCGCTCTGCCATGACATCGGTTTTTTTGCGGCCGATGGTCGAATGCAGGGCGATGAGCTGGCGGTTGATATTGGAAGTGGACACCGTATCCGCATCATGCAGCGTCAGTTGGCCGATACCCGCCCTGGCCAGGGCCTCAGCGGCGTATGATCCCACACCCCCGATCCCTGCGATGTAGACATGCCTGGACTGCAGATTTTCGACAGCTTGCCTGCCGATCAGCAGTTCCGTCCGTTCCAGAAAATCGGTCACCGCTCAGTCCTCGCCAGTTGTGGAAAAAGTTCCAGGGTATTGCTGTACAACCGGTTGACCACCTCCTCTGACGGTTCATCCCGATAGCGGCTGAGGGCCCGGCAGATCTCCGGGAGGTTTTCAGGGGTGTTGATTGGCGACAGGCTGCCGGCAGGGGGTATATCCGGGGCATCGGTTTCCAGCACAAAGGCAGAGAGCGGCAGGGAGCGGACGATCTTCTGCAGGCGATGGGCGTTCCCATAGGTAATCACCCCGCCGATGCCAAGCTTGAAACCCAGTTCCAGATAACGTTCCGCCTGTTGCAGGCTTCCGGAATAGCAGTGCACAATCCCCCCCCGGGTGAATTTCAAGCGGCGAATGGTCTGCAACACCTCGTCATGGGCCTTGCGTACATGCAGCAGCAACGGCAGGACGAATTTGTCGGCCATAACGACCTGTGCTTCAAAAAAGACCATCTGGCGCTGTCGGTCCGGGGATTTGATATAAAAATCCAGACCCACCTCGCCCACGGCCGTTATATCCTTGCGATGGTGTTCCAAGAGGGAATGCAGTTCCTTCAGGTGGGAGTCCTGGTGATGTTCGACAAAGCAGGGATGCAGACCCGGTGCGACAGCCATCTCCTTGAACTGCAGCCCCAGGTCCAGAAGATGATCCCATCTCTCACAGGTGACACCCGGCAGGATGAAACCCGTCACCTTTTCCCCGTGACAGCGTCGGATCAGTTCCTCCAGCTCCGAGGCAAAGGGTTCAAAATCCAGATGGCAGTGGGTGTCGATATAGGGCAACGTCAACTCTCACAGAGACTGTTCATTTGGCTTAAAGGGCACCCTTTTTTCAGGTGTCGGTTAGCGGACCGTAATGCGATGAACCGGTTCAAGGACGATCTCTCCCACGATTTCGGCCTCCACCATCCCTTTTTTTCTCAGATCAGCCAGCAGAGGCGCGGCATCCGCCTGCTCAACACAGATCATCAGCCCCCCGGATGTCTGGGGATCGAACAGGATATCCTGGTATACGCTGCTGATGGTTGGGGAAAAATCCACCAGATGCTGCCTGAAATCCCGGTTCCGCCGGCCCCCGCCGGGAACCAGACCCTTTTCGGCAAACCCGAAGGTCTCAGGAAAGACCGGCACCGCCTCCGCCGTAATCCGTATTCCGCAGTGGGAATCCAGAACCATCTCTGCCAGGTGACCCAGCAGCCCGAACCCGGTGATATCCGTGCAGGCATGGACGCGATATTTTTCCATGGCCAGGGCGGCATCCCGGTTCAGCTTTGCCATCATCAGGGTGACTTTTTCAACCACATCGTCAGGGACATGATCCCGCTTGATCGCCGTGTTGATGATCCCCGTTCCCAGGGGTTTGGTCAGGATCAGCCGGTCACCGGGCTTCAGGTTCTTCTTGGTCAGAATCCGGTCGGGGTGGATAAAGCCGGTCACCGAAAGACCGTACTTCAGTTCGTTATCCTCGATGCTGTGTCCTCCCAGCAGTGCGACATCGGCTTCCCGCATCTTATCCAGGCCACCCTGCAGCACCTTGCGCAGAATGTCGATCCCCATCTGCTTCAGTGGAAAAGCCACCAGGTTCATGGCTGTCTTGGGAACGCCTCCCATGGCGTACACATCACTCAGGGCGTTGGCTGCCGCAATCTGGCCAAACCAGTAAGGGTCATCAACAATGGGGGTGAAAAAATCCACTGTCTGAATCATGGCAATCTCGTCTGTAATCCGGTATACTCCGGCGTCATCCGCCCGGTCCAGACCGACGAGTACATTTTCATTGGTCGGAAATTCAAGTCCGCAAAGCGCTTTATCCAGGTCCCCTGGAGATAGTTTGGACGCTCAGCCGGCCCCTTTGACAGTGGCCGTCAGTCGGATTTCCGGTGTTAGATTTTTCATTCGTTGTTGCCTGTCAAGGAAGTGTCGATATGAGATGAAGCTCTGCACCTGCTTGTGCTGTTGTATCTATTCACCACTTTTCTGCATTGGAAGCTGGTACCTGTGTGTGATTAAACGGATTGGGAGTGATTAATCCCGGCCAGAAGGCCGGATCAACGACCGCCCTCGGAAGACGTCTATGGATGGTCGTCGAGAATGAGTTCAATCACACACAGGTATCAGCTTCGCTAGCGACACCCATGCTGAATAGTTACGTGCTGTTGGTTTTCATTATAGTCATTACCGGGCTATAAGGCAAAACAGAAACGCCTCTTTCCGAAAGGAGGAAAAGGGGACCGTACCTGGAAACACCCCGGGAAAAGGGAACCCGGAGCATTCTATTCGGCTATTTCAGCAACCGTGCAATTCAGGACGGTCCGGATATTCTCGGGCGCCAGACGCAGCATTGACCCCCGTTGTCCGGCATTGATCACGACTGTGTCGAAATCGATGAGGGAGGTTTCCATGACGGTCTCCAGTTTCTGTCGCGTACCAAACGGACTGATCCCACCCACCAGGTAGCCGGTGATGCGCTCTGCCGTGGCCGTATCCACCATCGCTGCCCGCTTGGCACCGCAGACCCGAGCCAGTTGTTTCAGACTCAGCTGCCTGTCGCCCGGCAGCAGCGCCAGACAGTATCTTTTATCTCCCAGGTCAACGACCAGCGTTTTGATGGTCTGAGAGAGCGGAAAACCGATACTGGTGGCCGCAAATTCCGCGCCTTTAATCTGATGGTCATAACGAATCAGTTCAAATTCGATCTTGTGCTGCTGGAGAAACTTCACACCGCGGGTTGACAAGGGATCCCCTGAAATAAAGATTGTTGTTTATGTAAAAAACATATGAAATGACTGTCCAGTAATGCAGACCGTTTCCCATCCTTCAGCAGATCCAGCCGGCTGCCGGTCTGACGTCCGGGTTGAGATTTGCTCAGGTTTAAAGGATTGACAAGCTAATGGCTGAATCTGATAAACAGGCAGTACGGTGCCTCGGTGCAACAGGGGAACCCCCCGATCTGTTCGTTGTAGCATCTCCGACCAGTTTCAGTTGGGCGGTTTTTCTTTGTCAACCACTTTTTCAGAGTAACCGCCCCAGATGAATTGACAGTGACGCCTTGTCAAACAAGTCAGCTGGGTGACGACAAAGCCCGGGAAAAAACCTGTTTTGAAAAAAACAGGAACGGGGTACCTGCACAGAACGCTATTAATTATCTTAAAGACTGTTATAAAAAGAGAATAACAACTCAGCCAGGCTGGCGGTTACCTTTGATTGACTTGTCACCGAGAGTCTTGCTATGATAGATCCACAATCGCGAGAAACTGTCTTTATCATGGCAACTCGTGCACTTCACCAATGGCAGATGTCAATTGCCACTCCGATCAATCGGAGGTAGATGAGTCTCTGGTGGGCTCCCCGGTCTTCAAAACCGCGCGTGGTGCTGTAGAACAGTGCTGGGTAGGTTCGATTCCTACGTACCTCCGCCATCTAATGATGGTTAAGCAATCAGAAACGGGTTTCAAACACAGATTCATAAAGCCTTTAATCTAGGGTTTCTAGAAAGGCTGCTTGAAACTTTCTCTTCCCTTTCTTCCCTTTTTTTTTTGTAATTCACCGATTTTCGCGCTTATTTTAATTGAAACTGCTTCAGTTAGAAAATGTCCTGTGCAATTTGCCAATGGCAATGGTTGTCTTCTTTTCGATTCCAGATTTCCTTGCGAAGTCAGGCCATTGTCTGATTGCGTGTTGAACCTGGTCGATG
>JAHJRI010000089.1 GCA_018830885.1 bacterium | reverse complement strand
GACCCGTTTCAATTGCGGATCCGTTTCAAGATGATCTAAAACTTGCTTCGCTGAGAGCCCAAAACTCGCTTTGCTCAGACAATTGGGCCCTCGGCCGCTTCGCTTCGTTAAGATCATCTAAGAAACTTCTCCAAGCAATTCAAACAGGTCCATCGCAGACACGCAGCAAGCGGCTTAACTAAATGACATTGACTGAATAGTAACTGTTCAGCAAACTAACAAGGCGGGGTCGCCACAGTCATCAAGTTACACAGACACCCGTCATGGTCAATCTGTCATTGAACTCATTCTCGATGGCCATCCATGTTCAAAGCTGCGAGCCTCGCTTCTCATCTTCCGGGTGTAGTCCCAGCAAGACCCGTATCCGTTCCTAAACCGTTGTCACGCTTGCCAGCTGCCGGGGGATCGTTCTGAGGAACTTATATTTCGGATACCCCATGGTTATACTGGCAAAGACTTCGTGACCATCGGGCAGACCAATCAGGCGCTTAATGTCCGGTTCACGATGGCATATGGGCGGAATCAGGTCGTTAAAGCAGGTCCCGATTCCCAGTGTCTCCGCCATCAATATCGCGTGAAAGGCCGCAATCAGGCTGTTTTCAGCAGCCATGGGAATAGTCACCGGACTGTGAAACAGCATCAACGCCGCACAATCCCTGATGATTTCATTGCTTTTCCCTTCCTGGTACCATTTGATGTACCACTGCATGCCGGGCATGACAAATTCCTGCAGGGTTTTTGTGATCCGCTTTCCCGCGCGCTGCCTGACGATAAACCGCCCGATGGGATTTTTAAGTGCCCTGTCAAGGGACTGGTAGGACTTATAACACAAATCCGAAAACCGTTTCAGCTTTTCCGGATCATCCAGCAGAATCACCCCGTTTGTGCTGCCGCTAGTGCCCGTTGGTGAGCATTTGACGGCTTCCAGTATCTGCGCCAGAGCCTCCCCGGAGAACGACTTTTTCTTATAGTTGCGAACTGAGCGCCGTTGTTTCATGAGCTGAAGCAGATCATCCGATGTCGTCCTCAAGGGGGCTACCCCATCGAACGCTTGATCTGCCAGTGTCTCGACCTCGATCGCGCTGTTTGGACACACTGCCATGCAGTGCCCACATGACATGCAAAGTCCGATGCGTTCCTCTGAAATCCGGGTCCGTTTGTCCCCGGCCTGCCCTGCCGTCACAGGTATATGTCTGGGGCAGACATCTCCGCAAATGCCACAGGCCCTGCAGCGCTTTTCATCGATATGGATCATCATGACATTCCCTCAAAACAGGTTTCGTGGAAACAGGCCCTATGGCCCCCTCTTCCGGGCATCAACCTGTCCGGCTTCAATTGAAGCCTGAACTGCTGGTTTGCGCTTCTTTCTCTGCCTGGCAACCGATGCACAAACGAACGCCCGGGATCGCGCTTCGCCGTCTTTCTGGAATCATTGTGTCACACGCTTCACAATGGGTTAAGCTTTCGCCTGCAGGCAACCGACTCCGAATTCGCTGCACGCCATCTTCAATGGTAGCATCAATTTGTGCTTGAATAGCCCCATCACGGGCCCAACCGACGGCCATAGACTGCTCCTTTTCATTGGTTTTATGGAATCCGGGGGCTAAGTCCCAGATATGCTAAATACACGCTTATTTCCAGATCAGAAATTCGTTATTCGATATCCATGCAAAAAACATGTTAGTCGTCCCCACTATTTTTAAATGATCGTAACGATGGCTTTCCATTGATGTTTATAAAGCAAATAATAATCACACTCATTTTCCTTATTTAACGCATTGGTATTTTCTGATCGATACCCCTTATGCTGACAAACCACCATACCCCAGGTGGGGCACAACGGAACATGAGAATGATATCGCGGTGTTGACCCATGACTGATATGAACCCCTTTCAGCTGGGAGACTTATTTCAAGACGATCCAGGTTCGCTGCTGCAGGTTTCGCAGCTCGTTCCGCTGAAACCCGAACTTGCTGGTGCTCAGACAGGCGGGATTTCGGGTGCTTATTTTCCTCCGTGATCTCCGTGTCTCTGTGGCGATTGTTTTTTATACAAAAATCGAACCACCAGAAATCCTTGTTTCCTGAAAAATGGTGTCAAAATTGCTGCATTATAGAAAACAGGCTGAACACAGCTTCTCTGCGTTCGGCCTTGTCAATTGATCCCCATTTTTAACAAGGAGATAAACATTGAAAAAGATCTTGATTCCAATCATCACGGGGGCTGTTTTTCTTTCATTAATGCACCTGTCCGGTAGAATAAACGTCCCTCATTCGATCAACCATGTGGATGCCACCTTGCATGCTGCAGAAAAACTGCCGATTTTTGACACGCATGTCCACTATAAGGAACCCGCCTGGAAGGCTTATCCACCGGACGCCATCATCCGTCTGCTGAAAAAAACCGGAGTCGTTAAGGCCCTGGTTTCCAGTACTCCCGACGAGGGGACACGCATGCTTTACCGGGCAGACCCGGATCGGATCATCCCTTTTCTGCGTCCGTATCACGGTGCGGTCGGGTCGAGTAACTGGTACGTCAGCGACACGATTCTGTCCTATTTGACTCAGCGGCTGGAAATGCCAATTTACAAGGGTATTGGTGAGTTTCACATCCATGATCCGCTGGATGCCGATTCCCCCGTGATTCAAAAAACGGTGGCCATGGCTGTCGAACGGAAACTGTTTATTCATGTCCATTCGAACCATGAAGCAGTGTCTTCAATTTTTTCTTATGAACCCCGAATAAAGGTATTGTGGGCACATGCCGGTATGTCCGATCCGCCAGACGTGGTATCGGGGTTGCTTGATCGTTTTGAAAACCTGTGGGTGGACATCTCTATTCGTGAATATGATATTGCGCCCGGTGGTAAACTGGACCCGGAATGGAAAAAACTGTTTTTGAGGCATCCGGACCGGATTACGATCGGCAGCGATACCTGGGTGAATGGCCAGTGGGATAACTATGAAGCGATCATCGATTTTGACAGGACATGGCTGGCCCAATTGCCGCCGGATGTTGCCCGGCAGATCGCCTTCGCCAATGCCAATCGCCTGTTTGGCTCCTGACAGATCGATATTCCGTTACGCTCCAACCATCTCAACGGGGTATTGTGAGTTGGTTTTTCCAGCGCCTTGCGGCGGTCGCGAAGCGTGACTTGTTTTGCTTTAAATCGGGTAAAAAAAGCTGGGCATGTGGATCTCGGTTGATGGATAAAAAGCAAATGGAGATTACGTTTCCCAGGGCAATAAAAAAGCAAAACAAGCACCCCCTTCCGGGTTATTGACCGCCCAGATCTCTCCCTTGTGATCGCAGACAATCTCCCGGCAGATCGCCAACCCCAGACCTGTTCCGCCGGCGCCTGTTTTGGTTCGACTACTTTGAGTAAATTTATCAAAGACCGATTCCAGCTCAGCTTCTGGAATACCAGGACCTTGATCACTTATGCAAAATTGAATGGCTGTCTTGACTGCTCCTTCCATGTTAAGGCTATTCTCTGTCATCCAAAGTGTAATATCACCGTTTTCAGGCGAAAACCGGATGGCATTGGCAATTAGGTTCCTGATTACCTGACCGATTCTATATTCATCACATTTAACTCTCGTCTGAAATGAAGGCGTCAATAACTTCAGGTTCAGTGATTTTTCTTTCGCTATTGGTGTAATCTCCGATATGACGTTTTTTGCGATCTGCCACAAATCTGTGATCTGTATATCATAAACCTGCTTGCCTGCTTCCAATTTTGACAGGTCAAGCAGGTCATTGAGAAGTTTCATCAAACGGGTACCGGAGGTTCTGATTTGTCTGAAGTAGAACTCATTTTTTTCAGAAGTGATGCGGTCCTGTTTTTCAACACCAAATTTTGAGTAGTTCAAAATGGCGTGCATTGGCGTGCGCAATTCATGAGACATATTGGCCAGGAATTCGCTTTTTAACATATTTGCATTTTCCGCCATCTCCTTCGCTTTGCGAATTTCAGTAGTGCGCTCCTCAACCTTGAGTTCCAACTCCTCATGGGATTTTTTTAACCGTTTTTCGGCTTTTATTCTTTCTGTCATGTCGACAAAGCAAGCCCTGACCCCAACCCATTGATTATTTTTGTATACAGGAGAGGGGAACACCTTTCCCCAGATTTCTGTGCCATCTTTCTTTAAAAGACTTAATTCGATCGGATCCGGATTTTCACCTTTCTGCAATTTAAGCATCAGTTCCATTGACTCATTGACATATTTTTCGGGGATCAGGGTGGAGATTTTCAATCCATGGTTCAGGTCTTCCGGGGAATATCCAAAATACTGATAGCCGGCATCATTGGTGTACAACAGGTTGTAATCGAAATCATACTCGCCAATGGGAATCGGAAGCTGGTCAGCCATTTCTCTGAATTTTTGTTCACTCTCCTTCAGCTTGAGTTCGGCTTCTGTTCGATTTGAAATTTCTCTTTTCAGCGCTCTTCTTTGTTCTTCTATGGTGATAAAGGCCCTTGAGTACCTGATTGAAAGTAGAAAAGATTGGGCCAGAATAAACACAGAAAAGCCAATGGGCGCAATAAAACCTGTATCAAGGACTTGGGCCACTACCAGCACGTCATTTAAAAGCGTGATAAAAAAAACCGCGAATCCCCCGGCGGCCCAAACGGCACCTTCACTTTTTCTCCGAATCTCCTTAATCAATATGAATACAGCGTATAAGGCCAAAAAGACCATGACGATCTGATAAACCGGTAAGATTCGAATATATATGTTGGCATTTGTCGTGATTACCAGCAGCGAACTGATGACGCCAAGGCCTTGAGAGAACCTGATAACCTTATTGGACAGGTACTTTGGATAGATCCGTTTTAAATACATGCCAAAGACCGGGACTGCCACATAGAAACTGAGAATATCCATCTTGTAGGCAAACGACCAGTCAAAGAGCACATTAAAGCCAATTCGTTCACCCGTATATAACGTTCTTATCGCCATGATAAAACAAAATATTCCAAACAATAAGGTGGATGAGTCTTCCCGCCGCAAACTAAAAAGCCCGATATGATAAAACCCCATAATCAACAGAATCCCAATCAGAAAGCTTTCAAAGTTCATGCTGAGTTGTTTTTCTCTGATGATGCTTCCGATCTCACCCAGTTGGATCATTTGCTTGGGTCCACCGTAGGGATGCCCGTAATTGGCTATTTGCAGAATTACCAGAATCTGACGCTCGTTGGGAGTGTAAGGTACCAACTTCGATGCAAAACCAGGGCGAAAATCGGATGGATTGCTGGAAACAGAACCGACAGCGGCTACCTCATCCTGATTGATAAATAAACGGTAAGCCGTATGAATATCCGAGAGTCTGAAAGCCAGAGGTGGTGCGTTAACGGGTAGTTTGATCGTCACGGCATACGTTGCATATCCTTCTGCCGGTGGAGACGTTTTATTCAAACCGAAAGGATTCCAGAAACCGGGAACCGAAATCCATTCCGGGTGATCTTGTATTTTTGCTTTTTCCAAGTCCCCAGGCATCAGGAGTTGCATCCAGTAAAAACGCCATTCTCCTTTTAAATCAATGGCGCCGTCGGTTTTAAAGTCCCAATGACTCAGATCCAGAAGACCTTTTTGCACCATAGGCCTCACCTGAAGGGATTCAGTTGTTGGCACTGCGGCACAGGCTGAACAAAATACGGTTAATGCAAGCAGTGCCAACGGAAAACGTCTTCTACCAGCATGGATTTTATTCATAACATTGATTGTCTCAAATTTTCCGGTCTCCCCGTCATTCTCAGGGATATGAACCATCGACGCTCATGCCACGTATTACTTTTCCCTGAGCCTGACAAAAGTATTCTATCTCTCCACCCGTGTCCAGTTGTTTGGTTTGTTAAAACGCTGTAAATAGCACCGGATAAGGTTTACATGACCGTTTTATGATTTTTCGATTTGAAATTTTTTCCAGATTTCCTGTGTGTTTTTAAAAAGCGATTTCGATGAATGCCGGGGAAAATATTTTTCCACCAATAACAACTCTCTATTCAATGTCATTAACTTAAGCATGCAAACCCGTGTTTGTTATGAAGCCATAGCAATTGCGGATACGTTTCAAGATGATCTAAAACTTGCTTCGCTGAGATCCCAAAACTCGCTTTGCTCAAACAGTTGGGATCTCGGTCGCTTCGCTTCGTTAAGATCATCTATGCAACCCCTCCAAGCAATTGCTACGGCTTCATAACAAACACTTAATGCAAAAGTGGGCCTTAAGTTAACGACATTGACTCTCTATTCGCAGTACACGGGGTTTAATCCGGGATCACTGCGTAAAGGGCTGAACAGGGCTGGAATTACGGCTGGATTTTTATGAGGTGTGCGGGCGAAAAGTGGCGACGGATCTCTGTGAGAACGGCAAGTCTATCATCGAATGAATGGATTACAGGTGCACAACCGATCGTCTATAACGAGGTTGCTCTACTATCTGGTTTGAACCCCGCTTTTAAGCGAAAAAACAATAATTAATACCCCCTTTATCCCTGCAATAATGGGTTTACGACTATGGAAACGTCATCGTCATGGAAAAGCGATCCCAATAAAAGGAACATAAAATAGAAATCTAATAAACCAACCTGTCAATCCGACAGGCGGCCAGTGTTCTTTTTTCGCCACTATTCAGCCCTTTTTCCGAGTTAATAGGGTCTTGACCTGTATGTGAATGACCACCCTCAGAGGCAGGCATGATCGAAGCTGCGAGCCTCGCTTCCCACCCGATATCCTCCGGGAGGGTGATTGCGGCATTGTGGGGGGTATCAAAGACGTTTGTCATCTTCCCGAGCGGGGCTTTTCTATGAAAGTGGTTCCTCCTGAAATAGATCAAGTACGGCAGCTCAAAATCAGGCCTTCCTGCAGAGCATGCACAAGATCCTCTTTAGCGATGGTCCTGCCTCTCCGCAAGGAGAACGAACAGAACTGGTTCAATATTGCTAGACCTCAGCCGAAAAGCATCGGTGAGATGCCGAAACATGGCTAATGAATTATCAAGACGAGCATTTATTCAACACCCGTTGGTTTTTCACTCAAAAACCCAATAACACAGCTAATGCAGCCGGTTTTTGGACACACTG
>JAHJRI010000088.1 GCA_018830885.1 bacterium | reverse complement strand
TAAGAAATGGTTACCTTCATTGTGGCTTCTCTAAAGATTCTCTCCTCCATCAGCTTAGGGGTTTTATTAATGATCGGCTCGAAATCCATATAGGGTAGAATATGTTTCTCGATCTCGATGCCGGGTGCAATTTCAACAAGCTCCATCCCTTCTGAACCCAGCTTGAACACGCATCTTTCGGTCACGTACAGGACCGGTTTCCCGGTTTCCTGGGCGTATTTTCCGCTGAAGGTAATGTGCTCAACGTCCTTGACAAACTTTTTCTCTTTGCCCTCTTGATCAATGACCAGCTTACCGTCCACAATGGAGACCTTCAGGCCGACTGCGGTAAAGGTCCCCAGAAACACCACCTTTCGGGCGAACTGGCTGATATTGATGAAGCCGCCTGCTCCTGGATATCTGGGGCCAAACCGGCTGACATTCAGATTTCCGTATTGATCGGCCTGGGCCAGCCCCAGGAAGGCGATATCCAGACCCCCGCCGTCATAAAAATCGAACTGACTGGGTTGTGAAATCAAAGCGTTCACATTTGCAGAGGCACCAAAACTCAGGCCGTTAGCCGGGACACCGCCGATAACACCCGGCTCCGCGGTCAGGGTGACATCCTGAAATATCCGCTCTTCGGCCGCAATACTGGCAACCCGTTCCGGTATCCCCAGGCCCAGGTTGACAATATCGCCCTTTGAAAGCTCAAAAACAGCCCTGCGGACGATAATTTTCCGGACACTCATCTCCATGGGGGCAAATTGAGACAGGGGAATTCTGATCTCTCCGCTGTAGGAGGGATTATAGATTTCAGCAAATGTCTGATGATGGTTTTCGGGTTTTGAAAGCACAATATAGTCCACCATGATTCCTGGAATAATGATATCCTGCAGATACAAACTGTTTTTTTCGGCCAGGCGCTCGACCTGCACGATCACCTTACCACCACTGTTTCTGGCAGCCATGGCCATGGCCAGGGCCTCGAGATTCAGCGCTTCCTTTTCCATGGACACATTCCCGTCGGTATCAGCAGTTGTTCCTCGAATGATGGCAATATCAATGGGGAAGGTTTTGTAGGAAAGATACTCCTGGCCATCAAATTCAATCAGCTCGACCAGCTCTTCCTTGGTCATCTCATTGATCTTTCCACCGCTGAGCCGGGGATCGACAAAGGTGTGAAGTCCGGTTTTAACGATGGTCCTGGGTCGTTTGCCGGCAATATCCCGATACATTTGAGAAATAACACCCTGGGGAAAATTATATGCTTCAATCTTGTTCTGAAGGGCCATTTTCTGTACTTTCGGCACCAATCCCCAATGGCCTCCGACGACCCGTTTCAACATCCCGTCATGCCCAAAATGATTCTCCCCCCGGTCCTTTGCATCACCCTGCCCTGCGGCATACATCAGGGTCAGGTTTTTAGGGGTCTGGGTTTCGACATATCGCTTTTCGATGGCAATCAGTATCTCTTCGGCGACACCGATGCCGATAAATCCGTTGGTTGCAACGGTATCTCCATCTTTTATAACTAAAGCCGCCTCTTCCGGCGTCACGACTTTAACTTCTGTTTTCATAGTATGTTTACCCTCCAGATCCCAGGCGAAGACCGCCATGAATAAAGAACACGTCTCCTGCCAGGGCTTCGTTTTTATAAAGTTCAGCCACCAGTGAAATCACCTCTTCGGGCTCGACCAGGCGACCGATCGGCACGTTGGTCAGAATTTTGTCCAGGGCTTGCTGGTTCATGTTCTTCACCATATCTGTCCCGACATAACCGGGGGCGACTGCCGAACAGCGAATGATATCGGAAAACCCCCGCCTGAAAAGCTCAGCCGTAATAACTTTGGGAAAAACGGACATGGCCGCCTTGGTGGAGGAGTAATTAATCTGACCGGCTGTTCCCAGCGAGCCGGTGGAAGATATCAAACAAATAAGCCCCTTACATTTGTTATTGATCATTCTTTCCAGGCATTCTCGGACCGTTAAAAAGACACCGGTTAAATTAATATCAATCACCTTGCGAAATTGTTCAGTCGACATTTTCCGTGTTACTTTTCCCGTCTCCCTGTCCGGCGAAACCAGCATGGAATCTATGATAATTCCAGCGAACGGGGCGACCAGATTAATTTGTCCAAACTTTTCAATGGCGGTATCCGCCAGACGGGCACAATCATCTTCCCGGGTGACATCAAACAGAACCGTCTCAACATTCCCCTCCAGCTTTTCAGCCGCGGCATCGAGCAGGTCCTGGTTGATGTCACCCATGACGACATGGCCGCCATGCTCAATCCAGTATTTTGCAAGTGCAAAGCCAATTCCACCTGCACCGCCGGTAATGACGGCGGTAGCGTTTTTTATGTCTAGCATTTTTAGTTGATCTCCTGTGACAGATTCGATTTTATGACTTTCGACCCTCGGCATATAACAAGATGTCCAGGTATTGTTGGAATCCCAGTTCTGCATGGAACATTCCAAAACCAAACTGACTTCTAAAATGCTAATATATTTGCACTTGCAGGTATTTTTTCCCGAAATGATGAGTGAAATCCGAAGACTGCCGGTATCGAGTGTTTTACAGGCTGTAAAAATTCCTGACAGAATGTCCAGATCGGCTTCTTGACTGGCATTTGATTGGTGTCCCGAATAACACGCCGCCGCAGATCAGGAAAAGGGGGACATGATCATTCGTGTCCCCTCTTTTCCGGTTGGGAACCCGGGCTTTTTCATCCGTCTTTGTGACCCGATTAACGGTATGGTTGACACCCAATGGCGCTTTTGGTAGGGTTCGCCTCGACGGTCCAGTTGTCATCATTTTAGGGCACCTTGATGAACTGGAACCCAGTCAGCATCAAAGGGTTCTTGAAGGAACAACCCTTTGGTATGGTGAGTTCGATAATTATATCTATTCAGTTTGATTTCCGCTCAGCCCCGAAGGTATTGTGTTTCAAGAACCTTGGAAGCCATGGATGGTTTCCAGGAGGATTCATGCGTTTCTTGAAACACAATACCTTTGGGGCCTATACAGGTGGATAGTTACCGATCATTTTAATAAATCAAGGTGCCCTTTATTCAACCCTGACGATCAATATGGGAGACCAATTATGAATGCTATCCTTAATCTGAGACGGATTTTTGTATCCATCATGCTTCTCCTTGCCATCGCCGCCGGGACGGCGGCCGCAGCGCAGCAACGGCCCATCGTATTTGTGCATGGTAATGGCGACTATGCGGCATTGTGGACCACCACCATCTGGCGGTTATATGTTCGATATTAACCAGTATATAAATTAATAATTTCAATATGTTAGCATGTATTTTATTTTGTAAAATTGTGATGGCATAGGTGGCAAAAGTAAATATTAGTATAATATATCAAGTATTTGCGCGTGAGTTTATGGCCGTTGGACCCGTGGTTAAATTGCAGAATATTAAAGCACATATTTACAGATAGTTACAAGAATTCGTTTGCTCATATTTACGAAATTATGGCAAAATTATGACAAATTTCTAACCTAAAATGGAGAGTTAATGGCGAAAAGAAAAGAGAGCCCTAACAAAAAAACTAATTTGGTGCTTGCTTCTCCCAGAACAATTGAGCAGGTCCAGGCTGAAGACTTCCCGTTACCGTTCGACCTGGCAGAGAAGGAAAAACAAATTGAGGAACATTTTGCAAATATCCGGCGGATCAGGGAAGCATCATTCAAAGAAGAGATTCCGGAAGATCGCGGGATCATGTTGGGCCTGGCAGATATCTTTGAACACAGAAAGCGGTTCCTGGAAGAAAAATACTGGTTGGTCAACGGGAAAGAAAAAGACTCCAGGTTCGCCGGGTATATCCGAGACCGGTTCGGCCGGGATGATGACCCCACGTTCTACACTGAATCATACACACTGGCCCGGGTGGCTAAGTTTTTGACTGTTTATCCAGCCCTTAGACCTCTTTTAAGCGATGAAGCAATACTGAAATTTAAAAAAGAGCAAAAGAAAAAAACGAGGAAATATGAGATTGCCAACCTGATGGCTAAAATCAGAGCGCTTTCCTGGAAGCCTGAATCGGTCCAGGAAAAGTATTTTGATGAAGATGGCGAAATCAGGGTTGATCTTTTGCAAAATGTGAGTCTCGAAGAGATCCGGGACGATGGGAGAGACATAGAGACAATCCCGTGGAAAAAGTTTCAACTGCTTGATGGGGTTCAACACAAGACTGAGGGAAAGGATATCATTATCAAAATTAAATCGGCAGATTTGCGAATTGTCTATAATGAAATGATCATTGAAAAGCTTGATAGCCATGATATAATCAAGGCGACCGCCAAGTTTATTGAGCAGTACAAGGCTGGTAAAAAGAAGAAATAGCGAAATCATGCATACCGAACCTCATACTGTGCTCAGCGGTTGATTTTTGAGTACCACGGAAAGTTTTTTTTGTTTGGGGGAAAAAACGTGATAACCTCCACCATTTTACCCCCTATTCCTCCCATATCAGTTGCTGCGCTTGCTGTAACTCTATCAAATCATAGTTATTTCTTTGTTTGTTAAGATTTTTGTCTGAAGATTCGTGTGTCCCGGTTGTTACTGGTAGTGCGTTTTATATAACTAGACCTCAGCCGAAAAGCATCGGTGAGATGCCGAAACATGGCTAATGAATTATCAAGACGAGCATTTATTCAACACCCGTTGGTTTTTCACTCAAAAACCCAATAACACAGCTAATGCAGCCGGTTTTTGGACACACTG
>JAHJRI010000087.1 GCA_018830885.1 bacterium | reverse complement strand
GTTGCCATACGCTGTGGGTTGAATACGGGGACGGCACGCTCTTTGACGCCAAAAAGGATATGCATCAGAAGATCTTCGAATCCGGAATGGATTGGACGTTTATTTACAATGGTGTCATTTTCGATTATATCATTCCGAATTTTCGCATGTGGGATAAAATAACGACTTTCGGTGATATCAACACTGAACTGACAACCCACGATCTTGAGGATATCGTTACGATTGCCGCCATGGCTGTCACAGATGAGCGGACTGTTAACAAAGCGGTACAGATTAGTGCCAACAAGGTTACCCAGGCTGGGATGATAGACGAACTTAAGAAAAACTGGCCGGGAAGAATTACTGATATAACCCACGTCTCGTCTGAAGAAATTATCGACAAAAAAACGAATTCTGATCCTGATAAAATTTCCGCCAAAGGCGGTTTTGAACCGGACCAGGAAAGATACGGAATAAACTATGTGGTCTATGTGATCGGAAAACTGTTCGTGGAAAACAGGCCCGACACCCTTCTGGCGCAAGAGCTTTACCCCGATTACAGATTTAAAACACCGGAAGAAGTGATGAAGGATGCTGTCTTTGTGTTTGGAGAACAACGGTAAAGAATCCGGGACAAAAGGACAAAGTATGCGATATTTTAAATAATCAGCTACATGTCCGATTCTGAAAGTTCATGATCTTACACTTCTTTTAAGCCATGCATGCTTGAGATTAAGATTAAGATTAAGATTAAGATTAAGATTAAGATTAAGATTAAGATTAAGATTAAGATTAAGATTAAGAATAGGTTTCGCATGTGACAAAGCTAGTTGTTCCTGACAAGTCCCAGAGGACCCGGTTTTATCAGTTGTATTAAAAAGTTGGCACCGATCCAGATTTCCAGGTGTTTTATTTAGAGAAAACCAGCCCCGTTGTTTCACAGATAGGGAAGCTTACACAAATCATTCATCTCTAACCCACAGAGATGACCCCGATTTATGTAACAGGAACAACAGGGTAGTTAAATAACATTTAAATATCTTATGTTACCACACAAACCGTTACATTTCAGTGAATATGCCGACGAGATTGACCTGTTTGAGCCCTGTGACACAGTTAAATCAGACGGACATGACAAGGAAAGGCTGGTTGCTGAACTGCTGGACTATTTACAGGATCCGGTTCAAGTTTTTGAGAGAAGGTCGAACCAACCGCTCTTTTCCAAAAGGCAATTGCTACGTGGTGTCTTAAATACCCTTGCGCCTTATACGTTAAACGCAGATGCCATCGAGCAGCTCAACCACCTGCTCCAACTTGAATTAAGGGAAAAGGCCATTGCCAGGACACAGCATCTTGAAATGGAAAGTAAAATTCGTGTTGGCGATACGAAGGTTTTGGTATGGCAAGGGGATATCACCACGCTGAACACCGATGCCATTGTCAACGCCGCTAACAATCAACTGCTGGGATGTTTCCAACCCCTGCATGCCTGCATCGATAATGTCATTCATTCCGCCGCAGGTGTCCAGCTGAGGGATGATTGTTATACTATCATACAAAAACAGGGCTTTGTAGAACCCACCGGAACAGCCAAAATAACCCGTGCCTATAATCTGCCTTCCAGATTTGTGTTGCATACGGTGGGACCTGTTGTTCGTGCACAGGTGACCGAAAAAAACAGGGCAGACCTTGCCGGTACCTACATCAGTTGCCTTGAAATCTGTAAGGAAATAAACACGATTCAAAGCATTGCCTTTTGCGGCATTTCCACGGGTGTATTTGATTACCCGCCCGAAGAGGCTGCCAAAGTCGCTTTTAATAACGTAGTTAGCTGGCTTAAGAATAATATGGGCTGTCTTGACCTTATCATATTTAATGTGTTCAGCGATAAAGATAAGAATATTTATAAATCCCTGGTAGAGGCGTTATGATTCCGGAAACCGTGATAGCAGTGTGTCAGAAATTAATACAGGTGAGTGATGCCATATTGATTGGTGCTGGTTCAGGATTATCCGCAGCTGCCGGCCTGGCATACAGCGGTAAACGCTTTACCGACAATTTTGCCGATTACATTGAAAGGTTTCCACTGACCGATATGTATTCGTCAGGGTTTTACCCCTTCCCAACCCGGGAAGAAAAATGGGGCTACTTTTCCCGTCACATCAAACTGAATCGTTACGATGCCGAAGCAGGAAAAGTGTATTCCGACCTTTTGCAATTAGTTGAAAGCAAGAATTATTTTGTCATTACCACCAATGTGGATGCCCAATTCTTTAAAGCCGGCTTTGCTGCCGACCAGGTCTTCGCCACCCAGGGTGATTACGGAAAGTTTCAGTGCGAAAAAGCCTGCCATGATACACTGTACGATAATGAGCAATCAATCAATCAGATGGTAACGCAGCAGTCCGATTGCAGAATACCAGCAGAACTCATCCCCGTTTGTCCGGTTTGTGGTAAAAATCTGGTTACCCATTTGCGAATTGATGGCTATTTTGTTGAAAATAGTGATTGGAAAGCCGCCAGCCGGCATTATCAAGATTTTGTGAATGCGGTAAAGAATCAGAAACTCGTATTGCTGGAACTGGGGGTTGGATTTAATACGCCCGTCATCATTCGCTGGCCTTTCGAGCGAATGGCAAAAACGCACACACAAAGTACACTCATACGGGTGAACAAAGATAACGTGCATGCCAGCTATTCCGAACAGGAGAGAAATATCCTAATCAAGGCTGATATTGCGGACTTTCTTGAACGCATGAGTGAGTAGCCTGACCAAAATCAGTCGGCTGTAAAACAGATGGAAGGTACCCGCCTGGGATGCTGATCCATTTCGGACGGGTTGTATCGCTGGATGCGGACTACCGGTCTGCGCCGGTGTTGGTCAGGTACTGGTCACCCAGCCGCCGGCCATGGGAATAATCTGTCCCACCAGGTGGCTGCAGCGGTCGGATGCCAGAAACAATGCCAGTTCCGCTGTTTCGGATCCTTCAGCGACCCTGCGCGCGGGTACGAGCTGCCTGACATTCTGCAGAAATTTCTCGTTTTGAAACAGGGTTTCCGGGTAATAGGTATTGTTCTTGACATAGTTCTGGGCAATGGCATTGGCCTGAATATTGAATCTGGCCAGTTCCAGGCCCACAGCACGCATAAAGGCATTCTGAGCCCCCCGAGCGGAGCAGTAAGCCGTATTATAGGGGATTCCCCGCAACGGCGCCGCGCTGGTCACAGCGACTATCTTGCCAGCCTCGCGCTCTTTCATCTGCGGGGTAACAGCCCTTACAATCCGCATCAGCGGGTGCACCAGGGTGTCAAACAGCACCCGCCAGTCATCGTCCTGAATCTGATCAACGGCTGCTGAACGGGGCGGTTCCGCAAAATTGGCGATCAGAATATCCACCGCTCCCGCCTCAGCCATCACCGCCGTGACACCCTCCTGGTCCAGCAGCGGATTTTCACTCGCGACCACCTGTGCGCCCTCGGCTTCAAAAAGCTGCCTGATGGCCGGCCCCATGTACTGTCCGGCGCATGTGATCAATACCCGTTTTCCTGATACTCCCATCAGCCTGCTCCAAGTCTTTTGTTGATTGATTTCAAATAACCGCTGCCGCCGGGAACGGTTCCATTTTTCTTCTAAGCGCCAGCCTCATCACCCGGGATGGTCTCTGTCTCTTCTTTCGCCGCACCGACCCAGGCCTTGACACTGTTGTTGCTGAGCAGATCGGTCATATATTGCTGGCTCAGCCCGGAAAGATCGGCCCCGTAGGTTAAAAACCGCATCACCACCGGAGCAAACATGCAGTCCGCAATGGAGAACCCGCCAAAGAGCCATTTACCGGTATTTCCATATTCCTGCCGACATTCCGTCCAGATGGCATCAATGCGGCGGATATCGTTTCTGGCAGCCTCTGACGGTTCAATGGTTCTTTTGGCACGAATATTCATCGGCATCTCGGAGCGCAGGGCCTGGAAACTGGAATGCATTTCCGCACTGATTGACCTGGCGCGAGCCCTGGCTGCTTCATCCAGCGGCCACCCCTTTCCAGCCAGATATTTTTCCGAGACATATTCACAGATCGCCAGTGAATCCCAGACCGTCAACTCCCCATCGATCAGCACGGGTACCTTGCAGGAGGGGGAATATCGACCCAGCCGCTCTTTCAAATCGTCTCCATTCAGCGACTCATTGACCTCTTCAAATACCAGACCGGTTTCCGTTAACAGAAGCCAGGGTCGGAATGACCATGAGGAATAGTTTTTATTGGCAATAACCAGTTTCATGTTTTTCTCCTTGAACAATTAACCCTGGATATCAATTCATAACGTCTAATTCATACAGAGGGGCAATCCAGCCAGGCTTGCCCCTTTTCCTCATCATAGCTTAAAAAAAGTTTCAGACTCGGTACAGTGATATTTCTGTAAAAGGTGCCGATCGCCTGTCGCAATTGAAAACCAGCCAACCAGCAGAACCTGGCGCGAGTCAAAAAACCCTTGACATGGACACGGTTTATTCCTATTGCTAAATCAACAATCCGGAACCCGGCGGCCTTTCTGCCGGGTGTTTTCCATACCGGATTCCCGGATCAAAAAGCGGCTTCCGCCAGGCACAGCAGAATGCCGTCAACATGGGGTGACCACCCCTTGTAAAAGGAGAAAAAATGTCAGACAGGGATCTACTGGGCGTCAAGGATGGGCCGATTTTCACCATCACCCTCAACCGCCCCGACAAGCGCAACGCCATTCCTTTCGAATCGCTGGTGACACTTTGCGAAATGGTCGAAGAACTGGCCTATGACTCGGAAGTGCGGGTGATCATTCTCAAGGGGGAGGGCAAGGTCTTCTCCTCCGGGGTGGATTTCAACTCTCTGGGGGCCCTGGTCGGGCGGTTTATGGGTGAAAGTGCCGGCGGAGGGATGTCGATCCGGTCGGATATCAGTAAGTACCAGTCCTACCTGACACGCCTGGAGTCCATCGAAATCCCCATTATCTGCGCCATGCATGGCGCCGTGTACGGTATGGCCTGGGAGCTGGCCCTGGCCTGTGATATCCGCCTGATGAGCGACGACTGCAAGTGGGCCTTCAGGGAGCTCAAATTCGGTCTGATTTGTGATCTTGGCGGTCAGGCCAGACTGCTGAACCACACCTCTCCCGCCCGGGTCATGGAGATCCTGGCCACGGGTCGCACCTATACCGCCCGGCAGGCCCTTGACTGGGGGCTGGTGAATCATCTCCATCCAGCGGATCAACTCATGCAGGAAGCAGAAAGCATGGCCCGGGACATTATCAGGAACGCACCCATTGCTGTCGGCGGGTTGAAACGGATCACCAAGAAAGGGCAGGGCATGGATCTGAACAGCCTGCTCGATATGGAAGGCAACCTGCAGAGCATCCTGCTGCGATCCGAGGATTTCCAGGAAGGCATCGCCGCCCTGATGGAACAGCGCGATGCCAACTGGAAACGAAAATAGACACCTGATCTGCCATGGTGGAAAAACCGAACCAATGCCGGAAACTCTTTATCGAACCGACCATGCCTATCCGGTTATCACAGGCTGTTGGCCTTGAAAAACACAGCCTGCTGGGCTTCTTTGGGCATTAGATAGCCGACCACGTCGGCTGTACCCTTGGCCGCCCGCTATTGTCATTTACAGGGCGATTTACAGCGATT
>JAHJRI010000086.1 GCA_018830885.1 bacterium | reverse complement strand
TTAAAGCGCAGGTTTTCAATATCATCCGTCACCTTCTTGATGGTTTGATGCATCAGTCTCTCCAGCGCATCACTCGCTGGCTGATCAGTTATGTTTGCCGAAAGCGTGTCGTCATCGTCGATCATCAACCGCCAGGCCCGCTTCAGAAACCGATCGATGCCTTCCAGACCGGATGTATTCCACGGCTTCGCTTTTTCCAATGGCCCCAGAAACATCTCATACATGCGGAGAACATCGGCGCCATATTCCGAAACAACATCATCCGGGTTAATGACATTACCGAGGGATTTGGACATCTTGACCCCATTTTCACCCAGAATCATACCCTGGTTGACCAGCCTTTTGAATGGCTCCTTGGTAGAGACATATCCCAGGTCATAGAGTACCTTGTGCCAGAAACGAGCATAAAGCAGATGCAGCACCGCATGCTCGGCGCCACCGATATAAATGTCAACCGGCATCCAATAGTTTTCTGCCTCTTTCGACCAGGGTTCCTTGTCATTATGGGGATCTACAAAACGAAGGAAATACCAGCAGGAACCTGCCCACTGGGGCATTGTGTTGGAATCCCGTTTAACAGGTTGACCATCCGGCAAAGTTGTGTTGATCCAATCCGTGATATTAGACAACGGGCTCTCTCCCGTTTCTGAAGGCTGGAAGGAATTGGTCTCCGGAAGTGTCAGGGGCAGTTCATCTTCTGTAAGCGGAACAACCTCTCCATTTTCCTTGATGGCGAGAGGAAAAGGCTCCCCCCAGTAGCGCTGGCGGGAAAAAAGCCAATCCCGAAGTTTATAATTAATCGCCTTTTCTCCTCTGCCATTCGCCTTGAGCCATTCACACATTTTCTCCTTGGCGTCGCTGACTGACAGACCATCCAGAAAACCGCTGTTCATCAAAACCCCGTCCCCTGACCATGCTTCTTGGGAGATATCCCGATCAACAATCAGCGGGATAATGTCCAGATTGAATTTCCGGGCGAACTCATAGTCACGCTGATCATGACCCGGAACTGCCATGATTGCCCCGGTTCCGTAATTGAGCAACACATAGTCTGCTATCCAGATCGGGATCGGCATGTCATTGGCCGGATTGATCGCATAGGCACCCGTAAAGACCCCGGTTTTCTCTTTTGAAAGATCGGTCCGGTCCAGATCGCTTTTCGATTCACACACGGTTTTATAGGCCCGAACCTGCTCCCGACAATCGGGAGTCGTAATTTGCTCTACCAGAGGATGCTCCGGGGCCAGCACACAATATGTGCATCCAAACAAGGTATCCGGACGGGTGGTGAAAACATCAAAACGGAGGGTGCTTTCTGCAATGACAAATTCTGCCGTTGCGCCAAAGGATTTTCCAATCCAGTTGCGCTGCATCTCCTTGATTGAATCGGACCAGTCCAGATCATCCAGGTCCGACAGCAGCCGGTCCGCATATTCAGTGATTTTCAGCATCCACTGCCGCATGGGACGCCGAACAACAGGATGATTCCCCCGCTCAGATTTACCGTCTATCACTTCTTCATTCGACAGAACGGTCTTCAGTTCAGGACACCAGTTTACCAGTGCATCAGACTGATATGCCAACCCTTTTTTGTATAGCTGGAGAAAGATCCACTGGGTCCAGCGATAATATCCGGGATCGGTTGAATTGATCTCTCGATCCCAATCATAAGAAAACCCCAATGATTTTATCTGGTTGCGAAATCGATCGATATTTCTGGCTGTTGTCTCAGCCGGATGTGTCCCGGTTTGAATGGCATACTGTTCAGCTGGCAGACCGAATGCATCCCAACCCATGGTATGAAGAACATTAAACCCCTGCATGCGTTTATAACGCGCCAAAATATCGGTCGCCGTGTAACCTTCAGGATGTCCAACATGCAATCCCTGTCCAGACGGATAGGGAAACATATCGAGCACATAGTATTTTTCCTTGGTGTGGTCGATCTCTACCTTGAAAGTTTTATTGTCTTCCCAATACTTCTGCCACTTGGGTTCGATGATTCTTGGAGTATACGGCATTTTTGACAGCTTGGATTTAAATGTTATTAAGGTAACAAACGAAGTTGAATGTGCATGGAGGTTGGAAAGGCGCTGGAGTTCTTTCAAATCCTTTTATTATAGGGATATGTCTGGTCAATGTCAAATGGCGCCGCTCGGGGGGCAGGGCTGATTTGTTCTATTTCCGTAAGTCCTGTTATGATTGGCTTTGGGGTGAGAATATGGTGACTTGTTGAGCATCCAGCTTTCAGAGAGCGCGTCATCCCCGCCTCCACGGGAGTGATATTGCAGGCCAGAACCATTTAGCCCCGGCTCAGGGGGGGGGTGCACCAAAAACCTGTGGGCACCTTTGAAGGTGTGATCGGTCTTTTCGAAACTGCCAGTCTCGATTCTCATGAGCGGGTTGGGAGGGGTTAAACGAAGCCAGGAGAGCGAAGTCAACGACCGTTCTCGGAGGTGAGAAGCGAAGCTTGCAGCTTCGAACATGGATGTCTGCCGAGAATGAGTTCAATGACAGATGGGTCATACCCACACATATTTGGTGCACCCCGCTCGGGTCACCGGGACATGCGGAAATGATGAGAACAAGGGCTCAACGGGTAGACAGGGAGTTAAATATCGAAACATATCCGTCATAGAGTACCGGATGGATATCCTTTGCCGCGACAGCATCCTTGACGGCACATTGGGGTTCATGAACATGTCGGCAGTTTCTGTGTTTACAATGCTGATTATACTTCTGTATCAGGGGATAGTACTCGCACAGATTCTCCTGAGTTACTTTCCAGAGGCCAAACTCCCTGATGCCGGGAGTATCGATGACAAAGCCCTTTTCTGATATCTGATGCATGATGGTGTAGGTTGTGGTATGGGACCCCCGATGGGTTTTATTGCTGACATCCCCTATCTTGATAGACAGGGAGGTAAAGTACTTGTTTAACAGCGACGATTTCCCTGCCCCGGATTGACCTGACAAAACACTGACCCCATTGCCCAATAAATCAAACAATCTTTCATCCCGCTCCGGCTTCGTGGTGGAGGAATAAAAAATATCCAGATCCAGATCTCGAAAGGGTGCGATCAGTGGTTCTATTTCTTGCTTCGCGATAAGATCGGTTTTTGTAATAACGAGAACCGGGGTGATCTGTCCAACCGATGCTGCAACCAGCATACGATTGATCAGATTGAAACGGAATGCAGGATGCCGGGTGGATGCAATAATCAGCAGATAATCGATGTTCGCAGCAATGACCTGTTCGGACTCATGACCGATCCTGGTTCTTGAAAGAAAGCTTTTTCTGGGTTCAATCCCGATGATGAGACCGATATCCTCAGTAGCGGATTTTTTATAAATGACACGGTCTCCGACAGCTATCTGATTATCAAAACGGCTGTCTTTAAAAAGCAGACCTTTGACTTTGCACTCAACCGTTTGCTTGGATTGGGCTCTCAGATAGTAAAATCCCTTTGTTCTTCTGATAACCGTCCCGGTTTCTGTTGCCATCTGTTTGAGTTTATATGGGGAAATGCCATCCTCATCCTTCATTGGGCCGGAAGGGCTTAATTGTTAATTGATAAAGCTGCAGATCGGAGGTCAGGTATAACCATCTCATCTTCAGAAAGACATTTCTTTAAATGCTTTATTTCACAAGAATGACTATACCGGCTCACAACCTCAGGACTTTCGCCGCCTGCAAAAATGATCTTTGCCCACCACCATGGCATTCAGATCTGGCGCCGCATCAACATGATCCATCATGACATGAAGCTTTCTCCTTGTAAGTAACAAAAGAAACCCTTATTGGAAAGGTGTTCATAATCCGGGGCAGCAGAGAACCGTGTCAATCCCTTTTGACAATCATTCCAATTATGTGAAGAATGAATGAAACAAATATATTTCATTGACAAAACGACACTAATTGTGGTTGAGATTTAGTGACAGAATGAATTGTTTCGTGATTGAAACTTTTGAAAAATTATGATGAAATTACAGCTAAAAGAAAATCTTAAGGACTCCTGGGACAACGCTCTGGTGCAAAAGCTTCATACGGATATCGCCCTGGAATTTCTGAAGTGCGAGGATGACCACGCGGTTAAGGCATCCGTTGAATTTGTGAAGTTCTTGAATCACAAAGGTCTGGATAACCAGAACTATCCATTCTACATGCAGCTGTTTCTCCTTAAGAATGAAGCGGTCATTCATACATTCTTGAGTGACGGAAAAGTCCTGAATAGCCTGAAAAATCTGAAACGAAACCAATACCTGATTGGCCTTTGTTTTGATCTGCTGAAGCAGTTTTCTCTGGGTAGCGTTTATGAGAAAACACTGGAGACGATCCTGTTGATTCTTAACCTGAATTATCGTGACGCCGTATCAGGGTTCCGAATTTACCCTTTGTCTCTTAATGAATTGAATTATATCAGCAAGTTTCTGGATAAGAACAAGCCGCAAGCCAGCAAAATAAACAGGATAATCCTTGACATACTCGCGGATATGGGCGATTTAACTACGAAAGATACAACTGAACCTGCGTTGCTGGAAGTGTGCGCACGGGCAAATAAGATTCGAAATGTCTTTTTTGACAACAGAACCTCGATGGCCGGAATAATTCCGGATAGCATGTTGGTCAATCGTATTAAATAGCCTCTATTTCGAGCGATCACTGCATGTTTTCTGAACTGAGAAGTCCAAAAAATTAGTTTACAAGGAGATGAAATGGCCGAAAACAGCGACATAATTCGAACAGAGTGGACCAAAGAGTCTACTGATCGGGTTGAAAGCCTTGTTTTAAGAAATGCTTTTGCCTGCAGAACACCCGATGCAACCGAGACTGCGATGTCATATACGCGATTTCTGCGACTGGCAAAAATGACCAATGAAAACTATCCTCTGTTTTTGTCGTTGTTGGAAATTGATAACCACTATGTCATAGACTCACTGGTAGGTGACGAGGACCCTTTTGTTTTTTTCACACCGATTCAGCCGACAAAACACCTGCTTCGAGAATGTTTCAGGCTATTAACCTTCTGGCATCCCGGTGGTATCTACCCCAAAACGATTTCGATCGTCCTGGGTGTATTACAGGCGGCTTACAATCACGCCAAAGACGGCAATGCGATTCACAGGGTTTCTATCAATGACATCAATAACCTGGGAAAGCATTTGAATAAAGATTCAGGTCAGTCGGATCCGGTCAACCGTGCCATTCTTGATATTCTGGATCGCCTTTCTCTCCTTGAAGGGCAGGGAGATGAAGCGGTTGAGGAACTTGCCAGGCACTGCCACAATATCAGAACCTATTTCTTCGATCGTAGACGGAAAATGGAGGACATCATCCCACAGGTTCTTCTGGTCAAATCAGATTATCTTGTGAAAACGGTGGCACCAAATTTTGTTTTTGAAGACTAAAAATACTCGGAGGTAACCATGTTATTGACTGATCGACATAAGATCTATACGCAAGAAGAAATAGAGAAAATTGAAAACATCCTCCTGCAACAGATATTGCAGTGCGCTACTCCGGCTGCGGTGGAAGCCTGTATCACATATGCCCGATTTTTAAGTCTGACCGGCATCACCAACGAAAACTATCCCCTTTTTATCGAGGTTCTGGAAGTCGGTAATCACTGGGTGATTGACGGACTGATTGGAGAAAGGGATCCCTTTCTCTTTTTGAGTTCTATTCAGCCTAACTATAATATTCTTGAGTCCTGCTTTAAAATTCTGACTGAAAAGCACCCCGGCGAGCTTTATCCCAAGTCTCTTTCCGTCATTCTGGGCGTTCTTCAAGCAACGTATAATGTTCCTGAAGACGGATACAACATATACCGGGTCTCAATATACGATTTGAATACCCTGAGCAAGCATCTGAACGAGGAGATCGGGCAGGAGGACTCCCTGAACCGCGTAATTCTGGACATTCTGCATAAAATAGCGCACCTCAAGGGAAAACTGGGTTCTCAGGGATTGGAAGGCGAAGATCGAGACAAAGAGGAACTGGCAATTCATGCCAACGAAATCATGAGCCATTTTTATGATGACACCAAGCGTTTGTACCAGGTAATTCCGCAGGTCCTGTTGATCAAGAAGGATTACCGGACGCATGAGGTGCAACCGAGGGCGGAAGTGCGCTTTGAAGATTCCCGGATTTATGACCTCGACAGTATGACGGATGATCCCTATGCCGCTGTATCTGATGAAGAGTTTGATGATGATGTTTACGAAGAAGAGGTCTACGAAGAAGAGATTGGCCAGCCGGGCCGAGAGAAAGATCTCGAGCCTGATCCGGCTTGACATTGTGTGAGGTTAAGCCCGGTTTCAGAGACAATCAGAAACCAAACAGACAGGGGAGCTACTGGACAAGAAAGTTATTCAGTTCTTCCCTTGACCTGCCCGGATGTTTCAGACATTGAATAAGCCAGTCTCGATCGAGAATATCAGATCACGGAAATATAATTGGTTGCTGGAAAAACATGGTTAAAGCAGAAGATTTCAATCAGTTCATCCTGAATACGATGTATGATATCATCGAGTGTAAGGATATCCGAAGTGCAAGCGCACTTCATGCGTATACCAGTTTTCTGAATAAAAAAACCATCCGTTACGACTATATCCCCCTTTATCTGAAAATATTCAAGACAAACAACAGATACACCATTGACGCACTGCTGAGCGGCCATGTGCCCCAAAATTTCTTCGATTTCATCAGGGTCCCCAATATCTATGTCCTGAAGCATATTTTTGAAATCATGGCACAGTTCCAAAAGAACACCCTCTATCACCAAACGCAAAAGGTTTTTTTTGGATTTTTGAAACGGGTGTACCGTTCAGCCGGTGAAGGGTTCAGGATTTACGCGGTTACCATTGCGGACGTAAATAATCTGGGGAAATTTCTGGATGAAGGCAAAACCCAGAATAATCAACTCAACCGGGATATACTGGATATTCTTTTCTTTTTTACGGAATTGGACGAGGATCACGAAAACGGAACCGAGAAGGGGTCAATTGCACGGCATGCCAGCCGCATTCGGTCCGACTTCTTTGACCAGAAACGGTCCCTGAAACAGTCCATGACTGATGTTTTCCTGCAGAAATCGGCCGACGAAGGACCGGGGATCTCACCTGAAGGCGTATTCTTCGATTAAGCCCGCTGTCAACACCAACGGGCTCCTCCACTATAACACAGCGGCTTCCGCTACATTTCACCCAGAAGAAAACGCTGCTTCTGCTGTTTCAGATTGGCGTGTCGAACCTGGTATTTCGCGCTGTTCTTAAATGTCAGGTAGGTGCATTTATCCACCAGGTTGCTGTACAAAATGACATGATTTTTTGAGTCGAGAATATCGATCCAGACAGAATCATCCGTCCCCCATTTCCACATGGGATTGTGACCGACAATGATCGGCAGGTCGGGAGGGCAACCGAGGCTTTTTCTTTGTTCATCGAGATTTTCAGGTCCATACTCCTTCTTGCTGGGTGAGGAACGGGTCTCATTCAAACGGTTCCAGGTGAGTTGTCTGAGCAGATGGGTGGATGTCGCATTGCGGACATTGATGATCTCGTCCCGATAGATGCCACCCCTCACAGGTCCTGCGTGAACTGCAAGAAAATATTTGTGAATGACAAAAACCGGCAGTGTATTATAGAAGGTCTGCATCAAATTGACATACTCTTTTCCCCTGGCTTGCAGGACGGCATTATAGTAAATCAGTCCCTGTTTGATCCCGCTCTTCCCAAGACGTGAACTGAACGTATCGTGATTGCCGAGCAGATAAAAAACATTCTCGGGATAGTCGTTGATTAAATGGATGATGATATCCATTATTTCAATCGAGGTATCCATTTCCTGAAGATGCCCGACTCTCTCATCATGAACCGCATCCCCAAGAAATATCATGATGGCTTCATTTCGCTTTAATTTGTAAAGATTCTGGGAATCCATCAGTATGGCTTTTAAGTTCTGCTTGTTCGCATGTAAATCGCCAACAATAATCACTTCGCGCTCATCATCCTCCGGGAACTCCAGGAGTCCCCCCGGTCTGTTATTCGAGTTAAGCGGGCGGATTGACAGGTCTATCGACAAAAGATTTCGGATCGCCAACTGCACTTTCTGATGATGTGTCAATTCGCCGTAGCTATAGTAGTCAAGCATATTTTACACTGAAGAATCAATTTTCCCTGAACGACTGGCTGCACAAAAAAAAGAAACGGTGACAGTCTGGAACAGGTTTTTATATATCGGATCGATAACAGTCCGGTCGTTTTGGGTCACCGGAAACAGGCGTTTCCTTCTTGAAGGATCTCCCAATCTGTTTTCCAGACCGGTCAAAGAAACGGGCATTTAGGTTGACGACTTCGCTCAAAATGCTTGATTATTCTAACCAGTTATTGACTAATAAGGCAAATGACAAAAAACGATGAAAATCACCCTCTGGAAGTCAGTCAATGGCCACGGAAGATATTCGGCCTTTGGAATCATTTACTTAGCGGCTGATCTGTGCAATACTCATCTAAAACACACGCAATAAACTGATAACAAATAGATATTAAAACTCTTACAGCACGGGTTGATGATCTTCCAGCGGATCCTTCTTTCCTGTATTGATTGAATGTTAATGAGGCGGGTAACGCAATGACAACTGAAGGCCAGAACAATCCACCTGAAGTCTCTGTTCAGGAACTGAAAACAGGCATGCTGATTACTGCCTATACACGTTTTGAAGAAAAATATGCCCCTCTGGATGAGGAAACATGTGCCTGGGTCAAACACAACTTCAGTGGCGCTTCCGTGAGAGGCCAGCGCAATGGTGTCCCATTTCTGTTTATGGCGGCCAATCTTCAACCCGGGGACCACATCCTTGAAGTTTTGCACATGCCACGGTCACTGTCGCACATCTGCGTTGTCAATAATGGGTTGATCAAGGAGCTGAAGGCCAGGGGGTTTCTCCGGTTTCGCGTTCAAGTGCCGGCTGCAGCATCCCCAGAAAAATCTGCAGCCAGAACAGCAGCCGTTGCAAAAGCGTCCCATCTGCTGGAAACCATGAAACAGAGTATCCGTCTTTGTGAGAATGCAACAACAGCAGTCAAATCCCTGATGGACAGTGACAGTGAGACAGCTCCGAATTTCCAGGAGGTAAAACAATACGTTGATCAGATGTCGGATGACGAAATGATCCAGGCGGTGTCAGCCATTATCAGCCTGAAGGAGAATGATCATGTTTATGCCCATTGTGTCGATGTCGGCGTGATCTTTCAGCAGGTCTATTTTGCGATAATGGATAAACGGGGTGACCAGAGCGCGTTTAAAAACCACCAGGAAGCCATGCTGGCTGCTTTCCTGCATGACATCGGCAAGGCACGTATTTCCAAGGAGACGATTACCAGCACCAAGGCATTTAAAAGAGACGGCCCGGAAATGCAGGAAATCCGGAAACATCCACAGATCGGCGCAAAACTGCTTGCAGAGGCCGGTATGCCGGATGTGATGGTTAACATGGCACACTTTCATCATGTCAAGCGGGATGAAAGCATGAATTCCAGCTATCCGGAAGGTGTTAAACAGAGCGAGATCCTTTTCGAAACCCGACTGCTTGCCCTGGTGGATGTATACCAGGCACTGATTTCCGGCAGAAGTTACAAGAAATCCTGGACCCCGCCTGCCGTCATGCGGTATCTCGATGCAATGGCCGGTGTTGAATTTGACCTGGACCTATGGGACGCGTTTCAGGCGGTGATGGGTTATTACCCGGTCGGTTCACTGGTAAAACTGAGCGATCATTCATTGGCCTTTGTCATCAGTGTCCCGCAAAAGGATATCCTGCGCCCCCAGGTAATTGTCGTGGTTGATGCAGAAGGGCAGCGAACTGAGGAAAACCGATTCATCGATCTCAAGGAAGATTTGTCTCTGTCCATACAAAAAGATATGGACAGTTTTGACGTTTTTAAATCGGATGCCCTCCATGTATTTACCAGTCTCAATGTCGTTTGACAGGGATCTCGGATACAGTAGTCATGCCACCATATCCCTGCGGACTGCCCTCTCGAGCTTTGGGCCCGGGTCATGGACGCGCTTTTCCACTTATGCTAGAGTAGAAGGAGCAGTGGTTGCTGTAAGAAATACTCGTTACAGACACCAGCCATGCTCAGGCGGTTTCCGTTTTTTTTTCAGATCAAACACGCGTAACCCTGGCTGATAGGAATCTATGTCAAAGGAAAGACGCCATTTCGTCCGTGTCGATTTTCAGTCATCAATCAGCGTTGAGATACGGGGGACCCTACATCAGGCGGAATTGGTTGATATCTCACTGAAAGGGGCGTTGATCCAGACAGAAAAAGATATTGCCGTCCGCGACAATGAAACATGTATCTTTGAACTCAGACTCGATTCAAGCTCGATTGCCATTAAAACCGATGCCTTAATCGTATATTATCATAAAAATCAACTGGGTCTGGAATTTCAGCATCTTGACCTGGAAAGTATGATCCATTTACGACGTCTGATCGAGTTGAATACGGGGGACTCCGATAAGGTTCAGCAGGAACTGTTTTTTCTTGCCGACCCCAGACATGGTGACTGACAAAACCCTGTCAATTCCAGGACAGCGCAAAACCGCGGCGCCTCTCTGCGGACATTGTGATCCGGGTCGATTTTCCCCGGGGGAACCCTTCGTTCTATCTGAGTAGTCGGAATAATGGTATAAAACTCGCTTATCTGAAAAAGGATTTACTCAGCTTGACTGCCGCTGTTCGGCAGACAAACACCGGAAACCTGTGTATTTTATATTGAAGCTGTCATAACAGCCGTTTGAACTGATCAATGCAAGAAAAGGTAACTCATGAGTCCGCTGACATCTGCCGAAAGGGCAATGACGAATCTCAGTAGTGCCGTCATTGACGACCTGTCCCAACAATTACTCCAGCTCGACATTCAACTGAATTCAAATATTCCGGCGACACTGTTTATCAGCGATCTTCACGGGGCTGGAGACCGTTTCATTTCGATTCTGCGAGGACGCTTCGGCATGCTGTATCAGACCTGTATCGAAGCACTGCCGAAAACGTTCAGTTCCCACAAGATCCAGTATATCGTCAACATCATCCGTAAGCAGCGATATTTCGCAGATGAAAATGTTAAAATGGACATTCAGGACATCATCACCTGCTTTGTTCAGATTCTGAAATACAAATTCAGCACGATTGAGCACAATATCAATGATGTGATACAGGACGAGTACCGGGATATCATCAGTCGGATGATATCCGGCCTGCCGGTTCCCGATCCCGTTTACGAAGTGGACATCGTCTCACACCGCATCATCGAACATTTGACTTACGCCATCAAGCGGATTCTGCTGGACCGTATCATGGTTCTGGGAGACATCTTCGATCGTGGACCCCAGCCGGACAAGATTATCCGAATTCTGGCGTCCAAGTGGTACCGGAACATGGTGCATTACGTATTCGGGAATCACGATATTTTATGGATGGGCGCCGCGGCAGGCAATCGCTCACTGATTGCTGAAGCCATGCGTATCTCATGTCGTTACGATCATCTTGAATTATTGAAACGTCTGGGATTCGATGTTTCAAAACTGGTGCGGTTTTCCAAAAAAACCTATCCCCCCAAAAATGTGACCGGAAACTTCAAAGCCAAGACCCCCCAGGCAAAAAGTATGGAAAAGGCGCTGGCAATCATTCAGTTCAAACTTGAAGAGGAGACGATCAAAAAGCATCCTGAATTTGAGATGGACTCGCGCCTGTGGCTGAAAAAACTGGCGGACATGCTGACCGACGGTAACGTGGAGGCGCTGAATGATACCCACTTCCCGACCATCGATTTGAAAAATCCACACCTGTTAACAAAAGAAGAGAGTGCGGTGATCGACGACCTTGAGAAACAGTTCCGGACGAACAAGAAGCTCAAGAAATTGTTGCGGTTTTTCTTTGAAACCGGGGAGACCTATATCATTCACAACAACATGTTGAATATTCATGCGTTAATCCCCTCTACCGAGACAGGTGAATTCGATGAATTTCTGAACCGCAACGGACGAGATTTGTTAAATCACATTCAGCGGAGTATCAAACGCATCGGTCATGCCTACCTTTCGGGAAAGAAGCAGAAAGAAATCGATCTGTCGTTGATGTTTTATCTGTGGTGCGGACCAAAATCACCCTTCTTCGGCAAGGATGCCATGAAGACATTTGAACGCTATTTTCTGGTTGACAAGGCAACCCACAAGGAGATGACCCTGTACTGGGCAAAAAATCTGGAAAGTCCTGCTTTCAAGAAGAAAATAATGAATGAATTCGGCATCAATCGTGTCATCTATGGCCACACCCCCGTGGATTTTACCAAGGGAAAGAGTATGGCCAGTGAAGACGGGATGGCGATCAATATCGATGGTGGCTTTGCAGCCGCTTACTATAACCGCGGCCATGCGCTGGTGCATACGCCGCACCAGTTATACGGCATTATTCTGCCGACACCGGAAGAGATGAAAAAAGCGTCCACCAACCTGGAAACTGTGCCACTCTCCGTGGAGATTATTGATGAGTTTCCCTCTCCCATTAAATTCCGAGATACCGCAGAGGGGAGAGAGATCAGGAAAAAGCGGGACGCAATCATGGAACAATTGAAAAAAGGCAGCCCGAGTAACGGTTTTTAATAAAACATCTTTGTCTACAATGGTTCAACGTGTGAGGTAAGATGGATATCAATTATGGAATGGAAATTGTGCGGGCAACAGAGATTGCTGCGCTGAGTGCAGCGCGTCTGCAGGGACTGGGAGAAGTGGACAATATTCTCAATGCAACCCGGGAGGCACTCTATAAAACCCTGAATCGTCTTCAAATTGACGGGACGATTAAAAACGACCGTTTTACAGGACGGGAATTTACATTCCAAATGCCTGAAAAGGTCGGTAAAGGTGGACCCAAAAAGGACGTGCTGGCAATTGCGCTTGAAGGACATAATGCTGCCGCCATTGGGCGGAACAACGCCATCTCCTGCACTGTATTGGCTGAAGAAGGCGGTATCCAGGGGCTGCCCAATCTGAGCATGTTCAAGATCGTCGTCGGTCCGGAAGCGTATGGCGTGGTTGACATCCTGCAACCACCGGCAATCAACATCAAGAGAGTCTCCCGTGCATTGAAAAAGTATACGGAAAGTGTAACGGTCTGTATCCTGGATCATGCGCGTCATCACCGTCTGATCCATGAAGTGAAGGAGACCGGGGCCCGTATCAAACTGATCTCCGAAGGTGAGATTTCCGGATGCCTGGCAGCCATCATGGGCCAAAAGGTCGATATTTTTATGGGGTATGGATTCTCACCGGAAGGCGTTATGATTGCTGCCGCCATCAAGTGTCTCGGCGGATATTTTGAAGGCAAGATTTTCTACGAAAATGAGCGCGACAAAGAGCAGGCCCGTGCCCAAGGAATAGATGATTTTGAAAAGATTTTCAGGACAGAAGATCTGATATTGACCAATGACGTGGCTATTGCGGCTACCGGGGTAACAGACGGAAAATTTCTCGAAGGTGTCGACTTGACACCCAATGGAGCGATCACACACTCCTTTATCGCCAGAGGTCAATCCCATACATACCGTAAGCTGGAAACACGGCACTTTTTTGATTATAAACCGGTCTATTAGCATTTAAGCGGTGTTTAGACACAGGATTCCTCTCGGACTGATGACAGCAGAAAACCAACCGGCTTCTGCTGCCCACCCGAAAACCAGTTCTGGTATCTTTTAAATCCTTCTCCATTACTGCCAGGACCAGCAGCAGCGGGGAAGTCGAGAAACCACCACATTCTAATAATGGATGACCAGCAGTCGCTGGAAGGATCAAAATAAGAGTTCCACTCAATGAATAAATTTATCGAACGAATCCGCAAAAACAAACTGAAATCTGCCGTGGGGGGGATGCTGATTCTGGTTTTTATCCTCTCAACCATCACCTATTTGAAAACGCCACAATTCCCCGATGCTCTCCCTTCATCAGAATCAAACGAGATTCAGGACCAGGCCTATCAAGAGCGACTGACCCTTTTTCAGCAGTTTACCCGATTTCTCAGGGAGAACCATGGTGAGATACTGGTCGCTGAACCGTTAGACAAAAACCCCGCTGCAGAAACAGCATTCCCGCCAAAATCGGGCATCTATACTTTCCGACAGCAGTTCAAGTCTTTGAACCAGTCATTGATATCCGATCTGTCAAACAGTTTCGCCATCCAGCAGGGAATGCAGATGGAAATTCGATCGGGATGCAAGGATCTCTTAAAACCGACGGCCTGTTATGAAATGGATTTTAAGAAGGCAGGGGTTGTCTGGATGCGGATCCTGCTTGAATCTCAGCAAAGCGGATATCCGCCTGGATGGAACAGCGCAGACTATAAAGATGCCATTGAACCGGACCATCAGAAAGAGATTATCCCGCCAGAAGACGGCATGGCAAAACTGGCGATTGTTATCGATGACCTTGGGTATCAAATGGATGTTTTTAACCATTTGATAACGCTCGATTTCGATATCACCTATTCCGTGCTGCCCCAACAGGCTTTCAGCCGTGAAACAGCTGAAATAGCCACTCAGGCTGGTCGCCAGGTCATTCTCCATCTGCCTATGCAACCTAAAGACTGGCCCAAATTTGATCCCGGTTGGGGAGCTCTTCTGCTCCAGGATTCAACCGACCAGATGAATGCCAAAATGGATCTCAATTTCAGTACGGTCCCCTACGTCACCGGGGTCAACAATCACATGGGATCCGCCTATACCCAGTACGCCGAAGGTCTCGATGCGGTAATGCAGGTGTTGAATCAAAAAGGGCTGTTTTTTCTGGACAGCAAGACTGCTCCCGGTAATACCGCAAAGCAGGCTGCATTGAATCACTCGGTGCCCTATCTTTCCCGCGATATATTCCTGGACAATGATAAAGACGAAACACTGATACAAAAACAGCTTCAAAAGGCCGTCAGACTTGCAAAACACCGCGGCCGGGCAATTGCTATCGGGCATCCCTACGCCATAACATATACCGTTCTGGCGGAAAACCTGCCCCAATTGAAAGCACAGGGTGTTGTTGTTATAAAAGTATCCGAGCTGTTGAATTAGGCATCTGGACCGGGTTCATGACAGAGACGGCTGACGCCGTCCCCTTCCGAATCACACCTTTACCTTTTCCGGTGACAATGTGCTTTCACTTTGTCTGGACGAAGGCACCCGAAGATGCTCAGTAGGCGGTTGGGGTACCTGGATTCTTTCCTCCGAAGGCCTGTCACCGCGCTGGGGGACACCGGGGGCTCTTCTCGGGGGGGGCTGATTGGACAGGCGATCAGGACTGGACCCTTCACGGGTCCTTCTGGCTGGTGTGGACGCTTCTGCGGTCACCGCTTCCTCCGGAACCTCTGCCTCTTCTCCCAGCACTTCATTCAGCGAATGGACGGCTTCCTGGAGATAAGAAACGTACAGTTCCCTGGACTGTTCAGTGGCATTCTGCAGTTTGGTGTCCTGAATATGGTTGAGAAAATCGTAAAGACTGTCTCCAGCAAGCATTTCAAGTTCCGGGACAATCTCTTTTGTTGCAATGGTGTTGAACTGCAGATTGTTGAGGATTTTGTTCCGGGTCATCTCTTTAGACTTGGCCCGCTTGAGTGTCGCTTCGAGATCTTTGAAGATGAGTGTTTCATTGATGGCCAGATAACGATCTCCGGTTTCATCGTACGTGACGAAATTGTGATGGAGAATCTGTTCCAGGTTATAGTAAATGTGATCGATGATATCTTGCCCACCACGGATCGGCAGGAATATTTTGGTGTAGTTGATATCGCTGCCGGTCACAAAAATACGATAGCCGATATGGATATCCAGTCCTTTGCGGATCGTCTCCGCCAGAAAAACATCCCCGGTTTTGGGAACCGGGACCTTGTTGATCAGCTCAACATTGTTCAGCAATCTGCCGGCCATGTCCGGTCGGTTTTGAAGCCGGTTCAGCAAAAGCTCTATTTCCCGTTTCAGCAGGCTGTTGAGCTTACCTTCCAGAAGCAGGTTGGCGATACCAAAGTGGCTGGTATGAGGATCTGCACTGATATAATATCCCATTAAAGACTGGTAAAGGATTTGGGCAAAGTTCGTCAGTAACTGGTCATCATCAGATTCGAAAGGAATAGCGATAATGGCTCGCTCGGGATTGCTCAGTTGGGTATCAAGGGTCAGACGAACCGCAGTCTTGATATTGATATATTTTTTCAGAATATCTTTAATGGCAGTAATAATCGTTTCCTGATCATCAAATTTGACATAGGGTTCTGTTCCTAGCATATAGGCTCGGCCGGGGCCGCATTCACTGCGTTGCCAAATAGATTCACTCATATATTCTCCGGGACTGTTGATGATTCAGAAAGCACTGTTGCTTCGATAGAGTCGTTATCAAATGGCCATTGAGAAGAAACCGGTGTAACGATTCCCCGACCCCTGTCCTTAAGGGAAACAACATCGTCATTTTTTCCTTAACATATTGTGTAAAAAGTGTTCTGTCAATAATCCCACATAACAAAAACCGGGAGACAGCCGTTCATGAACCGAGTCTGCTCGTTCAACGAACTGGAAGATAGCGAAGTGGATTTTGAGTTTTGTTGTGAAGCCGGACTTCAAAATGCAGATGGATCCCATTGGATTTCCCACTCGAACCCATTTTGGCAATAATGGCCCCCAGTTTCACCCGATTTCCCTGCCTGACAAAGAGTTTGGCGTTGTGCGCATATAAAGTGGACAAGCCATTGCTGTGCCGAATCAAAATGGTACGTCCGTACCCGTTCTTTATACCTGAAAAAATCACCGTTCCAGCAGCGGCTGCGCGAACTTCCCGCCCTTCATCCTTTGTGATGTCGATTCCTTCGTGCATTCTTCCATGTCTCATACCGTAACCGGAAGAGATCGTCCCCTGAGCCGGCCAGACAAATTCAATCCTGCGGGATATGGCGTTTTTCTTTCTGTCCGGCTCTCTTGGTTCGATCTTTTTTGGCAGGGGAATGAAGAGCCGCATTCCGGGACTGATATCTCTGGGATCGAAAATATCATTGATTTGCTGCAAGGTCAGCTTGCTGACAGCATATTTTTCGCTAATACCATCCAGGTCCTCTCCTGGCTGCACAGTGTGCCATAACCCCTGCTCGACATAAGGGCTTCCATGATCAACTCTTGAGCAGGAAACAATACTCAGGATCAACATGACAGCAATTATCATAATCGCCGAGCGGTTCAGACCGGGAACTCCATTGTTACGCAAGGTATTGATTTTAAAAGACTGACTGTTGATGGTCACAACAAATCCTCGAAACGCCCTGTAACGGCATGGGACTATTTCCCATTGTAAGCCCGGGGGTTTTAATATTTCTCAGAATAGGATCTTTCAAAAAGCAGCCGATTGCCGGGAAAACGCCTTTTTATCTTTTGAAGATCGATTACGTGTTGCTTGGTTGCTTATAATCAGTTAAAAATGTATCTAATGATACATAGAACTTTTATGCCGGCTGATTAAAAATCAAATAAATTGTTCATTTGGGTCAAGAAATGCAATTATCATGCATACCCATGCGATCAGCATTGACAGTTTAAAACAAAACGTACCTGGTTTTCGGACTCACCCCGGAATCACCGATCAATGGAAATCAAGACCCCACTGCCATCAAAACCTCAAAAATCGCTTTCAGATCCAGGACAGGAAAACGCGCCGGATTTGATGATCTGTTTTGTCAGCCTGATTGACAAACGACAGATAGAAGGAATTGATGTTATTACGGATATTCTCAATAAAAAGAACTTTGCCGTTGATCACTTTGAATATAAGGTCACCAAAAAAACAGAGACCCGTCGTCCGATTAACCCGAAGTTCAAGAACGGTCCCTCCGAACGGGTGGTACTGGAAGAGAGAATCAATGTCAATGCCAATCTGAGAACCATCCGGCAGTTGGAGTGGCGGGTCGTCAAAGATCCTGAAAATGTCCTGCTGATCAATCTGACCCGCACAAAAGGTGAAGCCTTCTGCCTGCCCCTGGTTTTTCCCAATATCTTTGCACAGGAACACCAGATTCTGGTGACCGGACTGACAGATCCGGTGCGCCTGCAGTTGATCACCAAACCGGACCTGGAGTTCAAATCGATACCCAAGACAGTCGAGGAGAATCATGAATTTGAAGAGCAGTTGTTACTGCGGGCCAGCCGATCCAAGGGGATGCAGGCAACCGCCCGAGAACTGCTCGATTTTCCGGGTTTGCCCGAGACCATGGTCAAAAAAATCGCACAAATTGCGACCGGAAAGAAAGAAACCCTGACCAGTGCCCAGTCCATCAATCTTATTATACTGTCTGATCTTGTCACCCGATATCTTCCGGTACTTCAGACATTTCAAAACGATGTCCTGGCAAAGGCGGGAACGGTCACACAACTGTCCAAACAGTTTGCTGAATTGACCGAGGGTATTCCAACCCAGAAACTGATTACCGAGCTGGGCGAATATCTGGGCGAGGATGGGGTGCTTTCGGAAAACAACAACCAGGTGTTTTCCCATTTGTATCAGCGCCTGCAACAGATGAAGGACGGGAAACTTTTTGTCAAGGGGGCACTGCTGGATGTCAAAACCCTCTTCGGAATCCTGCGGAGCATGATCTGCCTTAATCGCAGCCAGAAAGATCCCGAGGTCTGGGAGAAGTGCCTGTTTTTCCTGAAGCCTTTTGATGCGCCCGCACACATTAGAAAAAACATGGCCGCTGTCTACATGATGGCTCTGGCATCCCAGAAAAAGATCCTCTTGAATCACGCCGCATCCAGCCGAAGTTTGCTGGATATTTTTGCCGTGTTTAATGTCCAGGAGTTTATCCTGGACAGGAAGGTGTTTATCTCCGGGGAAAACCTCTCCAAACAGGAATACGGAATTATCCGCAGCAGCGTCCTTTCGCGTCTGGGAATGAAACGGGTAAAGGCCCGCAACCGTAAACATAAACCCGATCTTTTTGGCGACACCAGCCACGGTCCCAGTAAACTGCACAACTCCCTGCATTGCGTGGCCAGTTCCTATGGGTATCTTCTGGACAGTGTCCTGAAAAAACACCTCGAACGATTCCTGAAGGAGGACAATCAAACCCTGCTGAATCGATTTGGAAAAAACCTGTTTGATATTTTCTATGAGCAGGCAGTGTTTGATAAAGGCATCCCCATCTCACGGAATAGTTTTGGAAAATGGCTGGAGGCCAAAACGTCCATCTCGAGGATTAAGGAGCTGGGGTTTTTCAATAATGACATTGAAACCGCTTTTGACCCGTCACTGACGCCCCAGGTCCTGGCTGGAAATGGCCAGTCGCTGTTCGAACTGGACTACACGGTTGAATCCTTCGCAAAAGACTATCTGCAGACACGGATTCAATATTTCGGTTTTCTGGACAAGCTGAGCAAAGTCAGCCAATCCCAGAAAGACCCCCTGAATCCAGCCAAAATCTTTGTCGAATATCTTGAGCAGGGCGATTTCTGTCTCCAGCCGCAGCCATTCCGTGCCTTTGTGAAGCAGACGTTTCTTTACGAGGAGTTCAGCCGGATCGTGACCGAAGCCTGCCATGGCTTTCAGGACAAGTTGAACAAGATTGCAGTAAAAAATAAAATTATCTTAAAGCTGCCACTGAAGTACGAATCAATCCTTTTCCTCGGAAACACATTCGATGTCGAATTGAATACCGAACCCAGAAAAATAAGACTACAGGTCATCCCGCTGAAAAGCACCATAGAAAAAATGGGGGTGATCCACGAATTTGCGGTAAAATTCGATGAATTGATGCAACAGGCTGAAACACCCCAACGAAAGGGGCTCATCCAGGCTATTCGTATTCTGGGAGAGTATCAGAAAATCGCCCGGGAGTTTTTCAAATATCTCACCCTGGCGACGCTGGACCGGCAGATGAATCTGGAACTGAAATCGTTACTGGAAACCAGTGGTGAACCCAACCAGCTGAAATATGGTTTGTCCGATGCAAAAAAGCTGGTAATTGGCAGCATTCGCAATATCAACCTGAGTGGTATCCTCCAGTACGATCAGGAAAAAAAGCGGAATATGAAGGACCCTGTGGATAACCAGTCCTTTGCGCAGATACTCGAATCCATCCTTTATTGGAAATCGGTTAAAAAGGATCTCGCCAACAGATCGGAAACCGCTTTAAATGTCATCAAGATGCTGGGTCGGTTTTCCAAGACATTGAAAGAAGGCCCGGAGTGGAAAAGCTATTACAAGATGGCACTGCGGTTCCATCAGTTGATCTCCCAACCAATCGGGAATTACAGTGATAATGTCATCCAGGCGCTGACAGATTTAAGTGGTAAGATGAGCACTATGGTCAGTAAACGGGAGTACAAGGACAACGCCATCGCCATCCTCTTTTCCGAATGGAAAAGAAAATATCCGAAAATGATTAAGAACGTCTATTTCTATGCCCCCTTTGTTGGCGATGACAGCGGAACCGGTTCGAATGTGCTGCAGAAACTGAAAAATTCGGCACACCTGGCCCGGATGCTGCGTTTAAAAACCAGCGTCATTTTTCTCCTGGAGGCAACGAAACAGGTACAGCTCAGGCAAATGAGAGAAATTACCCAGTTTCTCAAACAGGAGGGTTACAAGCTGGATTTCTATGTTGAAACCAGCACGCTGGATGATGACAAGATCAATGAACTGAGCAAGAAAATGCTGCCTAAACTCTTTTTCCAGGTTGGAAATCTGAAGCCGCAAAAGGTTGCCAAACCCAATTGAACACCCTCGCTTTAGCTGATAGACCCGTCCTCTTCGCTGTCGCCCCTGGCTGGCAATGGCGGTTTTTCCCCAACGGGTGCCTGACAGGGAAAGCCATCTTCCACCCATTCTTTCCTAATTCTTTCCAGAGTCTGGCTCAATGCCGGATGCTTTCCCACAAAGCGACGCAATTGGCTGTTGCTGACACCATAGCGCAGTGAAATCCCTGACCAGCTGCCTTTATACTGGATGAAAAGATCCACCAGACAGCCGATGTAAACCGGGAAAACAGGATTTTGAGGTTGAATGCGGATGATACCTTGGAAAAGATAAGGCTGTATCTCCTCCGGAAAGCTTCCATGAGCGGCACTCCGATCAAATAAACGGCTGCTGTTCAACGCGATGCTGACACGCAGTTTTCTCAAGGCGTGGTTTATATTTAAAGCCCGGGAGCGGGCGGCAGACTCGGTGACGGCAATATCAAACAGGGTCAGGCGCACCGCATTGGATGTCTTGTTCCGTTTTTGTCCCCCTTTCCCGGATCCCCTGAAAGTATCAACACGGCAGAGTTTGAGAAGTTCAGCGTCTGTTTTTCGAATATAATCCAACCATGACGGCTGCTGCTTTTTTTCAGGATCCCGGTCCCTGTCGGTTGATTTATTCACCATTTAAAAACCGCCATACCGCCGCATAGGTCGCATCATCAATCGTGTTGCCATTCAGCCAGCGCACTTCGGGGTCGTTCCTGTACCATGTCAACTGCTTCTTCGCATAGTGTCGGCTCTTCTGCTGAATGCCGGCAACCATTTCTGAATGGCTGATCTTGTCATCCAGAAAAGAAAATGCCTGTTTATATCCGATCGATTTCATGGAAGGCAGCTCACTGCTGTATCCCCGCCAGAGAAGACTTTCAGCTTCATCAACCAGTCCTGCAGCCACCATGGCCAGCACCCGCTGATTAATGCGCTGATAAAGGATATCCCGTGGCCAGCACGTACCGATGAACAGGACCTTGTATCGCTCCTGGCTGAAACGGTGCTGTTCCTGGAACTCCTGAATACTGCGGCCAGTCTCCATGACGACTGCCAATGCTCTTGAAACTCGAGAGACGTCATTTGGATGTAGTTTCGCGGCACTTTTCGGGTCCAGTGCCTGCAATTGCTGATAACAGTGCGCGAGCCCTTTTTCCGCCAAGAGGGTCTGGATGTTTCGCTTGATATCGGTTGAGATCACGGGAACCGGTATAATACCGTGAATCAGGGATTTGATATAGAGATTGGTACCACCGAGGAGAATGGGAATTTTGCTCCGTTCCTGCAGCTGGGTGATAACCCGGTCTGCGTCCAGGGAAAACTGGCCGGCGTTGTACAGTTCGTCCGGATTGCAGATGTCAATCAGGTGATGGGGAATTTCAGCCCGCATCTCAGCGGAGGGTTTGGCCGTTCCGATATCCATCCAGCGATAGATCTGCATGGAATCGACAGAGATAATTTCTCCGCCGATTCTATGGGCCAGCGTTAAACCGGTTTCTGTTTTTCCGCTGGCCGTTGGTCCGACGACGGCGATAATGCGGGCGGGTTCTAACAATGTCTAATTGTGAGAGATGTTCGAAGTATCCTGAACAAACCCATTGACAGCGTTACCCTGGATAACCTTCTTGGGATTTTCAGGCAGATCGTTGTCCAGCTCTTCATCACTGACAACCTGAGGCGAACGCTCCAGTATCAGATCAATGGCTTCACGGACATATTCCAGGGTCGTAATCTCCAGCCCTTCCTTGATTTCATCCGGGACTTCCACCAGATCTTTTTCGTTTTCCTGGGGAATCAAAATCTTGAAGATATGCTCCCGTTTAGCCGCCAGCAGTTTCTCCTTCAATCCACCAATGGGCAGGACCTTTCCTCTGAGGGTGATCTCACCGGTCAGCGCATACTCCTTCCTGATGGGGATGCCGGTCAACGCCGATACCATGGCGGTTGTGATGGCAATCCCGGCAGAAGGACCGTCCTTCGGGGTTGCCCCTTCCGGAACATGAACATGAATATCCAGATCCGCGAATACTTTTGAATATATTCCCAGGGAATTGGCATTGGAACGTACCCAACTGTGTGCTGCCTGGGCCGACTCCTTCATGACATCGCCCAGCTTGCCGGTCAGCTGAATTTTCCCGGTACCTCTCATGGTGTTGACTTCAATGGTCAGAATTTCCCCCCCAAAAGAGGTCCATGCAAGACCGGTAATAATCCCGATCTCGTTCTTGGCGTCCACTTTTTCATGCCGATACTGCTTGACGCCCAGATATTCATTGATTTGAGCAGCGTTCACCTCTATCGGCTCGGTCAGATTATCCTTGACAATCTGTGTGACCGCTTTACGGCAGACTTTGGCAATAGTCCGTTCCAAGGTTCTCACACCGGCTTCACGGGTGTAACTGCGGATAATTTCCAGCAGCCCTTCCTTATTCAGGTTGATCTGGTTTTCCTTGAGGCCGTTTTCCTTGAGCTGTTTGGGAATCAGGTAACGAGATGCTATTTTTTCCTTTTCAAACTCAGAGTATCCCGACAGGGTAATGATCTCCATCCGGTCGATCAACGGCAGCGGAATATCCTGCTTGGTGTTGGCCGTACAGATAAACATGACATTGGAAAGATTGTACTCCACTTCCAGATAGTGATCCATAAACTCATGGTTCTGTTCCGGATCCAGAACTTCGAGAAGGGCTGACGCCGGATCACCCATGTGACTCTGGGCCATTTTGTCTATTTCATCCAGCAGCAGGACAGGGTTGTTGGTTTTGGCCTTCTTCATGGATTGGACGATTTTGCCAGGCAACGCACCAATATATGTGCGGCGATGCCCCCGGATTTCAGCTTCGTCCCGAACACCACCCAGACTCATACGAACGAAATTCCGATCCAGCGAACGGGCGATGGATCTTGCCAGCGACGATTTTCCGACCCCCGGAGGGCCCACCAGGCAGATAATGGGGCCACGCAGGTTGCCCACCAGATTCGCCACGGCAATATACTCGATGATCCGCTCCTTGACTTTCTCCAGGCCGTAATGATCTTCATCCAGCACTTTCTGGGCATGTTCCAGGGAGAGGTTGTCTTCTGTTTTATCCTTCCAGGGAACACTGGTGAGCCAATCCACAAAATTTCTGACGATATTGGCTTCCGAAGAAGTCGGCGGCATCATTTTCAGCTTTTTCAGCTCCTTTTGAACCGTCTCCAGCGCTGCCTGGGGCATCCCCGACTGTCTGGCCTTCTCCTCAAACTCATCGATCTCTTCCTTGGCGTCCTCTGAACCCAGTTCTTTCTGAATGGCTTTCATCTGTTCATTCAGATAGTACTCTTTCTGGGTCTTGCCAATCTGCCCCTGTACGCGTTCCTTGAGCTTCTGTTCAATTTTCTTGTGCTCTTCCTCTTCGAGCATCCGCGAATAGATTTTTTCAAGTCGCTTTTTACTATCCAGCGTCGCCAGCAGATCCTGCTGCTTGGCAATATCCATGGTTAACAAAGCGGCAATCAGATCGGCGATTTGACCGGGAGAGTAGTCCCCTGAAAGAATTTTCTCTGCGGAATCGGTGTTGCTGGCTGTCTTTTTGAGGAAGGGTTTGAATTCGCTCTTCACCGTCTTGGTCAGTGCCAGCAGTTCAGGTTCATAGTTTTCAACGGTGGGCAGGACCTCAACCTGGGCCCTGAAAGAACCGCTTTCCAGATCAGTTTTGATAATACGCCCCCTTTCCTTTCCTTCAAAGAGGACTTTGATGGTGCCTTTGGGCAGACGCATAATCTGAAGTATATTCCCAATGGTTCCAATCTCATAGAGATCGTTTTCCAACGGGGTCTCAATATGGGGATCTTTCTGGCAGACCACATATATTTTGCGGTCACTGGCCAGCGCTTCTTCGAGTGCCTCGATGGATTGCTTCCGTCCTATGAAAAACGGAATGGTCATGTGGGGAAAGACAACAATATTCCGTATGGGTACAATTGGAATCTCAACTATTTCTCTGTCAGACTGATTTGATTGGTGCATGGTTTCGGCCCTTTATTCCATGGTTTCGGTCGGTTGACACATCTTTACAAACCCTTTAATGAATGATGCCCGCAAAAAGAAGAATTACGGCTTTTCTGTGCAACCTTCTGATTTAGAGATTATCATAATCCACAAAAAATTGGAAGTTCAAAGTCGACACAGCTGATTGCCAGAAGTCAGCATGCTTAAGGTGTGAAGCCTTAAATTCCGCTGAGTTCTTCGGTTTCCTCCAACAGATGGTGGGACTTCTTCAAAAGCTCGAGTCGATTCAATGCGTTGACAAAAGCATACGCCGAAGCGATAACGATGTCCGTGTGAGAGCCCCGTCCGGTGGCTTTGATACCTTCCCACTCGATAGAGATGGAAACAACGCCCTGGGCGTCCGTGCCGCCGGTGATCGCTTTGACAACAAACGAGGTCAGTACACAGGGGATATTGACGATTTGCCGGATGGTATTGAGGGCCGCATCAACCGGACCGTCACCCAGGGAAGCCTGGGCCGGTTTTTCTTCCTGGTCGACTTTCATGACAACCGTTGCCGTAGGGATGGTTTCGGTGCCGGATGTCACGTTGACACTGAGCAGTTCATATTTCTCTTCGCCGGCAAATCGGATCTCCATGATCAGCACTTCCAGATCCTCATCGTAGACAACCTTCTTTTTATCTGCCAGCTGCTTGAATTTTTCAAAAATTTTCTGGAGTTCCTCTTTGGAAACGTCATAACCCAGAGAAATAATCCTTTTTTTCAGCGCCGCCCGTCCCGAGTGCTTACCCAGAACCAGCTGATTAAAGGTCAAACCGATGGATTCCGGCTTCATTATTTCGTAGGTGAGTGCATTCTTGATCACACCGGCCTGATGGATACCCGATTCATGAGCAAAGGCGTTGGCGCCGACAATGGCTTTGTTGCTCTGGACCATGGTTCCGGTCAATTTGGTCAGCAGTCGACTGGTGGGATAAATCTGGGCTGTATCGATATTCGTGCTGATATCAAAATAGCTGTTTCTCACTTTGAAGGCCATGACGAGCTCTTCCAGAGAGGCATTTCCGGCCCGTTCGCCGATGCCGTTAACCGTGCACTCAATCTGCTGGGCTCCGACGGCGACAGCTGCGAGCGAGTTGGCGGCAGCAAGGCCAAGATCGTTGTGACAATGCACCGAAAAGAGAACTTTGTCGGCATCGGTCACCTCGTTTCTTAAACGCCGGACCAGTTCGGCAAACTCCTGGGGGGTAATATACCCGACCGTATCCGGAACATTCAAAATGGTCGCCCCGGCTTTGACCGCCGCTGAAAAGATTTCTACCAGAAAAGCGGGATCCGAGCGGGTGGCATCTTCAGCACTGAACTCAACATTGTCTGTATATTTCCTGGCCTGCTCGATGGCACGGATTGCTTTTTTAACCGCCGTTTTGCGGTCAATATCCAGCTTTACCTTCAAATGCAGGTCGCTGGTGGCAATAAACGTGTGGATTCCCCAATTCTTCGCACCCTGCAGGGCGTTGATCCCGGCCTGGATATCGGCATCGTCCGTGCGGCAGAGGCTGACAATCATAGGACCTTCCACCGCCTGACCGATCTGTTGCACAGAGTCAAAATCCCCGGGTGAAGACGCGGGAAAACCTGCTTCTATGGTATCCACCCCCAGTTTTGCCAGCTGTCTGGCCATAATCAGCTTCTCCTTGGGGTTCATACTGCATCCCGGGGACTGCTCCCCATCCCTGAGGGTTGTATCGAAAATCTTAATCATCTGACTCATCTTCACTCCCATTTTCTGATAATCGTGCTGAACGATTCCTGAATTCTGAATGGCTGACCATTCCAAAACAATTTAAAAAAAACCCGCCACTGCCTTCCTCGTTGACAACGGAGACTTCGGCGCCAGATTCTCAATTGGAATGGTTATATTGTAACAATAGTGTCAATATCCTGTCCCGCTGATTGTTACCCTGATTCAACAGAATGACAAATGGCCGGTATCCCCTTCCGGTTTTGATATAACCAGCATAGTTATAAACACCCGTCAGGGTTCCCGATTTCACCAGGACCCCTTTTTTCCGGTCCAGCAGCTCCGCCCGGGGACGAAACCGCTCCAGAATCGCCATCATGGTGCGCGCGCACATGCGCGTGCTCCTTGAAATACCGGAGGCTTCGTCGATGGTTGTCCCCTTGATATGTGCAGGAAATGCCGTTTTAAAATAGCCCTGAAAAACAGCCCGGGACTTTGCCAGGGTTGCCGGGTATCCTTTTTTTTCTGCCCCTGCAGCCAGATAGATCTGGTTGGCGATAAAGTTGTTGGAATACTTCAGCAGTCCCGCGATCAACGATGACAGCCGCTGGCTGTTGGCGTGGGTATAGACCAGCGACCAGCCGTGGTCGACAGCAGTCTGACGAATACCGGGATACTGGATCTGAATGCCATGCTGTTTCAGGATCTCTGCGAAAAGCTCACCGGCGTAGCGGATCGTGTATTCCTGCCGGACCGAGAGGTTGAATCGGTCACTAGTGCCCGGTTTGAGCTGCCGGCCCAGGATCCGCGCCAGGGGCGTGAGTGGGGTAACCGGTTCCGCCGAGTAAACAGTCCCGTCTGTTTTCCGCCCCAGAAACAGGGTATTGAAATTGACAACCAGGGCGCCATTGACCGCATCATAAGGATTCAGGCTGTTGGATGTCCCCGCGATTTCAATCTCTCCTGAAAATGCTGTCTGATCGAGCCAGAGCTGCCTGACATGCGTAATACCCAGAGCCTTCAATCTGGCCGCGATCAGATGTATCTCTTCAGAGATCAGCTGCGGATCCCCCCATCCTTTAATGGCCAGGTTGCCTGCAGGATCACGGTAAAATCCGGTTTTAAATTGAAACCCCTCCCCAAGAATATCGAAGGCAGCCAGGGCAGTATAGATTTTAACGATCGAAGCTGGAATAAAGAGCGTGTCTGGATGGTATGCCAGCAGGGTTTTCCCGGTTTCATCGTTCAGCATCACACTGCCATGACGGATCCACTTTTCAATCTGTTGGTGAGTGACCGGCTGACCTGAAGCGAAACCGACGCCCGCAAAAAAGACCCCACCCAGGAAGACAGCCAGTTGCAGCTTCCTGAGAAAAGAAGGGCTTAGACTCACGCTTGATTGTCGGGAGAACAATGAACGGAACACAAGGCTCTCATGCAATGATAGTGGCTGATGCGGTTGCAGCACCGGAAATCTCCGGCTATCGGAAAAGGCGGTGCCGAATTACATTTTCTTGTAGTTCGGAGCCTCCTCAGTGATAAAAACATCATGGACATGGCTCTCCTGAAGACCCGCCGTGGATATCTGGATGAACTGGGCATTTTCCCTTAATTCCAGGAGCGAATGACTCCCGGTATACCCCATACCGGAACGTAATCCGCCGACCATCTGGTAGATTGTCTCGCTCAACTTCCCCTTGTAGGGAACCCGTCCTTCAATCCCTTCCGGCACCAGTTTCGATGTCTCCTGATCTTCCTGGAAATATCGATCCTTGCTGCCCTCTTTCATGGCGCCGATGGATCCCATCCCGCGATACTGCTTGTACCTTCGTCCCTGATACAGAATCACCTGACCCGGACTTTCGGTGGTGCCAGCCAGCATACTGCCCAGCATGACAGTGGATGCCCCGCCGGCCAACGCTTTGACAATATCCCCCGAGAATTTGATCCCGCCATCAGCAATAATCGGAACCCCATGCTTCAGTCCGACAGATGCACAATTGAAAATCGCCGTCATCTGCGGCACGCCAATACCGGAAACAACCCGGGTTGTGCAGATGGAACCGGGTCCAATCCCCACTTTGACGGCATCGACGCCTGCAGCGATCAAGTCCTCGGTTGCCGCTGCGGTTGCCACATTGCCTGCAATCAACTCTTTATCGGGATACTTGGCCTTGAAAGCCCGTATCGCTGCCGTCACATTGTCAGAATGCCCGTGGGCTGTATCAATGACAATCACATCCACATCAGCTCGAATCAGGGCTGCCACACGCTCATGGAAGTCAGTGCCGGGCCCGACGGCCCCACCGACAATCAGCCGTCCGGAATCATCCTTGCTGGCCATGGGAAACTGCTGCTTTTTCTTGATGTCCTTGATTGTCAGGAGGCCGGTCAATTCATACTTGTCGTTGACCCGCAGCAGCTTTTCAATCCGGTGCTGATGTAACAGCTGTTTGGCCTCATCGGGGGTGATCCCCTCAGAAACGGTTATCAGCTTGTCCCGTCCCTTTGTCATGACATTGGAAACCGGTTGCGTAAAATTGGTTTCAAAGCGCAGGTCCCGGTTGGTAATGATTCCAACCAGCATCTTACCATCAGTGACAGGCAGACCCGAAATGTTGTTCTGCTTCATGAGCATGGTGGCATACTCAACCGTATCGTCGGGTTTGACGGTAATGGGATCGGTAATCATACCACTTTCAGATCGTTTGACCAGGCTGACCTGCCTAGCCTGCTCCTCTATCGACATATTTTTGTGGATGATGCCGATTCCTCCCTCCTGCGCCATGCCGATGGCAAGTCGCGCCTCGGTCACAGTATCCATGGCGGCACTGATCAGAGGCGTCTGCAATGCGATATGTCGGGAGAGTTGCGTACTGGTATCTACCTCATTGGGCAGGACATTGGATTTTTGAGGGAGCAGTAATAGATCATCAAATGTCAATCCCTGCAGTATTAACCGGTCACTTTCCATCAAATCCTCCTTTACAACTTGCAGTCATCCCTTGTAAACTTGCCGAGTTAGCTGTTCAGAAAAGGTTTCACGACAACCCGTATCTGTCGGAATCCGAATCCCCCTGCTCTCCTGCATGAAAAAAAGATCTTTTTCCATAACAACAGCTGAAAAAAGTATAATTCCTCATAATAACCCTAATTCGGTTTACCGTCAACTGATATGCCCCAGTCCCAGCAACCGGTTACTTTTGAACAAACGCTCAGATCGGCTTTAAATGGTCTTACCCGGATGCAGCAGCGGGAAGTCATTCTCGCTTCGCTGTCCGGGTCTGCCAGAGCACTGTTGATATCGAAGCTGACCGTTGAAACCGGTCGTCCCTGTCTGGTTGTGGCGGAGACATATGAAGCTGCAGAGAAGATCAAACTGGATTTCGAGTTTTTTACTGACCCGGTGAAAGTCAGTTTTTTCCCCCACTGGGACACGATTCCCTATGACAATCAATCCCCGGGAAAAGATGTGGTTGCAGTTCGTTTCCAGGCACTGGAAACGATCCTGAAGCAGACGGCATCCATCGTCATTACCACGCCCAACGCCTTCTTGCAGCGGATTATGCCCCCTGCCGTGCTGCAGGCCAACAGTTTCGATCTAACCGTATCGGACAGGATTGAAAGGGAGATATTGTTGGCGCGGTTGGTCGACCTCGGCTTTGTCCGTGTGGATATGGTTGAGGAAAAGGGAGAGTTTGCGGTGCGCGGCGAGATTGTCGACCTGTTTCTGGTGACAGAACCAGACCCGGTAAGGCTTGACTTCTTCGATGACGAGCTGGAAACCATCAAGGTGTTTGATGTTGAAACCCAGCGGTCTATCAGAGATATTCAGACCATTCACATCGTTCCTTCCCAGGAGGTGCTGTTTTCAGCCGACGATGCAGACGAGCTCATAAAACGGCTGCTGCCCTACAAAGCAGCCTCCCTTCCCCAGAATTACAACCATGTCGTGGAACAGATTCAGATCGGATCGTCATTCTCAGGCATAGAGAACCTGATGCCGTTGTTCTATGAGAAAACCGGAACCCTGCTGGACTATTTCCCGGTTCAACCGGACATTGTCTTTTTTGACAGGGACAGCATCCTTGCCAGGGCTGAGAACTTCTTCAATGAAGTCCTGACGGAATATGAATATTCAAGAGAGGAGGGAAACCCGACACTGGGTCCTGAAGAACTGTTTCTCTCTGTCGGTTCGCTGCTTTCAGACCTGAAGCGGTATCGCTGCATCGATGTGCAGTCGCTGAATCTGGACGAACAGGACGGTGCATTCGAGCTTTCAACCGTCGATAACGCGGCCCTCCAGTCACTGTCCGTTGCACCGGAAACAGCGGAGCAGGGTAAGGCAACCAATGTGATCAGACAGTTGAAAGAGTGGAATCTCGCCGGTGCGAAGATTGTCATTGCCGTTGAGTCCCAGTCAAAAGCGGATCGTGTCCGCCAGATGCTGGATGATATTGGTCTGCTCATATCTGTTTTCGAAGGGAGTACACCGGAGACCCGGGGTACTTTTTTAACCGAACCCTGCTCCGCCTCGGCAGCCTCATTCTGCATCGTCCCCCTGTCTGTCAGCAGCGGATTCCGCTGGGTGGATAAACAGGGGCGCACCCGGGTTGGTTTGATCTCGGATGAAGAGATATTTGGCAGTCGGCAGAAACAGCGCCGAATTCAAACATCGGGACTGAAACGGTTTTTTTCCTCACTGGGTGACTTGAAAGCCGGTGACTGTGTGGTGCATGTCGAGTACGGTATCGGCCGTTATGAAGGCTTGAAAAAAATACATGCCGGCCAGAATGAAGCGGACTATCTGGTCATTGTATACCAGGATGGGGACAAAGTGTATGTGCCGGTGGACAAATTTCACCTGGTTCAGAAGTACACCGGTGGCGAGGGCAGTGGCCCGAGACTGAACAAACTGGGTGGCAAAACCTGGACCCGGACAAAGTCCAAGATCCGCTCTGAAATCGACGATATGGCTGAAGAACTGGTGCGTATCAACGCTGAGCGACAGGCCAAAAAGGGAGTGGCGTTTTCACCGGACGGGTCCCTGATGAATGAATTTACCCTCGGTTTTCCCTTTCAGGAAACCGAGGACCAGGAAAGGGCCATCAGGGAGGTCATACAGGACATGGAGCTGGAAAAACCCATGGATCGTCTGGTATGTGGTGACGTAGGATTCGGAAAAACCGAAGTTGCCATGCGGGCAGCCTATAAGGCCGTCATTGATAGCTACCAGGTAGGGATTCTTGTCCCCACAACCGTTCTGGCCCAGCAGCATTTCAACTCGTTTTCCCGCCGTTTTGCCAACACACCGGTCCGAATCGGCATGTTGAGCCGTTTTCGCACCCCCCGGCAGATCAAAGCGGTTTTGAAAGAATTAAAAGAGGGGCAACTGGACATCGTTATCGGAACCCATCGCCTCCTTTCCAAAGATGTGGTTTTTAAACGCCTCGGTCTGCTGGTCATCGATGAAGAACAGCGGTTTGGGGTGAAGCACAAGGAAGCGGTCAAAAAACTGCGCACAACGGTGGATTCCCTGATCCTGAGTGCCACGCCCATCCCGAGAACCCTGCACATGTCCCTGGTCGGGATTCGAGATATATCGGTCATCAATACACCCCCCATGGACAGGCGGGCGATCAGGACCCGATTGTTAAAATTCAATGACTATGTTATCCAGGAAGCAGTCAACCGGGAAATCCGAAGAAAGGGGCAGGTTTTTGTGATCCATAACCGGGTGGAATCCATTTACGAAGTGGGCCAGTACCTGAAAGGGATTCTGCCGGATGTAAGAATCGCCATCGCCCATGGCCAGATGCCGGAAAAGAACCTGGAGCAGGTCATGCTGGATTTTATCAAGGGGGACTATGATGTGCTGCTTTCGACCACCATCGTTGAATCAGGACTGGATATCCCCAACGTCAACACCATCGTGATCAATAATGCAGACCAGTTCGGACTGTCCCAGCTTTATCAGTTGCGGGGTCGTGTGGGACGCAGCAACGTTCAGGCATACTCCTACCTGATGACGGCCCGCGAGAAAATCCTGTCGGAGACCGCCCGTAAGCGTTTGTCGATTTTACAGGAACTGAACCACCTGGGCGCCGGCTTTAAAATTGCCAACTACGATCTGGAACTCCGGGGCGCCGGCAATGTTCTCGGCGCGCAACAGTCCGGACATATCGCTGCGGTGGGATTCGAACTGTATACATCCATGATCGAGGACGCCGTTGCCTTGATACAACAGGGTGAGGAAAATCGGAGACCGGCCAGCGACGTCAAGCTCAACCTTGCCATTGAAGCCAGTCTGCCGGATAGCTATATTGACAGCATGAACCAGCGACTGGATGCTTACAAGATGATCTCCGTCTGTGAAAACGAGGCCGCCCTCTGGGATGTTCGCAGTTCCCTGGAAGACCGTTTCGGCAGATTGCCCCAGGAAGCGGTCAATCTGTTTTATTCCATGCAGATCAAGCTGCTGGCTGCCGACCTGTTTATGACACAGCTGAACGTTTCCCATCATACCCTCGAGATGGTTTTTTCGAATGAATTTCAACCGGACCCGATATCCATTCTGAATTTTATGAAAAACGCCAGCTATCAGCCTCAACTGCTGCCTAACAATATTATCCGGGTTAAATTGCCCGACTCAGGACCCGAAGGGATTCTCAGTTTTCTGCAATCATTCAGGAAAGAACTGACTTTCAATGAAGAAAGCGAATCGACAGCCGTCTCCCATGCATGATCTGAATTTGCCAAAGTGCAACCGCTGGCTCATGCGGGTGCTGTTTCTCACTCTGATCTGCATCATTCTGTTGAATGGATGTGACAGGGAACCGGTTCAGAAATCAGCCATTATCCCGGAAGAAGAGGCCATTGTGGTCGTGAACAATAAACGTATCTCCCTGGCACGATTTCAGCGGCACCTCAGCCTTTTCCTCAAGCGATACAGCCAGCTGCTGATTACCGACGAAAAACAGCTCCCCAAGATTAAGGATATCGTCATCAACCAGTTGATCGATGAGGAATTGATCAACCAGGAGGCATCCAGAAAAGGGGTGAACGTCTCTAACGAGGAAATCGAATCGGAAATCGCTGATACGTTATCAGACTATGAAAAGGAAGCCGCTGACTTTGGACTGGATCGAACCGATTTGACTGAGACAGAATGGAAAGAAAGACTGAAGCAGCTCATTATTAATAGAAAAATGGTCCAGCAGGAAGTATTGGCAAAAATTCCTGTTACCAAACGTGAAATCAGCTCATACTACGAGACGCACCAGCGGGAGTTCACCATACCAAAGGCCTACCGCGTCAGAAACATCACGCTGGCCACCTATGCCGAGGCGGTAGCCATTCGCCTGAAAATCCTGCGGGGGACCAATTTCATGTTTCTGGTCCGCGAGCACTCCATATCCCCGGACAAATCAACAGACGGCGATCTGGGGTTTATAGAACGGGGGGATCTGCCCCTGGAAATGGAGAGTGAAATATTCCGTTCATCGTTCAACCCTTCAGGGTTGGATATCAGCAATATTGTGCGCTCCCAGGACGGGTTTCACATCTTCAAAAGGGAACAATATCGTCGCCAGCGGCGGTTGAGCCTCAAAGAAGCCCGACCTGAGATTAAAAAAATTCTCGTCTCCCAGAAGCAGGATGCTGCATATCAAAGATGGTTGGAAAAACTGAAACAAAATGCTAAAATTTCAATCGATCAGGCAATGCTGGTGAGCGAAGAGGGCTTCTAACCGGCGAAATGGCGTCAAATCAACCCGGAGGGGTTTTGAATATCGTTTTAATCGGTTTTATGGGATGCGGCAAAACAACGATCGGCAGAAAACTGGCGGTTCGTCTGGGCTATCGGTTTATTGATACCGATTACCAGATCGAAATGGAACAGAACGCCCGGGTCAAGGAGATCTTCTCCAGGTATGGCGAACCCCATTTCAGAGCTCTGGAAACCGATCTGCTCAAACGCCTCAGACATCTGGACAACACGGTCATCGCAACCGGCGGTGGTATCCTGACCACACCCGGAAATATGGAGCTCATCCGGCAAATCGGGAAAAGCGTTTACCTGAAAGCCTGCGTGGAAGATATATTTGAGCGCATCTCCCGCAACACCAAACGCCCCCTGCTGCAGACCAGGGATCCACTGGGAACCGTGGTCACCCTGCTGGAAAAAAGAAAAGGCACCTACGAACGGGCTGACCACACGATCAATACGGGCTCTCTGAAAATGGGACATATTGTCACCCGGATCATCAGAGAGCTGTAACCCCCCTGAATCCAACTATCTGCCCCCCCCCATTCCCCGGTTTGAAGTACCAGGGACATCCCATCGGCATCAGCCCATATTCAAGCAAAACTGTGATGTATCTATATTGAACGCATTCTCGACGGTTTTCGCTGGGAGTCTGGCAAATTCAATCACACACAGTCCTCAGCTGCCGCTCCGAAAAAATGGTGAATCGTTACACTCCTTTATTTGTGACAGGATTGCCCGGGAAATCGGCTTTTAAGCTACATATTCAGTTAACTTACAGAAATCATGTTCGATCTTTACGAAGCTGCAAGTCTCGCTTCTCATGAACAGATTGGGAGCGGTTATGCTTCGCCAGGATGGCAAAGCCAGTTGAATGCGTGAGACTCACAGCGACGAATGCCCTCGAAAAACGCCCAGGGATGTCCGTTGAGAATGAGTTCAAGGACAGATTGATTATGACTACTCGTGGAAATTGGGTGTAACTCTGTAAATTGTGACTGGATTGCCCGGTTAGTCAGCTGAATAAATACAGGACCTGAAGGACAAGACCGGGAAGAAACAGTTGCCTGGTCCCGGTACATTGTGGCAGACTACAACCAGCGTCCTGTCAACGCTGACAAACAGGAAAAAGAGATATCTCCCAATCCTCTCCTGAGTTTGCAGGCCATTTTTCAGTGGAAGCCATTCGGAGACGTAACTATTCACCTGTATACGCCCTGTTTCAAGAAACGCATGAATCCTCCTGGAGCTCCTGAAAGCCATCCATGGCTTCCAAGGTTCTTGAAACACAATACCTTTGGGGCTGAACGGAAATTGAACTGAATAGAAACTCGGAGACCACCAAAAGAGGTAAGCCAATGAAATTATTTGCTGATAGATTGAAAGCCCTGGGAACGGAAAATGCTTTTAAAGTAGGCGCTGATATTGCGAAGGCCGAGGCCATGGGACTGAAAGTGATTCGCTTCAATCTGGGGGAGCCTGATTTTGATACGCCGGAGTTTATCTGCCAGGTCGCCTGCAACAACCTGATGAGCGGAAACACACACTACTGCCCGCCAGCGGGCATTCCACAACTGCGAGAGACGCTGGCCAGGCAGATCTCAGAAACAAGACGGATATCCGTCAGACCCGACCAGATTGTTGTCACTCCGGGAGCAAAACCTTCCATCTGCTACACACTGCTGTCGTATGTCAACCCGGGCGATGAGGTCATTTATCCCAGTCCCGGTTTTCCCATTTACGAATCCATGGTCACCTTTGTCGGCGCCACCCCGGTGCCGCTGCATTTAAAGGAAAGCAAAGGGTTCAGCTTCACCGCTGATGATCTGGGGCAACTGATCACCCCAAAAACAAAGCTCATTATCATCAATTCACCTTCCAACCCGACCGGTGGTGTCCTGTCGGAAGCCGACATCCAGAGCATCGCTGAAGTGATCCTTGAAAAATGTGATAACACGGTTCGCATCTATTCCGACGAGGTGTATGAGAAGATTCTGTTTGACGGGTCCGTTCATCACAGTATCGCATCCGTACCTGGTATGCAGGACAGGACCATCATTTGCAGCGGACATTCCAAAAGCTTTGCCATGACCGGCTGGCGCCTCGGGTTTGCTGTTCTGCCGACCGAAGAAGAGGTTGAATGTTTTACCAACCTGAATATCAACATCATTTCCTGCACCCCCCCTTTCAGCCAGGCAGCCGGTGTGGAGGCCTATATCAGCCCGGAATCCGATAAAGCCGTGGCCCACATGGTTCAGCATTTTGAAGCGCGCAGGGACTATGCCGTTCCCGCCCTGAACGCGATCGACGGAATAACCTGTGCAAAACCCAGCGGGGCGTTTTATGTCTTTCCCAATATCGAAGGTATCTGTGAAAAGCTGGGTATATTTGAGGCCCATGCCTCACTGCCGCAGGCAAAGGCTCGGCAGCTCAGTCCATCCAAGCTGTTTCAGAAATTTCTGATATACCACCACGGGGTGGCAACCATGGACCGCCAGTCATTTGGATCGATCGGGACGGAGAAACTTCACTTTCTCAGGCTTTCGACAGCGACAGACCTGGATTCCATAAAGATGGGAATCCGCCGAATCGATGAAGCATCCAGAGATAAAAAGGGCTTTTCTGAATTCATGCAGCAGCTTGAACAGTATCTCTAAACCCCGTCAATGGGGGAGAGAATGGCACAAAAACAGTGGGAAGCCGTGAACCCTGCCGGAAAGCCGACTGCCGCATCGATATCTGCACATCAGACGCGATTCCATCCGTCGCAGAGATTCAATCGGCCATGGGGGACAATTGTCCGAAGAATGTGGGAAAGCGCTCTTCTCCACTCTTAAAGCGGCTGGCGGAATTGAATATTCCAATGGGTTGAAACAGGTTTCAGGTGAGTGGTCTGTATTCAATAGAACGCAAATGACGGTCAGAATTCAATCCCCACGAGTGCGGCTTCAGTCCGTAAAATCTTGACAACATCAGGGGTCAGGGGAATGCCGGTTGCCCTCCGTTCATTTTCTGTTCGCGCTTCCGGCTCCCCGGGGATCAGGATCTCTTTAACACCGGCTGCTTTTTCGCACGCTTTTGATCTGGATACCAGTGTGTCCATTCTACTTTTGTATTCTTCCAGAGGCATGAAAAGATCCGGTTTGATGGCCATAAAAAAGTGCCCCACATTCTGAGATCCGGACAGATCCGTGTGAGGGTTCCTGACCTCCCCTGCAAACGCTGCTCCGGTCATGACGCCGCTGAGAATCTCCATCAACATGGCCAGCCCGGCACCCTTCATACCACCAAAGGGCAGGATCACCCCGTGAAAGGCTTTTTCTCCGTCTGTTGTCGGGTGTCCATCCTGATCAAGGGCCAGACCGGGGGCAATTGGTTCACCCCGCTGGGCTGCATATTTCAGTTTTCCCCTGGCGGTGACCGTGCAGGCCATATCCAGGACAAAGGGACCCCTTTCACCGCCCGGTGCCCCGGCAGCAAAAGGGCTGGCACCCAGGAATCGCGTACGTCCTCCCCAGACCGGCATCGCCGGCGAGGAATTCGTATAGACAAAACTGATGAATCCGGCATCCAGGGCCTGCAGCAAATACAAAGCCGACATCCCGAAATGTTCGCTGTTACTCACACCGACCAGCGACACGCCGGTTGTCTCCGCCAGCTCGATGGCTTCATGCATTGCCCGTTTCCCGACGACGAATCCCATACCATGATCACCATCGACATGTTTTGAGGCGATGCTGGTCTGTTTTACTGAAATATCGGGCTTCCTGTTGACCAGATGGTGACGCAGCCGTTCGCAATACATCGCCACACGAACCACACCGTGGGAGTAGACCCCCCTCAGGTCTGCCCGCACCAACCCCTCCGCAATCACCTCGGCATCGTCCGTTGGTATTCCGTTTGCCTGAAAGATATTCTTTACCAGTTTTTTTAACGTCAGGGCATCAAACAGTGTCGTTTCATTCATAAATTCCCCGTGATTTCAATTCACTTCTGGTTTTTTTGAAAATATCACCGTATTGAGATCATACCATGCCAGTGCTCCACGGTGGATATTTTCCCCGGATTCCTGTCCCAGATTTCCTGAAAAAAACATCAAAAAGGATTCCTTTTTCCATATTTGATAATTCTCCGATTTTAGATGCTGGGGTACACAGGTTGAATCAGGTTGCTCTGTACTGAGCTTTCACCAAGGTTAGTTGTGATGCACCCGATTTGTAAATACCTGCAGGGAATGCCGGTCAGGGTCTGGTCTGGTAGAATCCGGCAAAAAGAACACTTATATTTTAAAATCGTAACGCTTCAGCATGTGCCCTGAAAAGTGAACCGGAACCTGAACGAGATTGAACGGATTGGGAGTGGTTACGCATCACCGTGAAGGCGATGTCAATTGAATTCGCGAGGGTCGCAGTGGAGACACTTTGTTTTTCAGACGGGTTCTATTTTGCTATGAGTTCATAAAGGAACGGAAGTCGCTGTTAACACCTTCTGCATCCTCCCGGAAAGACATGCATATCACAAGCAGGCGTTCGAAAAGTCAAAAGTTTCAAAAAGGCAGCAAAACCGGTTATCCGGCGTCTATTCCGAGGACTGCCGGGAAGCGTCCCAGAACAGTTTCTTATAGCGCATTTCGAGCAATTGATTTATTCTCTTCCAGGGTGGAGTTGCAATTCTGGTATCTATTCAGTTCGATTTCCACGCAGCCCCGAGTGTATTGTGTTTCAAGAACCCTGGAAGCCATAAATGGCTTCCAGGAGCACCAGGAGGATTCATGCATTTCTTGAAACACAATACCTTTGGGGTGTATATAGGTGAATAGGTACCAATTCCGGTTTTTGATCAATCGGGGATTTTATTTTCTAACAGCAGGGATCCGCTGTGAACCCCACAAAGACTGGATGCGATATTCATTTAGTAGTGTAGCATGCTGCGGGTAATCGTGTTAAAAAATCATACCGGACATGATGGATAAAACAAACGGATTCAATCAGTCAAAAATATTCCCGGTCATCATTATCGGACTGTCGGTGATATTAGCGGGTCTTGTCTTTCTTAGATTCTATCAGCAAAAAAACAGCAAAGGTCAGACCGCTATCGTCACCAGACCTGTGCCGGTTGAAAGCGCTGCTGTCAAAAAAGGGCCCATTCAACAAAAAAGGACCTTTACAGGCACTCTGGAAGCAAATGCACAGATCATTGTCGCCCCCAAAGTCAGCGGTCGCGTCGAAAAGTTCCATGTGAATCTGGCGGATCGGGTAACCAAGGGTCAAATCGTGGCAGTGTTGGATGATGATGAATATATTCAGGCGGTTGTCCAGGCGAAAGCGGATCTGGCGGTGGCAGACGCGAATCTTAAGCAGGCGGAAGCGCTGTTGATCATTTCAAAAAGAGAGTTGGCAAGAACGAAAAAACTCCGGGACCGGAAGATTGGGTCGGAGGCGGATTATGATAGCGCCAGGGCTGATTATCAAGTTAAAAAAACGCAACTGGAAATCACCCGGGCACAGATGATCCGGGCTGAATCTGCTCTGGAGACAACCCGTATTCGCTTGAGTTATACCCAGAGGGTGTAACACAAAAAAGTTGCAAAATATTTAACACAGCACTGGACTCGGCAGGTACACGTGTGTAATATTCATGGCTATGGACTGGCCGTTAAAAATACAGGGACGTCTATTAACAGAGGCGGAGGTAAATCGGATTCG
>JAHJRI010000085.1 GCA_018830885.1 bacterium | reverse complement strand
ATATTCTTATGATGCATGGGGAACCTCTATTTTTGTGTTAATTATATGATATTTATGGGTATCATAATACCATTATAGAGGTTCTTCCGTTTAAAGCAAGGAATAATAAGCGTTTGCCGGTTTTTTCTCAACACCCTTTGTTGATGATAAAACCCAACATTATGGTTGGATTATTGATCAGGAACATGATACACGATGTGAAAGGAGAAGCGGCAAATAATACCATTTCACCTGTTTCTAAAGTGATCGGAAATGTCGCCTGGCTCCAGACAGCATATCGGGAGAGACGATAAAATACCCACCCCAGATGATAAAAGGAAAAATGAGAAAACTGACTGGATTGGTTACGGACCCCATATATTTAGAACATGACACAGGGCAGCACCCTGAAAACGCGGAGCGTTTGCGGGTGATCCTGTCCGCCCTGCAGGCTGACCCGATTTGGGAAGAGCTGGAACTCATACCAGCAGAACGGGCGGAACGATCCATTATTGAAATGGTTCATGATCCAGACTACATTGACTCTCTTGAGTCGCAGATAAAATCAGGCGCTCTTTTTATCGGGACAATGGACTGTATTGTCTCCTCACGTTCCTTTGAAGTGGCTGAATATGCTGTGGGAGGCATGTTGGCGCTGATCCGGAAAGTTTCCGCCGGTGAACTGAAGAATGGGTTCGGTCTGGTGCGTCCCCCCGGGCATCATGCTGAGAGAGGCCAGGCATTGGGTTTCTGTTATTTTAACAATATTGCTATCTGTGCCGAATACCTTATCCGACATGAAAACTATCAAAGAATTCTGATCGTCGATTTTGATGTGCACCATGGCAACGGAACCCAACACAGTTTTGAATCCAGAAAGGATGTATTCTATTCCAGTATCCACGAAAACCCAGCTGTCTGTTATCCCGGGACGGGATTTCAGAATGAGACCGGTATAGGGGAGGGCCAGGGCTTTACCCTGAATGTGCCGATGCGGAGTTTTTCAGGGGATGATGAATACCAGCAGATGTTGGAAGAGATACTCATCCCGGCCTGGCGGGAGTATAAGCCAGAATTCGTATTAGTATCAGCTGGATATGATGCCCATCGGGATGATCCCCTGGCCCGGATCAATATTACTGAAATTACATACAGAGCCTATATGGAGGCGCTCTGCCAGATTGCCGCCGAGTTCAGTTCAGGGAAACTGGTCGGTTTTCTGGAAGGCGGTTACAATCTTGAGGTGATCCAGAAACTGGTCTTATTGCATATCAAAGCTCTGGAAGCAGCTGCCAAGGCCTTGTAACCGGATACCGGCCTTTTTACAGGCAGTTGCACAAAGCGGGAGGCGCCCTGATTAATGGTGGTATTTCTCCCCGTTCAGGATCGTGAATGCCCGATAAATCTGCTCCACCAGGAAAAGACGGACCATCTGGTGGGTAAGGGTCATGGCAGATAAACGAAATAACAGATTGGCTTGGTTTTTGATCTCCGGTGGCAGTCCATAGGGCCCGCCAATGATAAAATCGATCTTTGACTGTCCCTGATTGGTGATTTGTTCCAGTTGTCGGGCAAAGTCAACAGAGGACAAGGAAATCCCCGTTTCATCGCAGGCAATTAGAAATGTATTGGGACGAAGTTGCGTCTGAATCGCCTGATACTCTTTATTAAGCCACTGTGCCTGCATTCCCCTGCTATAATCGGCTTCCCGGATGGTTTTCAGCTCAAATTCGCAGTATCGCTTTAATTTCTTTCGATAGATCTCGATGCCTGACTTGAGATACGTTTCCTGCTTCCGTCCAACGCATAAAATCCTGATTTTTCGCATTTAACACTCTTTTTTGGGAAAAGTACTGAAGATCTCTTCGAGACTATACTGTTCCCTAACATCTTCCAAAAAAATATGGACAATCACAGCGTTATAATCAATCAAGATCCAGCGCCCTTCTTCACGTCCCTCAATGCCTAGCGGTAATATTCCGCCCTCCTTTTTAAGGGCTAAACCGATGTTATCCGCAATTCCCTGTGTGTGTGCTGTGGATGTGCCATGGCAGATGACCAGATAATCGGTAATGGCAGACTTCCCATCCATATCAAATACTACCAGGTCGAGCGCTTTTATATCCAGTGCTGTCTGCGTGATTTTGTCTAACAGTGATTTTGTGTCCATGTGGTTTTTATTTTGGGGTTTGTTGACGGTTTTTCCATGTTTCCAATGCGGAAGGATGTATCCAGTGTTTCTCGATAATTGTCCTCATATCGCTGTTGCGGATTTGTGTAGCAGAGATGTCAGGAATATCTAAATCCAACCATGTCACGCTTTGCGGAAAACCGTGAAAAAAAGGGATTGATGTTTTTGGTTGTCTCAACTGGGGTCTTGGAAAAACCAGGATTTTTGACAATGTCATGATGGCGTTTATTTCCACCCAGTCTGGAAAAGAGGCGAAGCTGTCTTCCCCCAGAATTAGAAACAAGTGGTCCGCTGGATATTGCGTCTTGAAATGGGCCAGTGTTTTATAACTGTAACTGATGCCTTGATTTCGCAGTTCGTAATCGGATATTTCAACACGGTTAAACGCCCGAAACGTCTCTTCCAGCATTTGCCAGCGAACAGATTCCGGTATGACCGGCGGCTGATGTTTCAATGGGTTTTGATAGGTTGGAACAATGATTACCTTTAAAAACCCGCGATTCTGCACCAGTTGCCGGACAATTTCAAAGTGACCCATGTGGACCGGGTTAAAACTACCCCCAAAAATTGCAATATCCATCCGTTTGAAATTAAGTTATAATAATTGTGAGGAATGTTAGGGTTTTGGTGTTGTTTTTGCTTTTAAATTACCGACAAAAATTCTGTCGCTGTTCGGGCTTGATAAAACTAAAACTGAATGCATCATGGCTTGGTATACCCTCTATTCTGTAGCATACGCCATCAATGAAACGATTGATACATCTCTTTTCAGTAAGAGAGCGTCCAGCGGAGCCGATTCGACCTACTATATCCTGATTGGGGCTTTTATTCTGATTTTTGTCGGGATCGGCATTTTCTATAATTGGCTGAACAGTAAAAGGATTGAAAAGGCTGACCAACGGTACATCAAAAAGAAGGAGGCTGCACGACATCAGGGGGTGGATTTTTCGGATGATACCAGTCGTCGCATCGATATGCTGGCGAAAACGGTAAAAATGGATCCGGAAAAGGTCCTCTACAATAATAGATTTTTTGAAGGAGCCGTTGAAAAACTACGCAAAAAATCCCCCAACGATCCGATGTTGCTCAAAATCCCTGAATTGCGGGAAGATCTGGGGTTCACTTTTTTTAACAGGCGAACCCCGTTTATCAATACCCGCATGCTGCAATCCGGTCAAAAACTGCGTGTTGCCGTCAATTTCAAGGGCAAGTCCCATTCCTATGTCAGCACGATTCTCAACACAAACGAAGAGGAATTCTGGGTTAAACCGCCCCTTGTGAATGGAAAAGCGGTTAATCTGTCTAAGTTTAAAAGCTTTGATTTCAGTGTTTTTCGAAAAAACGATGGTGAATATCAGTTTACGTGCCGTCTCAAAAACCAGATCTCAACACCGGCAAATGCGCTGGTAATGATACATGTCAACAAGATCAAGAAACTCCTGACTAGAGAAAATGACCGTTACAAACTGCACTTTAAACGGGAATTTTTCTTCAGCGATATGAATACGACCAAGAGTTGTCAAGGCGTTGTAATGGATATCAGTATAGGTGGTTTAAAATTCCTTGTAAAAGAAATTCCCGAAGGGGTTATAGAGGGGATCAATGTCTTTTTTAAATTGGAAGAGGCGAACATCAAGCAGGAAATAAAAGCCGAAATAGTCAAAATAACCAGTCAGAAAGGTAAAAACTATATTCATTTGCGGTTTCAGGACATGTCAGAGCTAAACCGCTTATATCTACAGAAGTTTGTAGCTGGAAAAAATCCAATAAAGCTGAAATAAAAGGAATCTGGCGTTATTTGAAGCAGGTGCGAGTCGATACATGATGCCGGGCCTCAACAGAAAAAATGGATATTGTCAGACAATGGACAACGTTTAGGAGAGAAATGATTTTTGCACAGCAGCGCTGCTTTTTTTTTCGTGTTCTATCACCGTGGATCATAGGTCTTTTGATCGTGATGGGCTGTGCCAGCAGTCCGGGCCGCTTGAAAGACTGGTATGCCGAGAACTATCCCAGTCCGCGACCAGCGAAGCCGATAGAGACGCAACAACAGAAACAACAACCACAAGTTGAACGGAAATCTGCTCTGCAGACCGATTCCCTGCAGAAGAACCGCCAGACAAACGAGCGGTCTCTTCGGGAAGGACTGCAGATTGCCCCAATCGATTCGGTCGGGAAGACGACCGGTTCTCTAACAATGACGCAAGGGGCTTTGGAAGCGCCCGTCGATCTGAAATTTGCAGCCAGCCAGCCCAAGTTGTCAGAATATGATGTCTCCTCTTTGATTGAGGGAAAGCTGTTCAAACTGGTTGAGGATGCCTATACCAGACGGGATGAAAACGAGTTCACACGGCTCTATAAATTTTTTCTGGATTCATTTCCTCAAAGCGGGCGTAAAAATTATCTGGAAGAGAAGTGGCGGACTTTTTTTTATTCGGAAAATCTAGATACAGATTCCTTGAAAGACAGCCTGGTTGAGGTGACTTACCCACAGGCCAGAAACCTGGATGAATTCAGCACCTACATGGCGAAACTGAAAAGCAACGGGGTTAAGTCAATTCAGCTGAATATGGTACAATCTCAGGAAGAGCCCATATATCTGTTTGCAAAGACTGAAAACCCACTGGGATACTATTTTAAAACGCCATCCGGGTTGCTGGTTGATGATCTGCTGGATAAAATAACGGCACTGGCGCATAATAACGGGCTGCAGGTCTTGATATCGTTTCCCCTGCGGAATCACCCCATGCTGGGTCATCAGAGTGTTTTGCTGATGGATGAATCGTGGAATGCAATTCAAAATAGAACCACGCCAAATGCAAAACTGGACTTGCTGAATCCTCAAAGCCAGGTTTATCTCACGGGATTGATCCACTCATTGATGGCTTCACAGATTGATGGCATTGTTTTTAAAGATGATTTTACCTATGAAATCAATGAGGGCTTTTCAGCAGCAGCACAGCACCAATATCTGCTGGCAACCGGTAGAACTATCTTGTTCAACAATCTTTTTGTCCCGGTTAAATCACCTGGAAAAAGCCGTTATGAGATTCTGGCGGATGAAGCTTTCAATGAAATCGCTCGCTGGCGTACCCGGGAAGTGAAACAACTGCTTTGGGATCTGATTGCAGATATCAGGAAACAGAAGCCTTCATTTGTGCTGGGGATGGAAGTGACCCCAGAAATGGTGCTACAGGAGAATCTCTCAGTGAAGTGGTACTCTACCGGCCTGTCCTATCTCAAGGATCTGGACCTGGATCTCTTTATTCTGAAATGGCGGAAATCGGGCTCAGATGCAGAATCAGATAACGACAGCTATCGGAAATCCGCCTGGAAGCTCAGGGTCTCAATTCTACCGAAAACAAGTGTTTTTATGAAGGTTCCCCTGAGCCGGGAAACCAATAACGTGATTCGCTTAAATCGGCGGATTCAGGATAATGTCATGATTCAGCAGGACATGGAGATGACAAAACTGGCTATAGGGCCGGTGTCCAGGCTGGAACAGCTTGATTTCCTGTATGAACCCAGGCAGTGAGGGGCTGATCTGTTTCCGTTTGTCACTTGCAGGATCACAATATTCCCACTCTGGTGCGTCGCGACCTTAAATGAGCTGGTTCATCTTGAGCATCGGCAGCATCACCGAAAGGACGATAAAACCAACTGCAACGGCCATCCAGAGGATTAAGACCGGTTCCAGAAGTGCGATGAACTTTTCCAGAGACTGCTTGACTTCATTTTCAAGGATTGAAGAGACTTTATTTAACATCTTTTCTAACTGACTACTCTCTTCGCCCACCCGTATCATCTGGATGACAGTCATCGGGAAGATACCTGCCTGACGCAGTGCCTGCGAAAGATCCATCCCCCGTTTGGTAATATTCAGCGCGATCTCATCAAAGTGATTTTCATAGACCCGGTTACCCATGACCTGTTTGACGATGTCGAGAGATTGTTTCAACTCGACCCCACTTTGCAACAGGGTGCCGAGTGTCTGTGTGAATCGGAAAACAATGATTTTTTTGACGATTTTTCCCAGAACGGGGGTTCTTAACAATATCCAGTCTTTGGTCAATTCCCCCCGCCTCATTCTGAAAAACCGGTTCAAAAGAAGCGTAGACAGACCAAAGCCAAGGAGAAGTTGCCAGACGTTACCCGTAATCGTTTCACTCAGTCCGATGACGATTCGTGTAGGAAGCGGGAGTTGGGTATTAAACTGCTGAAAGATGGGAACGATTTTTGGTATGATAAAGGTCACCATAAACACCACAATACCGAAACCCAGGACAGTCATGATCAACGGATAGATCAACGCTTTTTGGATCTTTGATTTAAGTTCAGCTGTCCCTTCCCGAGACTCCGTTAGATGTTGCAGGACTTCATCCAATTTCCCGCCAGCCTCACCCGCCTTAACCATGGCGATAAACATTTTTGAAAAAAGTGATGGATGGTCTTCCAGTGCTGATGCCAGAGAGCTTCCCTCAATAATTCTGGCCTTGATTAAATCAAGAATGTGTTGAAATGTTGGATGTTCGCTCTCTTCTATCAGAATTTCGAAGGCCTTGTCGTAGGGTATACCGGTGGAGACGAGAACGGAAAGTTGTCTGGTAAAGCCGGTTATGATATCGAAGGGGATGCGTGCCCTTTTCTGGGGAGACCGATGGTCGAAGGAGCGCTGCAGTTTCTCTCTGGCACCTGAAATGGAAACAAGATGCAAACCCAGCGACTTGACTTTAGTCGCGGCCTGCTTTGCTGTGGGCGCATCAATCTTTCCCTTGCGCTTGTTTCCACTTTTATCAATTGCCCGGTATTCGAATAGTGCCATTTTCAATCCATCACGCTGATTGGCGTCTGTCTTGTCTGAATTCCGCTTTCTGCAAAAGCAGATCAATCCCTCCGGCGAACCGTCTGATCGTGTCCTGAAGGGATATCCAACATTTTAGAGCAACTGTCGTTTCAGGTTATCCTTTTTTACACGGTATTGGAGTATCGAACCTTGGGGGTATCTTCCTTGTTGATATAAGCATCAAAAAGCATACAGATGGTTCTGATAAATATTTTGCCCGTATCGGATATAGTCAGGTGGTCTTTGTGGACTTCCAGAAGACCATCCTGCTGCAGCTTTTCCAACTGTTCGATTTCAGACGGAAAACAGGTCTTGAAATCAGTATTGAATTCTGCCCTGAACTCAGAAAAGGAGAGATAAAAATGGCAGATAATTCGCCGGATAACCCATTTTCGCATCAGATCGTCAGTGTTGAGTTGCATTCCTCTGCACGCTGCCAGCCCTGTTTCACTGATCTGCGTCTGATAGGTTCTGATGCGCTTTTCGTTCTGCATAAAATACCCTCCGATTTCACTGATCGCTGTCATGCCGACACCCATGAGATCCACATCGGTTTTGGGCGTGTAACCCATGAAATTCCGATTCAATGTCCGATTTCGCATGGCAACTGAAAGCTCATCATCCGGCAGGGCAAAATGGTCCATGCCGATATAGTCGTACCCCGCTTCAGTCAACTGGTGGATGGCCTCGAAAATCAGGGAGAGTCGGGTTTGTTTATCGGGCAGCGATTGCGGATCGATCTTTTTTTGATGTGGCATCCGGTTTGGCAGGTAACCAAAGTTATAGACAGCCAGCCGATCCGGTCTCATTTTGATCACAGAGGCCAGTGTCTGGCGAAAACTGTCCAGGGTCTGGAAAGGCAGCCCATATATCAGATCGAAATTGATCCCTTGAAATCCGAGGGACCTGGCCGTCTGAAGATGGTCAAAAGTCATCGCCTCACTTTGAATACGATTGATGGCCGTTTGAACAGACCGGTCGAAATCCTGAACCCCCAGGCTCAAGCGGTTAAACCCCAATTGACTGAGAAACGACAGCTGGTTTGAGCGCAACGTGCGAGGATCGATTTCAATGGCGATTTCAGCTCCTGTCTCAAAGGAGAAGGTGGATTGAATCGTCTTCAGAATTTTTTCAAACTCTTCATCTAAAAGAAATGTAGGGGTCCCGCCACCAAAATGGAGTTGGCGTATCTGTTTGCCGGGGCTCTGATATTTGCCGATCTGTTCGAGTTCGCTGATCAGATAATCGACATAGGTTGCGGATTGCGACTGCTTGCGGCTGACAAGGGCATTGCATCCGCAATAATAACATCGGCTACGGCAAAAAGGGATATGGATATAAAAGGACAACGGCTTCTGGCTGGATCGGACTGTTTCCAGCCATTTTACCTGGGTGCTCCGGTCAATGTCATGCCAGATAGGTGCTGTCGGGTAGGATGTATATCGGGGACCGGCAACACCATATCGGTCAATCAGCTCAGGTGAAATCTGAAACATGGTTATTCTGGGTTCAGGGGTCTGCTTTTCAATGCAAAGTCGACTATGCCGAAACGTTCAGACAAGGCGTCTGTTGCCACCGACAGCGGCATCTGGTGTGCCTATTCCGGAAGTGTAAAAACAACCTGGCCTTTCTTTATGTTATGTTGATCTTCTTTTTTCACCAAAACCCAACTATCATTTTCCATGACCTTGATCACTTCGGTAGTTGCATAAGCGTTTGCCAAAAAGGAGACGGTTCGACGTGAAACCCCATTGACAATTTCATCTTTGACGACTCTGTCTCGAACCTGGATTTTTCGTCCCAATGCGATTCCAACGCCCCTTCCTATTGATATTCTGGCGACTTGATGTCCGCCCCGTGTCTCCAGGATATACCCCCTGATCGGGAAATAGGTTTGGACCAGCTTTCTGAGCTTCTTATGGGAACGTTCCGGATCTTGTGAATCATAAAGAACATCCTGCTTGATCACCACCTGTCCACTATCTGTTGTAAACACGGTCAGATTGATATTGGCTTTGAACTCGTCGATATTTTTGACGGTTTTACTCTCAATGATGGTGATCTGCATTTGCGATACAAAGGTGGCGTTGACAGAGGCCCCCAGTTGTATTGCATCAGCGATGTTATTGGGTTGAAAGTGCCTGTTTTCTTCTTTGGCAAGCAAAGCTTCAGTCTCTTCCGGAGAGATAATCGAGAAATTGCCGTTTTTTTCAAGGGATGTATCGATAAAATGGCGGATATCGGCCAGTCTTTCTTTGGTTACTGTCTGATCTTTAAAAACAATTAACGGAAGAAGGATATAAGGACGAAGCACCAGTTCATCTTCTGTCGGTGGATAGCTGGTTTCGATTCTATCTGCATCCAGCATCGGAATGCTTAAGGGATCAATTCTCTTGGTTGCACAACCGGCTGACAGGAATATGCCGCAGCAAATCAGTACCATTGGGATCTGTACCCTAAACATGAAAAATCGCTTTTGATTGAAGGATCGTTTCATTGGGAACCTCATTATGGATTAAAGATCAGGTGGTTAGAGTGACGTGTTTTTTTAAACGGCCGCACCCCTGTGAAAAATATAACAAACTCTCGATTCCATTTTAGTACAAGAACCTCAAAAGATCCAAATCTAAATATGGGCACGTTTTTTCCCGGGTGGCAAAACCCGGTGAATCATTGACCGGAGGGGTTGGCGGACCGATGAAAATCCTGGTTTACGGTCAATGGATTTCTGGCAGGGAGTGAGAATTGAATTGTTTTTGTCATATGCAACCACTGCAACCACAGGGTTGATGCTCTGCTGGGTTAATTCCCGGTAAGCCGGCCCTGTCCGGTTGGCAAGGATTTATAAAACAAGCCTTTTTGGTCCTGGAAGGAATTCACCAGGGTGCGGATCGACCAGGTTTTGCCTGATCCACACCCTGGTTGTTACGGATCCAGTATCCCCTTTGCATTTACAACATCATAAACGCGCAGCCCATAATGATCGTCGGGATAAGTGCCCCAAGCAAGAGCCCCAGCGGTGAAAAACCTTTGGGGAAGAATTTCTGGAGGATGGATAATCCCGCCGGATTCGGGGCATTGGCGATCACTGTCAACCCGCCACCGGTGACCGCACCGGCAACAACCGCATATTTCATGGAATCGCTCAAATTCGGAACCAGTGAACTCAGGTACGTAATGGCTGCATTGTCATTAAACGCAGTCAGAATAGTGGATCCCAGCATCAAAGGAATTTCACTCAAACTTCCCAGAATCGGGGCAATCCACCATTTCTGCAAACCGCCGTGTATCACGAGTCCTGACAGAAAAAAGCCTACCAGTAAGGCGGGTTTTAAATTGGTTCGGTTCTGATGATGCCCTGTGGCATCGACAAAGCCCAGAAAACAGAGGAATCCTGCAATAAAAAGGGGCGGATAGTGAGCAAAATAGACTGTCCAGATCAGAAACAGCACATGCACCAATGTCACACTCGCCGGGACATTATCTTCCCTCATGTCCCATTTGATCAACAGATTTGAGCCTTTGGATTCCTTCAAATCCTTTAATTGAGCGAATTCACGTCTGAAAATCAGGAAATAGATCGTATTTGCAATGAGAATCCCTAGAATCGCTTTCCAGCCGAAACTGAAAAACATAAATGCCAGATCCCAGTTCCACTTTCCTGCAATCATCAGGACCGGTGGTGCCGCAAAATGCGTCAGCGTTCCCCCGACCGAAATATTGACGAAAAGCAGGCCAATGGTTGCATAGGCAAATCGGTTGCTGGGGCCTCTGGCATAGAACTCTTTGGCCAAAATGAGCGCAGAAATGGTCATCGCGGCAGGCTCAGTGATGAAGGAGCCCAAAAGCGGGCCTACTGTCAAAATAGTGAACCACAGGGAGGCCGGAGACCCCCTGCCTATTTTTGAGACTGTCTTCAGTGATTGCTCGGCCAGACGCGCAATGGGCCTGGCCGCCGCCAGCGTCATAATTACCACAACAAACATCGGCTCGGTGTAATTAATTGAACTGAAATATGATATTGAAGCATGCAGATCATAAAAATAGGCAATGGACCAGAATACCGGGAGTACCCAGAGCCCGAAAACCACCTCGATGTCCCCAAAAAAATGAAATAATTGGGAAAGAAAACTGACCTCCTCGATAACATCGCCGCTATATTGAACATCCTGCTTCTTCCGCTTCAAATTTTCATCATGTTTTTCCTGCAGATGATGGGCAATTTTCTGGAATTTGCCGGCCATGAAGGTATGAATGATCGCCCCGAAAAAGAATAGTGTAACGAGCAGGTTCAGGGGTTCCTGTTGGATGCGGTGTAACAGGATTGCGCCGATATTCGTCAAATGGCCATCGTTGTAACTGGAAAGTGCCGGTGGAAAATCCACTTTAACGGTGTGCGTGCCGCTGGATGCGATGAGCGTTATCGGCAGAATGATGCCGACTAAGACTACAAACACCAGGAATCTCTTTCTTTTCATATTTGTATGCCCTCAGTAGCAGTTATTTTCTGAAGAATTCACAAGCAACCGTCCACGGAAAAACACCCTCTTTTGGCTTGGCAGATTGATCTCATATCATCCAGGCTGCACTTCGATAATCCTTGAAAAATCGTACAAAGTCAAATACGTATGTCCCTCTCAATGCCTTTTACTGGGCGGAATGAAAACAATAGAGCCCCCTTTTCACCAGTGAACCGAAACATCTTCTGATTCCCTCTATATTGAAACATCAGGCTGTAACCTTCGGATTCAAAGAAGAGAAATCCTTCCACCATAAATTCCGTCCGCCTTTACTTTCTGTGATAAGAAACAGGGAAATCGATTTTGACATATTTTGATCATTCACTCATTTACACGGATTTTCACAATAACGCAGGACCGGGTAAATATCTCCGGTTGATCGCTGGGCCCCGGATCTCTCGAAAACCAGTCTGGAACTGTTTCGATCTACTGTCATTAGCATCAACGCCTTTCAACGGCAAGTTGTCAAGCCTGGAACCGGAATTGGTGTGCGCGGCTCGTGCGATGCGGGCAATCCTAAGATTAGTTAAAAGATATAGATACTTAAGACAATAAGTGCCGCGTTCTTTTTCTGATTTCCATTTGCATTATTTACCATATTTCAATAAACTTTAACTTCGTTTGTTATTATGCCGAAACTAGAAAAAATCAGATGACAGGATTGAAAACCCCTTGTTTCTGAGGGATAACCAAAACGCCAATTTCAAAGGTGTAATATTCATCACCATCACCTGAGGGTCGTTTTTCACGCCTTGTTTTCGGAAAACGAATCCAGTGAAGCGCATTCAGAACACACCTAACAGAAAATCCTAATCCAGGAGTAACGAAATGTGGGATACAGAAAAAACGAAAGCTATCGAATCGGCACTTTCTCAAATTGATCGTCAGTTTGGAAAAGGTTCGGTGATGCGAATGAGCGACAAGGCTGCGCAGAATATACCGGTTGTTAGCAGCGGTGTGATTGGATTGGATGTCGCACTGGGCGCCGGTGGATTCCCCTTGGGGAGAATTATTGAAATCTTTGGCCCAGAATCCTCGGGAAAGACAACCCTTGCCCTGCATGTTGTCTCTCAAGTCCAGAAAGCAGGCGGAATCGCCGCTTTCGTAGATGCGGAACACGCGCTGGACGTGGTCTACGCAAGAAAACTGGGGGTTAATATCGATGACCTTTTAATCTCACAACCCGACTATGGCGAGCAGGCCCTCGAAATTACAGATATTCTAGTTCGCAGCGGCGGTATTGAAATTATCGTCGTAGACTCCGTTGCAGCACTGGTCCCGCGAGCTGAAATCAACGGTGAAATGGGAGACTCGCATGTCGGACTGCAGGCCCGCCTCATGTCCCAGGCGCTTAGAAAACTCACCGGGACCCTCTCAAAATCCAAATGCATGATTATTTTCATTAACCAACTCCGCCATAAAATCGGCGTCATGTACGGAAACCCCGAAGTGACCACCGGTGGCAACGCCCTTAAATTCTATGCTTCTGTGCGAGTCGACATCCGAAGAATCAGCGATATCAAACAGGGCGACAATGTCCTCGGAACCCGGACTAAAATAAAAATCGTAAAAAACAAGGTCGCCCCCCCCTTCAAAATCATCGAAGTGGATATCATGTTTGGTGAAGGCATCTCAAAAATTGGTTCTCTGCTCGACCTTGCCGTCGACGGCGGAATCATAAAGAAAAGTGGCAGCTGGTATTCATTCGACAATGAAAGACTGGGACAGGGACGGGAAAACTCAAAGGAATTCCTGCTCGAACACCCCGATATTGCTAAAAGTATTGATCAAAGCGTGCGAGAGTTTTATAAAATTTCCTTCGAAAACCAAAATGCCCTGAAAGAGGCCCCCCCAGTTGATGAAACACCCGAAAAACCCAGCAAAAAATGATTTCCAGGCGGACCCCCGTTTGTGTCATTTTTTGCTTGATCTTCTAAAATGAGGACGTTATATTAAAAGGACATTTTAGCACTCAACCCTGTCGAGTGCTACCAGTCGAAAAACAGAAGCCCGGGTTGCGATAGACAGGTAACTCGCGGTTTTGTTTGAGTGCTTTTTTGGCAGATGAAATAACCTCTCACGCAAGGATATAGACTATGAAAATAAGACCTTTACATGATCGCGTCATTGTAAAACGCAACGATGCTGAGACTAAGACCGCCAGTGGTATCATAATTCCTGATACAGCAAAAGAAAAACCTCAGGAAGGCCAGGTAATAGCCGCAGGTTCAGGGATTCGGAAGGATGATGGTTCTTTGATACCGTTGGATGTAAAAAAGGGTGACAAGGTGCTGTTCGGGAAATATGCGGGCACTGAAATAAAAATAGACGGTGAAGAACTGTTGATGATGAAAGAAGATGATAT
>JAHJRI010000084.1 GCA_018830885.1 bacterium | reverse complement strand
GACCCGCATGCGGTTATATCCGAGCTTTTTACAAACAAAGGGACCGGGACAAAGATTGTCAAATGACCGGACTCAACCACCGGCAAAAGGCAAAAAACAGAATACCTCGTCTCCGTCTGAAAGAGAATCGCCCGGTTTCGCCTTTTCTCCATTGACAATAAAAGATATTGGTTGATCCGTTGGCAGATCCAGCGTCTTAATCAGTTTCTTCAGCCGGGTGTTTTCCTTGAGTTCCAGTTGGATGCCTTTTTCGGTGTTATAAGCTTCCTTTTGATCAAGACCCGCCAGTAGTTTGACGTTGACACATATTTTTTTTCTTTTTCTAAATAGCATTTCCGATCCTTGCCCCCACAATCATCCGGAAATCTGTGATCCAGGCTAGAGAGACTAATTCTCCTTCTGGCGACAAATACCGGAGGATCCGAATTGACAGATGGTGCCATCGATCCAGACAGCACCGTCAAAGACAGTCCCCCTCAGATCCGCACCCGTTAAATCAGCACCATAAAGGGTTGCTTCTCTGAATGTGGCATATGCAAGCTTTGCTTCACGGAGATTTGCTCCACTGAGATCCAGACGATTTAAATTGGCTCGATATAAATCACACCGGGGACACTGCCTGGTCCGCAACAAGCGATCGATCGATGCCTGATCATAGGCGAACAGGTTCCAACCGACGATAGCGACAATCGTCCCAACCCAAAAAATGGAGAGCCATCTTTTCATGAGAGTTCCTCTCTAAATTTCCTGTTTTTGCATCCATTTTACCAATGAGCAGTTCTGACATCCCTCATAGTAACTTTTACAGCAGTCATCGTGCAACTGGATCAAACCCTGGTGATAGCTGAGATTCTTTGTTATCTTGAATTCCGGATTCAATGGAAACAATCGCTGCTCCAGAAAACGAGTCTTCCGGTTTTTGCCTTCGGCAGGTAAAAGCAGGAAAAGATCGAACAAGGTCCTTTCAAGTTCTCGATCCTGATTCGACTTCGACCAGACCAGGAAAAATGGGATGATCGCATTGACCAGAATAATCAACTGCCGCTGTCTGCCAACCAACTTGATTCTGCTGGGATTCAGCTGGCTGCTCGTCACAAAAAGTCTGCCATTCAAAGGATCCCATTCGGGTTGGGGAAACATTTGATCCAGCATTTCAATTAATGTCGACTGGCAGCGCGTCTTCGCCTGCATAACCCGCCGGCACTCCAAAAAAAATCTCAACCATGATTTAAGCAGTCCTTGAAACTGTATCTTCTCCAGATGATAGTACAGCCCGGCCAACCTTCGCAAAGGATGATTCAGCGGTCGATATGGCTTTTTATCGATAGTCTTGATGAGAGGCACTACATCCTTGATGGTTGACCAGAATTGGCGAAATGCCAGCCATTCCCTTCGAAAAGCATCATGCACATCGCTGGGATCGACAGCATCCAGAATTCCCATGATCCCCAACCAGCGCCCCAACACCTCGATACGATTCTGCCTGTGCATTGAATGAAACAGTTTTATCATTTGGGAATACGGATATATCCGGGCCAATTGAGAAAACGAGTCCGAATAGGCAGCATACCCTGCGGACTGGCAGATTCTTTTAAAAAGCACATCTTCCTGTGTGTCAAACCTGTTTTGATCTATTTCGTCTGCAATATCTGACGCTTTTGCAAGCAGACGCTGTTCAGCAGCCTGAAAAATCAGATTGCGGGTTTTACGGTAATTGCCGATTGAAAGAACCAATCCGCAAGCTCCCGGTAGTTCTTTCATTTTGACAGGTTGTTGGATATCATGGCGATCCCAGAACGGTTCAAATTCCGGGTTGCCGATATACAGCGAAGGAACAGACTGTCCCAATTGATTGATAGCCTTTTTCCCATCCTTTTTGAAATAAACATGCAGGACTACTTTATTGTATGCACTATCCAGGTTGTGCTGATGGCCCATCCAGGAGGATTCTGCAATATGTATTTCCACATCCCCAAAAAATTCTTCCCCACCAATTTGAACCCGCGCCTCAGTAAAATCGGGTCCCCAACCTCGGTTATACCAACCCGGAAAAATCACCGTCAGTTTTTTGCCATCTTCTGTTTTCAGCCGGATACCTTCAAGTTTCCGTTCTCGCCAGATATAGTGAAGCCATAGCTCCGTAAAACCATTATCGGGTATCTGAGTCATCTGACTTTTTGCCATCCGGCACCTGCTCTATGCGTTTCCCAATCCCATCATGCCCTGAAGTGGTGTCTTTCTATATTTTTACCACTTTTATTACAGAGGCTTATCAGCGTTGCTGCTCCTTTTTAATTACCATGCTTCCTGCATGAAAAGCAAACTGAATAAAAACAGCCTCTCAACAATCGGAAATAGAAGAGGCAATCTTGATTTTACAGATCCCTTTGCACTTTCTATAATAGCCGTATATAAAGGAGTTAAAGCAATTGTACATGATAGTAGGAAACGAAATAAGGAGACCCGGTGTTACGAAATTACCTGACCGTAATGATCATCCCCCAGAAAAGTGGCCGGATTGTAAAATTTGAGATATCGGCTTTTCTTTTAAAAATGGTCACGTTCACGCTTTGCATCCTGGCTTTGATATCTATCGGTATCCTCGTCGACTATTACCTCATCAAGGGAAAAAGTCGGAATATGAAGGAACTGGAAACCGCCGTTATGCTGCAAAAAATTTCTACTCAAAAGATCAATAATATTCTGAATTATCGGCAAAGCGAACTGAATGACCTTGAAAAATTCGACCGTAAACTGCGTCTTATCAGTGGATTGCAGGAATCTGCAACCCGTATCAGATACGTAGGGGGGAATGGATTAAACGAGATAAAAAACAGTACCGCGCAGGATGGTCGAATGCTTTTATTGAAGTTGAAAAAACTGGATCTCGATACAAAACTGCGGGAGATCAGTTTCTTTCAGTTAGGTGCATATCTGCAAGAGCAAAAAGACAGGTTGGCCAGAACGCCATCCATTGCTCCTACGGCAGGTCATATTGCCTCAAGATTCGGCAAACGGGGAGATCCTTTTACAGGTAATGTTCGTTTTCATTATGGACTGGATATTTCTAATCGGGAATACACACCGATTTATGCCCCTGCAGACGGCATTGTCGATAATGCAAGGATTGAGGGAAATCTGGGGCTGTTTCTCGTTATTGATCATGGATATAATATCGTCACACGATACGGCCATTTAGCTAAATATGAAGTCCAGGCAGGCAGAAAAGTCAAACGGGGAGACCTGATCGCCAGAATTGGCAATACAGGACGAAGTACAGCGCCTCACCTGCATTATGAAATCCTGATTAATGATCAGTATGTCGACCCGGAAAAGTTCATCTTCTGGGATAAATAACTCTGCGATAAGCAACCTTTTATCGTTAGAGCAAAAGGTCTGCATTTTTCCACCAACCAAGGTATCAATACAAGTCTCTGTTGCCTGACCGAGTATTATTGGATACCGGAAAATTGCTTTTCACCGAATTGGTGTCCCGTTGAACTGTTTTCAGTTTAAATCCTGAATCCCCCTTCCTTCGAATGCCAATTAATACCAGCCGTTTTTTTTCATTTGTTTTCATAATAGCCCTTTGAAAGATATAGAATAAAAGAGAACCCCCATACTATTATTCGGTGAACATCTGTATCCTTATCGATTCAAATTGGCTTGTCAAGAAAAAAATGAACATTTGTTTATGTTTTTCTTTTTTCGCAAGCCATCCACTTGATGAAAAAGGGAGTGAGAAACAGCACGAACCATACGAGGGTAGAAAAAAGCGGCCATTCTTTAAAATTCTTGATTAGGAAGTAGCGATTCCATTCCGAATTAAGAACCAACCCCCTCTCCCATATTTTTCCTACGAAATTTAAAAGGGAATAAAGGTATAATTCACCGGGCAAACCACCCCATGGATAGCCAAGGACAGTAAATACCATGACCAGCAGCGAACAGGGAAGAAAAACAAAGCTAAGATAAAAAATGTGGATAACATTATTGAACGCGGATATCAGCGATACATTTTCTGCCAGTTGACTGACCAGAGGCAGTGTCAGCAGACAAAGCCATGCGCTGACAAAGAGCGAGGATAAGACCAGTTTACGCAAAGCAGATCCTAGAGAATCCTGTATTCGACGTCTTGGCAGAAACGGTAAAATCTGAATAATACCGGCCACTGAGAGAAATGAAAGCTGAAAAGATTTCTGCCCGATAGCAATAGGGGACCCCACTAAAATAATCATCCCTGTCCCGCACAAAATAAACCAGAGAGGTTGCCATCGCAGAAAATGACGCATTAATGCCCACCATACCAGCATAATGAATGACCGCTCTGCTGAGATGGGCATTCCTATGACCCGCAGAAAAACAAAGATCGCTGTGATTGAAACAAGATCGGTCAGAAATACACTGGCACCCTTTTCAACCCATGTACAGGGGAAAGAAACCAGCCATCGAATCACCAGGGAAAACCATAGAAACAAGATTCCAATATGCATCCCGGAAATGGCAAACAGATGTGTTATTCCCAGATCATTGATCCGGTTTCTCCAGTCGATGGTCAACGAGGTTCGATCGGCTGTTATCAGTGCTTTATAAACAGAAGACGGGAATGGGCCCAGAAAATATCGGGCCTTGTTTTGAACATAGAGCAAAAGAGACCCCCGATGAAGGATTCTTTCTTGACGTGTCAGATTATAAATGGAGACTCGGGGTTCAGGCTTGATATCCAGCGCAATAGGATTTCGCGCTTGTATTCCTATATGTTTGAGCTGAATTCGATCACCCATGCGAAACCATCGTAGTTTTCTGTTCCGAAAGTCTGCAGATCGAAGTTCAGCCGAGGGCCAGCTGACAGATTGTCCTCGACACCAGATTTCAACTTTGATCAGCCTCAGCGTCTCTGTTTTGTTGTTAGAATCCGTTTCAACCAGTCCTGAGAAATGATCGATCTGGCGCTGACATGATTCAGGGACCCGTGGATTCAAACTGAACCAGGCATGATTGAAGATCAGGAGAAGCAGGAGACCTGCCAGCGCCACCAAACGCCATGAATAGAAAAATATCCCCACCAGGCAGATACCAAATTGTAATGAAATCTGGTAAAACCACCAATAACGCCACCCGGAAAAGAACAAAAGGCACGGCAGAAGCAATAAAATAAGGAATACAATGGGATTACGAAATCTCTCCATGGCTTTCCATATGGCAGCCCGTACCTATTCAATAGAGTCCAGGGGCCCGAAAAGGTTTCCACCATATTGCCAGTCTTTTATCAGGGAAGCCAGTGACGTTCTATATGCCTTTTTTCCGCAAATTCCCCCTGGCAGATTTGAAAACAGATGTTCTCCATAATTGTCAGTGCATCTTTTGAAAAGAACTTTATCTGAAGATCGATTTTTGCCAGCTGCACCACGATATTTTCGAGCTCGATAAGGGTAAAATTTCGGGTATATCGGACGGCTTGCCGGGCAACCCACTGATTTATTTTCAACTGACTGACAATAGTGTTCTCAGTCAGACCGTTTTCAAGCATCCAGGCAATCTTCAACATCCGGCGAAATTGCGACGCAATCAATCCAAAGACACCGATCGATTCTGCAGGATGGTCTTTCAAAACCATCTCCAGGCTTTCCAGTGTCTTGTAGAGATCCTTCTGCACAAGGAAATCTGCAATGCGAAAAACAGTAAACCGTTTTGAATGGCTGGTGCTTTTCAACAGTTCCTCCGGTGTCACCTGTTTGCCTGGCGGAAACAACAGCGAAAGCTTGTCAAGTTCCATATTCAGAATGGAAAAATCCGTTCCGGCGATTTCAATCAACAGATCAGCCGTATCCGAGTCTATCTTCAGCTGTTTCTTTTCTGCACGCTGGATGACCCAGGGGACAGGACGAAAATTGTCATAGGCGATCGTGGCTTTGACCTCTTTTGCTCGCTTTTTCAGAAGTTTATAGATTTCTGAATTGATCTCGCGAGGATTACGAATATTGGCTGTAAAAATAAAAGTTACCTGATCAGGAGGGTTCTCAAGATAGGATTTCAGCAGTGTCACAATCGCCGATGCCCCAGTGCTATTTTCAGAAGGCATACTTGGAAGGGGCTCAAAAATCAGATTCCCCTTGATACGTTCGTCCAGGAACGTTTTTATAGGAATCGTCTCCATATCCTTGCCTTTCTGCCGATAAACGAGCCGATTTTCCCATAAGGGATCCAGTTTCAGATAAAAACCAGTGCCTGAACAGTGCACAACCTCCTCCACGACCTGCAGACCTGTGACATGATATCGGGTATCGATTCTGTCAACCAGACTATCAACATCAAACCAGACAGAATCACCATCAACAACCGTTTTTACGAGGTTGATCTCACTCAAACCAGACCTTATGCCTTCTGTCGGTGATTTCTTCAAAGGAATTTTTTGAAGATTGTTCACCTGAACAACTATTTTTGGAGAGAAAAAGGACACCGTTTGACACGTATTCTGAAACTCGCTGAACTGTTTTTTCGCTCTCTCTTGTTCCAGGGAAAAAAAATCAGCCAGATCGAATTCAAAAACACCATGCTCCAAGTCCGATTTCGGTAACAGACTCTTCGTTAACTCATCGACCAACTCCTTTAATTCAAGAGCCTGGTTACCATAAAAAAAATACATCTGCATGCTTTACCGGTTGAGATATGTTCTTAATCAAAGGTACGCTTCACAGACACGTGACTATCTGTTTTAACCTGTCGATCAGGTGACTTTCATTTTTACAGTGCTTTTGCAATTAACTCAACTTTTTTTGACATTCACACCATTTCCGATTTTCTCGGCTCACAAAGATAGAATCCATTGACTTTTGCGGTCAAAACAAAATATCAGTGATAAAGAGGACCAGCACAATCTGCCATTCAAGGCGAAGTGACAGCCCGGTCAATTCACTATTCGATATATTTGACAGGCTTTAATAACTGGATTTCGTAGAATACCAACTGGGATACTTAAACAGAGAACGGCCACATGATGAAGGGCTCGTCGACAACTCCGGGGGAATCGTTCGCTTCGATGGATGAAGATCTCCTGGAAACGCGTTTCAGTTCGGAGAGCATTCAGTTTTTTCTTAAAAGCCTTGCAGATTTCGAATCGGTATTACCTGTCAGATCTTATGACACCCCTATCCATTTTTTTGGAAGCTTTGACAAGAAGTCTCAAACCGCCATCCAGAATCTCGTCAACGAAAGTTTTGTCACTGCAGAAAAACATGGGTTGAGAATCGAGCACCACAGTCCCGAAGTGAGTTTTTATACCCCTTCAAGCTGGGCGGTTGAAAGTGGTAAACCTCTGAAGAAACAAAGTACCCTTCCAGCCGCACGTCTTACCTGGAAAAATGGGGTCCCGTTTGTGGAGGTGATCATACCTGAGAAGATCACCTCCAGTGAGGAAGTTATCAAAACCGTTCGGCTGCTGTTTTCAAAATTATTCGGGCTGCTATTTTTCAACGAACATGTTCCGCAAAAACCGGCATTTCGCTTGATGGTTGATGAAACGGAGACACTGACGTTTGATAGAATGGAAAAGATCCATTTCTGTCATTTTTTGGATCGTTATTCGCCTGCTCTTGTTAAAGAATTTGATCGAATCGGGAGAACACTGCAGATTAAAGGTCCCAAATCCCGGGAATATGGAAAAACGGCTTTTTTTAAAAACCTGCTGCAGTCTGAGCAACCGGTCGAAAGCACGATTCAAAAATTGATAGATGACACATTTCAGAAGCATCTTGAATCACTGCAGGAAAACCCGACAACGGTCTATGATGAGTTAGTCGGCAAGTTCTTTTCAATCAACCCCCAGACAACGGTATTGCTGCCATATGATTTAAAAAATTATCATGTGTTGGCCCAAAAGCAACAATGGACCATATTTCACGCCTTTGAAGAACGACTGCAACTGATCAACAATTCGATGTCAGAACTTGCTGACTGCCGTGACTATTTGACGAAAACGCCTGAACAAGCGGCTCAGGCATATGCGGTCCTGGACGCCTGGAAAATAACGTTCAGTGAACGGATTAAGGTTCTTAAGCGCCGTGGTCTCGCCAAACCTTTTTTGATAGAAGGGGCTAAGCTTTCCGAAAAACAGAAGGACGCACGTGACCGTTTCCCACTCTGGATCTGGCAGCATTGCAGACCCGACATCAAAACCGCAGGTCGAAACACCGGTGCCATCGTTACAAAACTGAGTGATCAGTATAAAAACTCTGTTTATCAGAAACTGTTTGAAGCCGCCTTGCGGATGCATACCTGTCTAAACGCCATCCAGTCAGGGGAAAAAAAACGGTTGTCCGATTGTGCTGATTTTCCTCGTATCAAGACCATCCTTGCCTGGCTAGAGATTCGCAAAACCACCTATAATGATATGCTGGTAACCAGCAAAGTGGGGTCTCAGCTTGGAAACCTGTCAAAAAAACGGAAAACCGGAAAAACAGAAATCCTTAAAATTTTTGAGCAGGGCTGGTCCTATTTCGTCTCTTTTGCCATGGTTCATCAATACTACCTGGCCTTGCGGCATCGATCCCATCAAAGCAAAGATCGGAGTGAACAGTTTTTTTCGCTCATCGAACGATATGTTCAGGCCCGGATTGCAGACCAACACTCTTTTCAAATATCCGGTTTATTGCTAGAATTCTATAAAAAGAGACAGCATAATCTAAAAAAGGTGTCCGAACTGCTCAGAAAAGATACTCAGATCCTTGATTTCTTCATCCTCAACCAATCGGATATCTTTCAAGATCAGTCAAGATCTCCTGCAGAAACAATCGATCACTTCTCCGGAAGCTTAATACAGTGGCAAGATAAAAGAGAAGAACAGGCCATCCAACAGGAAGAGCTGGCAGCCATCCGAGTGTCAAAGACACAATAGGACGCATATCCTGTTGAATACGCAATTGCCGCGCATTCACCCTGATTATGAACTATAAAAAAGTCATTAAAACCCTTCTGAAATTAAGTCTGACACTCGGAATCATTTTCTTTCTGGTCCGCAGCGGACGTTTGAATTTCAGCCGGTTGTTGCTTTTTCTGGATTCCCCAAAGGTCCTTTTCACCCTCCTTTTTGTGCTCCTGGTAATCACCATTCCACTCACAGCACTTCGCTGGTGGTTGCTGCTGAGAGCCATTCAGATCAAACTGCCAATAAAGCAAGCCTATCTATTGACCTGGATTGGAAATTTTTTTAATACCACATTGCCGGGAGCTGTGACAGGGGACCTGGTCAAAGGGTACTATATTGTCAAACTGGACAGGGGAGAAGGAAAGACGAAAGCCCTGATGACTCTGATCATCGACCGCGCAACCGGTCTGTTCGGATTGATTGTGATGGCGTTTTTTGCACTTGTTTTCAATTGGCACCTGATCTTCTCTCAGCCTAAACTGCAACCCCTGTCCATGTTTATCATCGCACTTTTTGCAAGCATCGTTCTTTTTTACCTCATTATCCTGTTTCCGTTTTCAGAAGGTCGTGATCCCTTTATCCGGCTTTTCACCAAGTTGCCAAAAAGTGAGCTTTTGTTGAAGATATACAAGACATTTAAGATCTATCAACATCATTGGCGAACACTGGCTTTGACACTAACTATCTCGATAATTATCCACACCCTTTCCGCTTTTTTGTTTTTTCTGGTCGCCAGAACAATGGGCATGAGAGAGATTGCACTTGCCACGCAGATGTTCATCATGCCGATCGGATTAATTACGACAGCGATCCCCATCGCTCCGGGAGGTATCGGGATCGGCCATGCGGCTTTTGAAACACTCTACCTGCTCATCAACATCAAGGGCGGGGCCGATGTTTTCAATCTTTTCATCGTTATTCAGTTAGCGGTTTATCTTCTGGGCGGTGTCGTTTATTTTATGTACAGCAACGAATACAAGATCAAAAAAGAGGACCTGCTTAATGATAAAAACTGATCCATCAATTAAACAGCGATTCTCTTAAAACCTTTTTACAAACAGGATCTGTTTTTCCGGATGTCAGGCTGTTTATCTCCATTACCGGTAAAACAGCCTCGTGGGCATTCAGCCAACCAATGGTTATCATACTCTATGTTACAGAACAGTATCGCTGCTTCACCGGTATATATTGACTGTCGCCAGTTGGGTGGCAGTGGGATCGGGACCTATATTGAAAATCTCATCCGCCAATATGAATCGTTGTCACCTGATTTCGCCTTCGAGTACCTGGCCATGCAAAACCAGGTAGACTTTATCAAGAGTTTTTCCCGTGCCAAGGTAAAGATATACAATGATCCTATCTACAGCGTGGTTGAGCAGTTTAAATGGGTGCCTAAAATAAACCCTTTCGGATTGCTGCATATTCCCCACTATAACGCCCCGGTATTCTATCCAGGCAAATTGGTTGTCACTGTTCATGATGTCTGCCATCTGGCCATGAAGCAGTTTTTCCCGGGTGTACTGAAGCGAATTTACTCCGGTCCATTCCTGAAACGGATACTCAATAAGGCAAATCAGATTATCACGGTCTCGAATTTTTCCAAATCAGAAATTATTAAATACTATAAGATCCCAGCCGACAAGATCACTGTCATCTATAACGGCGTCGACGCCAGTTTCATACCAATTCCGGCGGAGCAATCCCTCAAGGTGGTCCGCAAATATAATATCCCGGATTCCTACTTGCTCTTTGTGGGTAATATCAAGCGCCATAAGAATATCATTGGACTGATTTCCAGTTTTCAGATTGCGCTTCAGAAAAATCCGGATCTACCGCCTCTGGTGCTGCTGGGACAGTATACAGATCTAAAAAGAGACATCCCTGAGATTATCCATCTGGTTCAGATGCTTCTGGAAAATAAGAAGATCATATTTACCGGGGTCTTGCCCACCATGGATCTTCCGGCGATCTATTCCCGGGCTCTGCTATTCCTCTTTCCCTCTTTTTACGAGGGATTCGGACTCTCGATTCTCGAAGCAATGGCCTGTGGAACACCGGTGATCACTTCCAACTGCAGTTCGATTCCTGAAGTGGTGCATGATGCTGCCATGCTGATCAACCCCTATGATAACGAAATGATCAGTGACGCTATCTTGAAATTGGCCGGGGACACGGGACAACAGGAGATGTACCGGGAGAGGGGATTTCGGCTGGCACAACAGTATTCATGGAAAACCTCAGCTGAAAAACACCTTCGTATTTTCGCGGACATTCAAAAAACCGTTTACAGAAGTCAGTTCTTCTTCCCCCGACGTCTGCCTGTTTTAAAGGAAAAAGCAAACATTCTTTTTCTTGATCAGTATGGTGATCGTGTCGGCGGAGGTCAGATAATCCTGCTGGACATACTCGAAAAATTCCGCTCCAGCGAACGCTGGAATGTCTTTATCTCCGTTCCCAGCGAAGGAAAGTTCACAGAAAAGCTCAAACAGCAGAATTTTAGCTATTACTGCACACCTACCTGGAAACCGAGTTCCCTGGAGGCTGCATTTTTTCTTGATATTTTCAGGTATGTACTCAGTTCTATTAAAAGTACATTCTACCACAGTCAGAAGGTAAAGGAGTATGATATTGATGTCGTCTACTGTAATGGCGGAAGAACGTTTCTCAACGGGGCTTTTTTATCTCTGTTGTTTTCCATCAAGGTATTTTTTCATCTGCATCTGATCATGGAAAACCAGCAAAAAAGAGCTGTCACGCTTCTGGGCAGAGCCCCCAGTGTTCAGTCAATCATTGCTGTTTCGAGCACTCTGGAAAAGCAGTATGAAACCGAAACCATCCACAGCAAGATTACTATTGTCGCCAACTGGGTTTCACCTGCTTTGTACCAGATTCCGCGGATCAAAAGAGAAGCATCCTTTTCTTTGCCTATTCGCATCGGTGTTGTCGGACAAATTTCACAGGCAAAGGGCCAATGGACCATTTTGGAAAGCCTGAGCCAATCAAAAGCGATCCTGCCGATCAGACTCTCCATTTTTGGCGATCCACTGGCTTCTGAACCTGAATCATGGAATGAATTTGAAGCAAATATCGTCAGATTGAAACAAAAAGGCTGGGATATTATCAATGCAGGATTTAAAAACGATACTGTCCAAATATATGACAATCTGGATCTTCTGATCATTCCCTCCATCGTTCCTGAAGCTTTCGGCTTGACAGCCATTGAAGCCATGGTTCGGGGAGTTATTGTGATTGCGAATAGATCGGGGGCCTTACCTGAGATTATTCAAAACCGGCGCAATGGTCTATTATACAATTCAAGAAACTTTCATGAGCTGATCGACCTGATCGTCCAGATTATGGACAATCGTTATAAAATTGATTCGCTTAGAGGAGAGGGGGTGAAGTCTGTAAGCCAGTTTTATCACCCTGAAAAACAGTTGGATAAGATCTATGACATTGTCAGTCGAGAGATTCTGAAGCGATAACCGGCATCACCTGTTCAATCCTCCCGCCTTTCTATCACAACAAGCAATTGACCTGAAGAGATCGACACGGTTGCTGAATCACCAGTGAATCGATTGGAAATGCTGCTGTAATGACCCAATTCCAGGGTTGTTTCTCGAAGTGGATAAGCCAGCCCTTTGATGGTAACGTTCTCAACCTTTCCAAAAACCGGCAACAGCGAAATCCTTGTCCCAGCAGATGCTGCAAAGGTCTTTTTTCCGGTAATCAGTGAAACGGTCTCATCATCAGAAATAATGGTCATTTCGGCCACCTGATGCCGAAATTTAGTCAATAACCCCAAATTATACAAAGTGTGATCCACCCGTTTCCCCAGAGCACCAAAAATATGAATGACCTGATAATCCTTGTGGATACAGTATTGAATCGCCTTTTCTCCGTCCGTGGTTTCCTGGTCCGCCATTTTGATGATTTTGGACACTCTGAAATGGTTCCTGGTATCTGCATCCAGGGAATCAAGGTCACCCAGTATCACTTCCGGTTGGAGTAAGTATTCAACACAGACTGCAGCAGCACCGTCTGCACAGACATGTAAATCCGCAGTCTCCCAGAAGCACTGCAGCAGATTTCTGGCAGGTTTTTCTCCATCCAGCAGAATTAACGCATTTTTTCCTTTATTCATAAACGATCTGGCTGGCACCACGCATCAGTAAGGAGAGAAATTATGCAGTTTACCCGCCCTCAGCTCGACAAGGCCAGACACTCTTTGGCTGGTCAGTAGGATTTTTCCATGATGACACCAACAAAATCAACTGTCACCGGAATAGGCGGTGTCAGTTTTTTAAGATTGATTTCGGCATGTTTAATTTGTGGATACTCGGAAAGGCTGTCCAGAATCGTTTGTGCGGCATTTTCCAGCAACTTGAAAGTCTTGCCGGTAAAAACCTGTTTCACTGTTGTCATGGCATCCCAATACGACAGGACCTGATCCAGACGATCCTCCATTGTTTCTGAACGGACAACCGAAAGAACCAGATCAATTTCAAACTCCTGCCCCAGTTTGTTCTCTTCAGGATGAACACCATGGTAAGCATACAGCCTCAAGCCTTTTATATTGATTTTATATGCTTTTTCTTTTGTTTTCATATTTAGATCCGGGGAATACTGCGTTTATGCCATCATTCACTATTTGTTTCTGGCTTTACTCAGAATTCTAAGCGGAAGGGCGTTGATACGTATAAATCCAATTGAATCTTCAACATCGTAGTTCCCCTGGTCTTTCTCCATGGAAGCAATGTCAGCATCATACAGGCTGACCGGTGATTTACGACCCGTAATGTTGATATTCCCCTTGTAAAGTTCCATCCGGACTGTACCCGTGACACCTGTCTGGCTTTCCCGCACAAGATTCAGCAACAGTTTCATCTGCGGTGAAAACCAGCTGCCATTGTAGATCAACCGAGCAAAGCGAGGCATCAGGGTTTCTTTAAGATCGATGACATCGCTCGTCAATGTGATCGATTCAATAGCTCGATGAGCGGCCATTAATACGGTTCCGCCAGGTGTTTCATAAACACCTCTTGATTTCATGCCCACAAATCGTGATTCGACAATATCAATTCTTCCAACACCATTTTCACCGGCAACTTTATTCAATTCGCGAATTAAGGCGACGAGACTGTATGATTTGCCATCCATCTTGACGGGGATCCCATCTTCAAAATCAATTGTCAATTCTCTGACTGAATCAGGTGCCTTTTCAGGGGAAATTGACAATTCATACATTTCTTTCAACGGTTTTGTCCAGGGATCCTCTAACATTCCCGCTTCAAAACTGATATGCAGCAGATTCTCATCAGAGCTCCAAGGTTCCTTTTTAGTTGCTTTCACAGGAATCTTGTACTTTTGTGCATATTCCAGGAGCTCTTTGCGGCCCGGATAGGCCTTATAGAACTTTTTAATCTTCCAGGGAGCGATCACCTTGATTTCTGGATTCAGCGCATAGTATCCCATTTCAAATCGCACCTGGTCATTTCCTTTTCCAGTGGCCCCATGAGCAACGGCATTGGCACCAGACTGCTTTGCACAGGCAATCTGATGCTTCGCGATCAACGGTCTGGCGATCGCCGTTCCCAACAGGTAGGTCCCCTCATAAACGGCATGCATTTGTATGGATGGAAGAATATAATCCCGGGCGAATTCGTCGACGACATCCTCAATGATTACTTCAGAAGCACCTGCCTGAATTCCCTTGGCCTTTATGGCATCCAGACTTTCGACTTTCTGCCCAAGATTCAGGCACAGGGCGATGACCTCATACCCTTCTTCAACCAGCCAGCGGACAATAACTGAAGTATCCAATCCACCGGAATATGCTAAAACGACCTTTTCCTTTTTCATAGCGCTTTTCATTTCATTTTGTCTATTTAACGTCAATACCGTCTTCTACGGTGTCTTGGCCAATGCATCAAACCGAAGGTAGTTTCAGAGGGGTTTAACCCAGATGCGGAATGATAACTATCAATATCCTTGAAAATAAACTACTTTTCAAGCACCAATGTCAATATTCAGAATTGAATTATCGAAAGCTGGTTGCCCGAATTCCTATTTTCAGGAATCAATCCAGTGGCTTCAGATTCTTGACTCTCTGAATCAACTCCGTCGCAAATTTTGAACCAGACTCTTTTACACCAGGCTGGAGGTTCGCCTGCTTTTTTTTATGTTCGTTGTATTGAACCCTGATATCGGCAAAGTTGAGATCCTTATTTCCACTGAGCTTCAGATTCGAAAGATAGTCGGAGAACGTATCAGCGGACACTTTGGATATTACGCTGATATTATTAGCTGTAACTCCACAGGCATAGGCAGCCCCATTCACCTCAAGAACGATGATCTTTTGTTTCGGGCTGATATGGTAGGATGAGGAGACCTTGATATCGTATTTACCCTTATTAAATCGAAACCGTGATACAAAAAACCGTTTATATATCCAGAGCAGCAGATAAAAGAATAGCAGAAGCAGAAAAAGAGCGACCAGCATCTTGATAATATTGACTGTCATGTCACCACCGGAAAAAGCATTGGCACCCAACAGGGACACCTGCTGGTCTGGTTGATCGGCGTTTTCTACTTTCAGGGCTGGGCTTTTTGCGGGTTCTTCGGGTTTGAATCTGGCAGATTTATTAATCAGAAGGATAAACTGCGACCCAGCAGTTTTTTCTTTTATCATCCCGGCAGCAACAAAACCAGGATCGGCAAAATGAATCTCTAGAATCGAGCTGCTGGAAACCTTAATAAGTCTAATATTCTTAATAAACCGGTCGTTGATAGTCTGATATGCCAATGAGGGATGAAAGGTGGTGCGGGGTAGTGTGACCTGAATGAGTCCATTTTCAAAATCCGTACTGATAGTCTCATTAAAGTCCGATGTAAAAACCACTTCAATTTTTGCCTGTTCGGCGTTTGAAGCTATTTTAACATCCGCAACAGTGTTCGCAGGTAGACTTTCTGCGGCAAGGACAGAAGTTAAGCCGAAAGATAAAAAAGAGAACACAATGACTGCCACGCGTTGCATAACTCAGTTTTCCTGGATTTTTAAAAGTCGTTTACTCTCCTCAATTATTTCTGTGATTTTCAGACCAAATTTCTCGTTCTGGACAACGATCTCTCCCTTCGCAACCAGTTTGTCATTAATGAGAACATTCATGGGAGACCCAATACGCTTTTTCAGCTCAACTATGGAACCGATTTCGAGAGCCAGTAGATTTCTAATCAAAAGCCTTGTTCTTCCAACCTCGACGGTTAACCGCAGAGGAATATCCATCAGAAAATCCGTTTCCACTTCACCAATCGAATCGTCCTGTGACGCATCCTCGGCATCCAGAAGGTCATCCATATTGGCAGATTTGTTGCTTTCCGCCTCCTCTATCACCATTTCTCTGTTTTTCTGAAGCTCCCCCTCGACATCGGACCAATCAATGTCATCCATTCCATCAAGGCTGGACAAATCCAGTTCATCTGCCATTTTCGAACCTATGGATAAGTGTGGTTTTTCAAAAAGGGTTTAGTTAAGGATGATTTTGGTGATGAGTATCCTTTTTACCGGATTCTTTCCTTTTCCCGGATAGTCTTTGAGAAAATCCTGATCGTATAACGCATTCAGTTTCTTTTTCATCTGTTTTTTAATTCTTTCGATGTTTTCCGGAGATTGAGCCGTCGTCGAATCCATACTGGCAAAATAGGAAATAATCATATCATCGATCAGTGGTCTTCTTTTTTCGAGATATCGATGGGCATCCTCTTCCCCCGCTTCCATCTCGGCAACCATTTTGACACGTAGAAAATGTTTCCCATCCATCAGGCTGATAACATAATCCCCGCCTTCAGTCTTTGAATCTCTGAATTGAAAATAGTATGGATCCTTGGCTTTTTCCAGCACATTACTGGCCCGTTCCCGCTCTTCCTGAAGAAGCTCCTCTTGAGCTGCATTCTCCTTTGGTGTTTCTTTCTCCTGTGGCGCGAGATATAAAAACCAGGCAGCAGCTCCGCCGCCACCCAGTAACAAAAGGACAATAAAAATAATGATGATCAGTTTCTTGCCGCCACCTTTTCCTCCATCTTCGGATTCTTCTTCTGCCATTTTCCCTCCGCGGTCAAAATCCATTTTGGCTGCTTTTGCCATAATACACTTTATAAGTAGTAATGATAAATTTAATCTACACTAGTCAACCAGGGTTTTTCAACCACTCTCGAGCTTCCATCCTATCGCCTGCCAGAATGCGGCACACTGGGCATGGTTTTGATCTTGAATGAATCACGCGCAATAAAAATCGTACTCATTAAAATGCAAAAGGCAAGCCTATTCAGAGAAGTATCCAGAAATTGATGGTCCGGATCTGAAACATTTTTAATGCTTGGTATTGCGGATGACGGTACGTCCTGAATTCGGTTTTATTCCAACAAATGATCACAAAAGGGGTCTTACTCCCCCTTTTATGATCACCCAAACAGCAGCGCTAGGACAAATTGGATTTTCTGAGAGCCAAACCGAGTTCCTGTAACTGTGCTTTTTCTATTTCGGACGGGGCTTCGGTTAGTAGACAGGAAGCCTGTTGTGTTTTGGGAAAGGCAATCACATCACGGATTGATTTTGTATTGGAAAGAAACATCATGATGCGGTCAAAGCCCAGTGCTAAGCCACCATGGGGTGGCGCGCCCTGCTCGAGTGCTTCCATAAAGAAACCGAATTTCGCCTGGGCTTCATCGTCTTTGATAGACAGTAATTTGAAAATCCTCTCCTGGAGATCTTTTCTATGAATCCGGATACTACCGCCACCCAGTTCCACACCATTGAGAACAAGATCAAAGGCCACTGACTTGATCTGGCCCGGGTCCTCATTTTCCCATTGATCCAGATCTGTCTCATTGGGCATCGTAAAGGGGTGGTGAGAAGACGTAAACCGTTTCGATTCTTCATCAAACTCAAAGAGTGGGAAATCGGTAATCCAGACAAAATTAAACTCGCTGTCCTTGGTTAAGCCCGTCTTTTGTGCAATCTCTTTGCGCAGATTCCCCATTGAATCGTTGACAATCTTTTCGGTATCCGCACCAAACAGGATAAGATCGCCCACGGTTGCACCCGTCGTTTCGTTGATTTTGCGGATTTCCTCTTCCGTAAAAAATTTCGCAATCGGCGATTGCCAGCCCTCCTCGCGAATTTTTACATAAGCCATTCCCTTTGCCCGGTAGATTCTGACAAATTCCGTCAAATCATCCAATTCCTTTCTGGAGAAGTCGGCCCCCCCTGGAACCAGAATCGCTTTTACAACCCCACCCTTCTTTATGGCATCACCAAACACTTTAAAGGAGCAATTCGCAACGATTGGGTTCATATCGATCAACTTCAATCCAAACCGTAAATCAGGCGCATCGCTACCATAATCGTTCATTGCTTCCTGGTAGGTCATGCGTGGTATCGGCAGCGGGATTTCATAATGGATCGTATCCCTGAAAAGATTTGCCATCATCTGCTCGATCAACGACAGAATTTGATCCTGATTGGTAAAGGAGAGTTCAATATCGATCTGGGTAAACTCCGGCTGTCGGTTTCCCCTCAAATCCTCGTCCCTGAAACATTTGACAATCTGGAAATAGCGATCATAGCCACTGACCATCAACATCTGCTTAAACAGCTGGGGAGACTGGGGCAGTGCAAAAAACTTTCCAGTATTGACACGGGAGGGAACAAGAAAATCCCTCGCCCCTTCGGGTGTGGATTTTGTCAGCACCGGCGTTTCAATTTCAAAAAACTGATTCCGGTAAAAAAAATCCCGGACCACCTGGGCGGCTCTTGAGCGCAACATCAGGTTTTTCTGCATGGCAGACCGACGCAGATCCAGAATTCTGAATTTCAACCGTGTTTTTTCGTTGGTTTCCTGATATTCATCAGCGATCTGGAAGGGCAGCAGCGAGCACGTATTCAGCAGCTTCAGTTCCGACACATGAATTTCGATCTCGCCGGTTTTCATTTTCGGATTGATGGTCTCCGGGTCCCGTTTCGCAACGATACCCCTGACTGCCAGAACATATTCCGACCGAACACTATCGGCTTTCTTAAAAGCCGTTTCATCATGCTGCTGACCAAAGACAATCTGAACAATACCAGTATAATCCCGTAAATCGCAGAAGATAACCCCACCATGATCTCTGCGGGTATTGACCCAACCCATGACGATTTGTTCAGTACCAACATCATCAATATTCACTTCTTCACATTTTTTGGTTCTCTGCCAGTTTTCAAGTTGATCTAGCTTCATATTTCAACAGCCTCTTTGCACAATAGTGTTACAGTTCTCTTGTCAATATTCCGGGTATACTCCCGGATCTTGTCTTTCACATTTTGCTTTAATCGGTGAGTCCTGGCTGAATAGTTACCAGGTTCAAGAATTTCACAGGCGGGATAAAACCACTTGATATCGGGGATCCGCATCAATTACAGGCTTGAATGACTGGCCGGTGACGGTCTGCCGGAACCCGGAAGGAACCGGCAGTTCTCGAAAGAATACCTCCTTTGATAAAGCGGTTACTCGTAAAAACTTCGCAGCATTCGACTTCGTGTCGGATGACGCAGTTTCCTCAAGGCTTTTGCCTCGATTTGACGAATTCTTTCCCTGGTAACATCAAAATCCTGTCCCACTTCTTCCAGAGTGTGATCTTTTTTCTCATCAATCCCGAACCGCATCTTGAGCACTTTTTCTTCCCGTGGGGTCAAGGTTCCCAGAACCCTGCGCGTGACATCGGAAAGATAGGTGTTGACAACCGATTCACTGGGCAACACGGCTGACACATCCGGGATAAAATCGCCAAGATGAGAATCATCCTCATCACCAATCGGGGTTTCCAGAGAGATCGGTTCCTTGGCTATTTTGAGAACCTTGCGCACTTTTTCGACCGGCAATTCCATTTTTATACTGATCTCTTCCGGCGACGGTTCTCTCCCGTACTCCTGCACCAGATGTCTTGATGTGCGAATGAGTTTATTGATTGTTTCAATCATGTGCACTGGAATCCGGATTGTCCTTGCCTGATCAGCGATCGCACGAGTAATCGCCTGACGGATCCACCAGGTTGCATATGTGGAGAATTTGTACCCCCGTCTGTATTCAAATTTGTCGACAGCCTTCATCAAGCCGATATTCCCCTCCTGAATCAGATCCAGGAATTGCAGACCCCGATTGGTATATTTTTTTGCAATGCTGATCACAAGTCTTAAGTTCGCTTCTACCAGCAGACTTTTGGCTTTGCTGACTTTCCACTCGGCCATCTTCAGTCTTTTGATTTCAGAACGGAATTTATCCAGTTTGACATCGGTCTGGGCGATCATTTTATCAATACGACGCCCGCCTGCTTGAACTTTTTCGAGTATTCGCCGCGCAACACGAAAACTATGTTTGGTGACTTTCTTCACCTGATTTTCAATGCTCTCACACTTTTCAAGATTGTCTTCAGACCATTGTTCCACGATTTCTGCGACCTGTGAGACAGGCGCACGAAGATCGCGCTGATATCTGGATAACTGGGTGAAGGTCAAGTCGATCTTGTCATTGTGATGCAACATCACATTAAACATCGTATCAATCTGTTTCGTATTGAAATTGATGCTGCGTAAGGTTTTGAGCAATAAGAACCGGGTCTCTTCCACCTCGTTTTCGAGTTCTTTGCGCTTTTTCCCATCTTTTAGACTGGCGATTTTGTCTTTGAACAGGTTTCTATCAACAAAATGTTTTTCCGCTGTTTTCAGTTTTTTCAACACCTGATCTGCTGCCTGGGATTCTTCTTCAATTACCTGATCGTCATCGTCTATTCCCGATACAATATCACGGGCCCGGGATTTACCATTCTTCAGTTTTTTACCCAGATCGAAGAGATAGTTAACAATCAGCTCTGAACGTAGGAGAATATCCAACATTTCATGCTGTCCCTTCTCGATCATCTTGGCGATTTCGACTTCGCCCTCCCTGGTCAGAAGTTTAATTGAACCCATTTCCCGCAGATACATTCGAACCGGGTCATCTGAAGTCTGCTCGGCTATCACCGTTTTTGCAGCTGTCGCCTGTTCATCCTCATCTGGCGTATCGTCATTGTCACCATCTGAATCTAAATCAGAAGAATCCTTATCCAGGTCATCATCTATAGAATCATCATCCATAACGAATTTTTTTGAAAACCCCACCTCGTCCAGTTCCTTTCCCTCAAAGTCCGCCTTCCCAACTGCCAGCTTTCCGACGCTTGCTTCAACAGCGGTCAGATCACCTTCCTCAATAATCTCTTTCTTCTGGGCTGCCTTTTTGGCCGGTACTGACTTCTTGCTTTTTTTGCTGTCCTTCGTTTTTTTCCCTTTGATCTTCTCATCCTTTTCTACTTTCGCCTTGCTGGCAGGCTTGCTCACTTTCTTGGCTAAAGGTTTTGGTTCCGCTTCCGCTTCCACTTTGGGTGTGTCAACGATTTTTATCGTATCGACTACCTCAATATTTTTGTCTGCCAGAAAATCATACAGCGCGTTCAACGCTTTGGTAGATGGGTCGGATGGAAAGATGCTCTTGATTTCCGTATCCGTAACAAATCCTTTCTTTTTCCCTTTATTTGTCAAATCTTTAATGATCTTTTCAATATCCTTCGCCGTCAGCTTTTTGCTTTTTTTGGCCTTGGCAATTACTGCCGGTCCCACTTTCTCTTTTTCCGGAACCACATGACTGCCTCTTTTGGGCTTGGTCTGTTTTTTCTGAATGGCACTCATCGGTTCTTTTGACTCCATTTCTACTTTTTTGGATTTGGTTTGCTGAGATGCTTCGCCAGTGGATTTTTTTAATCCTTTTTTCTTCTTCTCTTCTTGTTTTTTCATATATTTCCTATGCTTATCCGCATTGGATGGATTGGATTATTCTGACAAGCTATACAGAAATATTGCGTTTTCTTTTTTCAGCCAATTGCATAACGGTTGTCCTAGCCTGTTCTCCACGGACATGATAGAGCTTTTCAATTTCTGCATGATTCCGCTTCTTTTTAAGCCGACGTATCAAAAATTTCAGGGATTTTTCAGAAAAAGAGCTTATCTGGCATTCTGAGGCCTCCTGCAACGACACCATCTCCGTGTCCCTTGCGTCTTTAAAATCTCTTTTCCGCTGAACAGCGGGTCCCCGGTATTCTATTTGGTACTGCAGCAGATACATGATAAGCGTGTTAAATTCGACAAAAAATTCAGGAAACTCCTGAGGTTTGAGAGAAACAAATTCCTCATCGCTGAGAGCGAGAAACCGTGTAAACAATCGTAACAGGTCCTTGTGGGTGAAATCGTCGGCATCAACATATTTTCGAGCCAGTGTGATTGATTGAGGGTGGGTAATCAGATATTGCAGGAACTTCACTTCCGGCAATTCGCTTTTGTTAAATGAGACAGGACTTCTACTCAGCGTATGTTGGTCTGTTGTGTGAACAGTCCGGCTATCGGTTTCTATTTTGGCAAACTGATTAAGAATACTTCTTTCAATTCTGAAATCGGCTGCCATTTTGGAGATAAACAGCTCTTTCTTGATTGTATCCTTAATTTTATTGGCAATTTGAAGTATCCCCGCTACAGCCTTTTTCTGGAATTCAATTCCCGTTCCATCGATTCTCTCTTTCGTGCGATCAATGATAAACTGGTAATCGAACCGCGACTGATCGAGAAGCATTTTAAAATCATCCCTGCTGTACGTTTTAAAATAGTCATCGGGATCGAGACCATCCGGCAGTATCATCACCCTGCTGTCAATCTCGTTCTCCAGAAAAAGCTCAGCGGATTTCTCAGCTGCACTGATCCCGGCACTGTCACCGTCAAAAAGCAGGATCACGTTTTCAGCTCCCAACCGTTTTAGCATCCGAATATGCTCCACGGTCAACGCCGTTCCACATGTGGCTATAGCTTCCGTCCAGGATTCTTCATGCAACCGAATGACATCCAGATACCCTTCAACAACGATAGCAGAACGATTTTTTCTGATACTATCACGGGCCTCATAGATGCCATACAGAACAGAGCTCTTCTTATACAGGTCCGTTTCTGGTGGATTCAGATATTTGGGTTTTCCATCACCAACCGCCCTGCCCGCAAACCCCAGTATCTTTCCCTGAAAATCGCGAATCGGAAAAATGAGCCTGTCCCGCAAACGGTCGTAATATCGACCATTTTCACCTTTTTTAATCAGTCCTGCTTTTTCCTGAACCTCAGTCTTGACCTTCCGCGTTTTCAGAAAATCATTCAGTTGAGTCCAACCCGGCCCGATGTACCCCAATTGAAAAACGTCAATTGACTGATTTGATATCTGACGACTAGCGATATAGCGGCGAATCGGCGATTCTTCTGCCGCTTTTACCAGATTTTTCTGAAAAAAATCGAAGGCACGTTGGAGACAGTTGCTGATGTCTGGTTGAACACTTGAGTCAGGTTTCTTTTGTGACAATATCTGTATTTCGATTCCTGTTCGATCCGCCAGAAACTGGAGAGCCTCTTTGAACGGGTAATTCTCAATCTCCATGACAAACCGAATGGCATCGCCAAATTCACCGCATCCATAGCATTTATAATTCTGGTGAGTCGGAGATACAGTAAAGGAGGGAGTTTTTTCCTGGTGAAAGGGACATAGACCGATATAATTCTTCCCCGCTGGCTTCAGTGGTACATAGCCTCCAATCAGTTGTACGATGTCAACCGATTTCAGAATTTGTTCCTTCTGATCTTTTGAAATAAAACCTGTTTTTTCAAGCATCAAATCCAATCTGCGAAATCCGGAGCAGCTACAGTGAATTATTTCATAGCAGCAGAACTCAGTCCAAGTATAGTGTACTTTTTTCGCGAATATTCAGGCTCAACCGTTTACCCCGAATCAACGACGCTTCTCCAACTGGCAATCCCCGGGATCAATGCGGAATCTGAAATGCCCTGTAAAACACCGGAATTTATTACCCTTCCACCCGAATCATCGTCACACGCAACTTCAGAGTCGATCCTGCCAAACGAGGTGTGAATGATGATCCCAGTTCTTAGATCATGCTTCGCTGATAGCCTTGTTCAACATCAAAGAAACCTGAGACTTCTTTCGGGAGGCCGCATTTTTGGGAACAACGCCTTTAGTATGCGCCTTATCGATGACTTTATGTATCGCCGGCAACATTTTTTGCGCATCCTCGGTTTTTTTCTCTGTGATCAAAGTGATAAACTTTTTCAGTTCCGTCCGATAAGTTGACTTCAAACCCCGGTTTCTTAATCTTCGCTTAACATTCTGTCTTGCTCTTTTTGCAGCTGATTTATGATTTGCCATAAATTTCCCTGTGACTTCTCTATTTATTGATTGACTGATTAAAACGCATTTTCAATATGTTCCAGTTCAAACTGGCACTCGTTTATGAATGAAATTCCAATCACATCGAAGCGAGGCTGGTAACCCGTTACTTTTCTGTGCCTGAGGAATATCTCCCCCAGTTTACGAATTCGTCTTTGTTTTTCTTTTGTTATGGAAATGAGCGGATTGATTTTATTGATGCTTTCAATACGCGATTTAACCTCAACAAACACAATATATTCAGATTCTTCCGCAATAATATCAATCTCCCCAGACCGACAGCGATAATTTCTTTCGCGAATTCGGTAACCGTTTTTCATCAAATACTCAACCGCCCTTTGTTCTCCAGTTTTCCCCAGATCCCCTTTATCTAAAGGCCATCGACGCATCTGTCGGTTTACTTGGAAAACAGTTTTTCCTTGATTCTGGCTGCCTTCCCAAATCGGTCACGGAGATAATACAATTTGGCCCTTCTTACCCGTCCGCGTTTGAGAACCTGGATCCCCTCAATTCTCGGTGAGTGGAGGGGGAAGACACGCTCAATTCCATAGCCCTGGCTCACTTTTCTGACGGTAAATGTCGATTTTAGGTTTTTTTCCCCAAAATGTCTGGCAATGACGATCCCTTCAAAAGGCTGAATCCGTTCTTTCTCACCTTCCCTGATTTTATAGTTGACTCTCACGGTACACCCAATTTCAAAAGCAGGCACTTCTCTTAACTGCTGCTTTTCCAAGGCATCAATAATATTACTCATAACACTCTCCTTAACACCACATTCAACAAAAACAACTGATAAAATCAGTAATATGAAAAATTATTGATCTTCATCCGGATCATCCTGACGGTATAAATCCCGTCGCTTTTCCCGGGTTTTACGTATGGCGTTTGTCTCACACCACTCTTTTATTTTCTGATGGTTCCCGGAAATCAAGATGTCTGGCACTTTGTACCCTTCATAATCGAAGGGGCGTGTGTACTGGTCATGCTCCAACAGGTCCTGATTAAAGGATTCCTGTTCAAGGGACGCCTGATTGCCAACCACACCCGGTATCAGCCGGCTGACCGATTCGATAATGGCCATGGCAGCGATTTCTCCTCCCATCAGTATAAAATCGCCGATGCTTATCTCCTCATCAACATAGTGCCGGATCCGATCATCAAATCCTTCGAAACGGCCACAGATCAATACTACCGGGTTCTCTATCTGACTCAACTGCCTTGCTCTATCCTGCTGAAAGGGAACTCCCTGCGGTGAAATCAGTATCCTGTGTAATTTCTTGTCCTGATACTGCCTCTCACAGTCATTCAACGTCGCTATGATTGGTTCCAACCTCAGCAGCATTCCCGCACCACCGCCATATGGCGGGGCATCCACCCGATGATGCTTACCAAGTCCGTGTTTTCGGAAATTGATCGTCTCAATCTCAATTTTCCCATCTTCCTGAGCTCTGTTCAAGAGTCCGCTGGAAAGAAAAGAGGAAAACATTTCCGGATACAGGGTCAATACGATAAAATGCATGAACGGCCCCCGCTGACTGCGAAAGTTTGCTGGAAATGCTAGCGATTCAGATCCACCAATCCGGGCAGCAGGTTGATAATAACCTTCTCACCGGGCACGATATCCTTTAGAACCTCTTGACTTCCTGGAAACAGAAACGTCCCACGCTCATCAGTTACTTCAAATACGCTTTGGGGTCCCGCCTCAAAAAAACCGGTAACCACACCCAGATATTCGTTCTCAGTCGAAAAAACCTTTGCCCCCACCAGATCATGGATAAAAAACTCGTCTTCAGCCAAGGGTCTCAGCTTGCTGTCATCAACACACACAGCCGCACCTTTGAGCATTTTGGCGACATCCATGTCCCGCACTTCATCAAACTGGATTAACCAGTAGTTCTTGGCAGGTCTTGCCCTTATGACCCGAAATAGGTTTTGCCGCACGCCTTCATCAACAATCAGCTCATCCAACTCGGAAAAGAGATCGACATCTTCTGTCGAAGGGAGAACCTTTACCTCCCCCTTGATACCGTGGCTGTTAGTGATAATACCAATTTGCGTATACCCTGCGGAATCCATAACTCTCAATTTATTGAACCTTTAGACAGCCCGGGGGTTCTCTGCCGAACATATACTCAAATGATAGGATTGCTGCTTAAGCTGTCTGAACCTTCTCTTTCGGAACTTTCTCTTTCGGCGTAAAGGTCAGCGGGATGTTAAATCCCTCCTTATTCAGCAGCTTTGAGACGGTTTCAGACGCAGATGCTCCGACAGAAAGCCATTTCTCAATACCTTCCCGGTTGATACTCAATTCTTTGGTCACCGGATTATAGGTCCCCAGTTTTTCCAGGAACCGTCCATCCCTTTGCATTCTTTTATCAGCTGCCACAATTCTGTAAAACGGGCTCTTTTTTGCTCCGGCCCTTGCCAGTCGAATCCTTACCACTCTACTCTCCAGACTAAATATTTAGTTTTCAGATTGAATCGATAATAATAACCGATCGGGGTATTACGAACACCTGAAAAACACAGAAATTCCGAAAAATTTCAATTTCAAGTGGATGGTTGCTACAAAAATCAGCCGCGTGCTCAACGGAACCATATCCTTGAAATGGAAATTGTCAATATCGTCCGTTTTTCAGAGATTCCTCAACAATTCCTCTAATTGGATCAGTAATTGCGCTGCACCAGAGACGCCTTCTTATCCAAACCTATGAAAACAGGTTCTCAAAACATGCTCTGGCCGCCACCCTGGCCCATCATATTCTGCAATGCCCGCATCGATTTTTTTCCGTTACCCATGGTAGCGAATTTTTTCATCATCTTGTTCATCTGTGCGAACTGCTTGAGTAACCGGTTAATATCACTGACCTTTGATCCGCTGCCTCTAGAAATCCGCAATTTTCTTGAACCGTTGATAAGGCTGGGCTTTTCCCTTTCCTTCTCGGTCATGGAGGAAATTATAGCATCGATTTTTATTAATGCTCCCTCGTCAACACTGGCTCCTGATGGAATCTTGCTGCCCATTCCCGGTATCATGCCAAGCAGGTCTGATAGCGATCCCATTTTACGTATCTGTTTGAGCTGATCCTGAAAATCAGAAAGCGTAAAGCTGTTTTTCCTGATCTTTTCTTCGAGCTTTTCAGCCTTGACCTCATCGAAATGCTCCTGTGCTTTTTCGATAAGACTGACCATGTCACCCATCCCCAGAATTCTGGAAGCGATGCGTTCTGGAAAAAAAGGTTCCAGATCCTTGATCTTCTCTCCGACACCGACAAATTTAACCGGCTGTCCAGTGATTGCACGTATCGACAGAGCAGCGCCACCTCTTGCATCTCCGTCCATCTTCGTCAGGATGAAGCCGGTAATTCCCAGTTTGTCGTGGAACGATTTGGCCACATTTACCGCATCCTGTCCTGTCATTGCATCCGCTACAAAGAGAATCTCCTGAATCGGAACCCTGCTTTTTATCTCTTCCAACTCCGCCATCAGGACAGCATCAATCTGAAGTCGACCGGCCGTATCCAGTATCAAATAGCTGGCCAGTTTTGTTTCCGCCTCCTTCAGCGCCATCTGAGCAATATCCGCCGGTTTCATCCCTGTATGGCTATCAAAACAATGAACATTCAGTTCTCTGGCCAAGACCTGTAACTGCTCGATAGCAGCTGGTCGATAAACGTCTGCCGATGCGAGATGTACTTTTTTGCCCTCTTTTTTAAGTTTGTTGGCCAGTTTGGCAGCGGTGGTTGTTTTGCCGCTCCCCTGCAGACCCACCATCAGAATCACTGTTACCTGGTTGTTAACCTGCATCAAGCCGTGATTCTCAGACCCCATCATCCGAATCAGTTCATCGTTGACGATCTTTATGAACTGCTGCCCCGGACTCAGGGATTTCATCACGTCGGCCCCCAGAGCACGGACTCTCACCGATTTCAAGAAAGCGTTGACCACCCGGTAGTTGACATCTGCTTCCAGCAAGGCCAGTTTGACTTCCTTCAGAGATGCTGCAATATTGCTTTCAGTCAGCACACCTTTGTTGGTTAGCTTCCTAAATGTCTGATTTAACTTTTCAGTAAGGTTTTCAAACATCAATATCACAACAAGTGGGGTTTTATATCATTGAAAGCACAATTGCTAATATTATCCCGATATTTTAGACCTGTCAATCCCGTCTTAATAGGTCTGGTTGTATCTGTATTTTTCCTGTCCCATTGTGGCTTCAGGCTAAATCGCAATCAAATCACACTCCCTGAGAACGCCCGTTCTATTGCCTTACAACATATTGAAAACAAAAGCTTTACTCCACGACTAGACCTCCAACTGAAAGAAATTTTGACTGAACGGTTTTCCAGAAATGCTGTCAAGATTCAATCCGTCCAGATTGCTGATCTTTCGTTATCCTTTCGGATCGATGCTGCGGGTGTCACCAGGAGTGACTATGCGCTGGATAAAACGACACAGTCCTATGAATTTCTGTTTACTGTAGCTGGAAGCTTAACGGTAGTGAGTACCAACAATAAGAAAGATCTGATCAAAAATCAGACTTTGACAGGCATCTATTCATTTAAAACGGCATCAACAGATCTGACCCAAACCGAAATATCGGATGGAAGACTGCAGGCTCTGCAAAACCTGGGGGATCAGATCATTGAGAAACTGACACGGAATTTCTAATCCCCGAGTGTCTCCGCTTCTTCAATCAGCATTACCGGGATGCCATCTTTGATGGGATACAGCAGTTGGCAAGAGAGGCAGGCCAAACCCTGTTTTTCTTGATTTAAATCAAGATCCCCTTTGCATTTTGGGCAAGCCAGTATCTCCAGTAGTTTTTGATCCAATTCCATTTCGTTTCCCATCTGTGCCGTTGATTTGATTTTATAATCTTTTAAGCAACAACCGGTCGTTTTTCGGTTGTTGTTTGAGAATTGGGGCGGGCTGCGGGCCCGCTGGAAAGCTATTCAGAAACAAAGAAGGTCATAAGACCAACTCCCGGGGATCTGTCTGTTACATTCAGCTATGTCTCTCACGTGTTTGATTCCAGGTGATATCGATACCCGAAAAAAACGCCGACCCAGAATAGATTGTACAACTGCAGATGTTCCTGAGTCAATGGTCCGAATTGGCAAACCTATCCATTTCCTTAAGGGCAGCTTGATGAATTAAAATTATCGCAACTATTCACCACTTTTTCTCAGCAATGTCCGGTTAGGTTTTTGCACTTCAGGACCAGTCAATCACGGTTTTCAGTGGAGTCAAGGGGATAGCGATTTAAAACCCTGGAAAACAGGACGTTTTCCCGGAGCACCAGGGATGGTTTCAGTTCGGTGCTGCG
>JAHJRI010000010.1 GCA_018830885.1 bacterium | reverse complement strand
CTAAAGGCATGGCGAATCTGCCTGCCACAGAGGAGATATTGACAATAATCCCGGACCTGTTTTCCCTGAAATGGGGCAACAATGCTTTTGTTGTTTCCAGGAGACCGATGACATTGGTATTGAACTGTTTTTCAATGCGGCTTTTTTCAGATGCCTCAAGCGGACCGAATGCACCATAACCGGCATTATTGAGTAGAACATCGATTTTCCCGAATTTTGTGAGGCCTGCGTCAACAGCCGGCTTGATACTGAGATCGTCGGTAACATCTAGCCGTGTGACCAGGATGTTGTCCAGTTTGGTAAGTTCCTGTTCTTTTTCGGGTGAGCGCATGGTGGCAACAACATTCCACCCCCTGTCCTGAAACAGCTTTGCTGTTTCCCTGCCAATTCCGCTGCTCGCGCCCGTAATTAAAATTGTGTTTCCCATCGGTTTTCTCCCTATTATTATGTTACATTCCCTTTTTTACACTGTCGGGCATAAAGGGCAAAAAGCCCTAATGTAAGTAATACGAACAGCCATGTGAGCAGGAGATCGCTAAACATGTTTCGCAGTACTTTGTGTTCAATTTCTGCGTCCTGGATATAATGATCTGGCACAGGTTGCACGCCTTTTTCTTTTGCGTAATGCTGATAGAGATTCAACATATGTTGAAACTGCCTGGGATTCTGTGCTTTAAGATCTTTCGCTTCTCCCGGGTCATTAACAATATCGAAAAGATACCATTCATTATCGCCCAGCGGTTTGCGATTCAGGACAATTTTATACCTGTCATTAAACAGGGCGATGTTGCCTGCAACTTCATATGCTGTGTAGTCATTGGGTTGATAAACGCGTTCAACGCTCCCTTCCAGTAATGGGGTCAGGTCCTTACCCGTCATAGGCTCAATCTTTCTGCCGCCGAATCTCTCCAGTACCTGATCTGCACCTGCCAAAGCCAGAATGGTAGGGGTAATGTCAGCTACATGAACTGCTGCGTTTTCGAACCCGGTCCTGGCTTCTATTCCGGAACCCGATATAATTAACGGGACGCGTAATCCTCCCTCCCCTGTATAGAATTTAAAATAGCTCAACGGAGAAGCCGCGGCACTGGCATAATTAGGACCGATATAGTTAAAGCTGCCAATTTCTCCAAGGTCATCATAATTCTGGGTATAACCCTGTGAAGCAATAGATGAATAAGGATATATGCTGTGTTCCGGGCCGTTGTCGGAAGTAAAAATAAAAACGGTGTTATCGATTTGACCACTCTCTTCCAGATAGTCCAAAAGACGACCAATGTGATAATCCATGGCCGAAGCCATACCTGCATAAACCGCCATCCGTTTTGCTTCAAACTGTTTCTCCTTTTCACTTAACGAATCCCACTTTTCAATAAATGGGTGCTCAACTCTTTCGGTGCCCTTGGGGACAAGGCCTATTTCAAGAGCCCTGTTGTGACGGGCAGCCCGTAAATTACCCCATCCATTTTTATAGGTATTCAGATAACGATCGGTATACTCTTTGGGTGCCTGTACTGGAGCATGTACTGCAAGAAAAGACACAAAAGAAAAAAATGGCTTTCCATCGGCTAAATTCGAGTCAATATACTGTATCATTTCATCGACCAGCAGCTCAGAACTGTAAAAAGGTTCTTTCAATTGAACCTCTTTTCCATCCCGTGTCCAATGTGCGTGGTCATACATCGCCATATACGGTCTCTGTTCCCAGTTGTCCGCGCCAGTATCCGCCATGGACAGTGTTCGTTCAAAGCCTCTGCTAAAAGGCAACACGTTATCTGTTTTTCCCAGATGCCATTTGCCGGTCATATAGGTGTGATATCCCCCTGCATGAAGGCGTGATGCGACGGTGGCAACTTTGTTATTGAGGACGCCTTTATAATTGTCATAATCACTTTGCTCTGGCGGAATTGATTCCGGAATATTAGGGACTCCGGCAAGATGGCTGTCGACTCCGGTCAGCAGCATAGCTCTCGATGGTGCGCAGGTCGCGCATGTATGATAGTTCGAAAATTTAACACCCTGATTCGCCAGACGATCAATATTGGGAGTGCTGATCTCGCTGCCATATGCCCCTAGATCGGTAAAACCGAGATCATCTGCAAGTATTAGAACAATATTGGGTCGCCTGGTTATTTCATTCCCAGTGACGGTTTTGGGAATCTTACCATTTTGCGCCGCACCAGCTGATATACTCAGCATTAGAGAATTAACGGCCAAAAAGGCTGCGCACGTTGTTTTTTTCAGCATCTTTTATTCCTGCTTTGATATTTTTCGCGAAGCGATGCCAAACCAAATTGAAAGAACGATTTCAAGCACAACCATTTGTCGGACAAGAGCAGCTCCATGGATTGAATAGGCCAGAATCCGAAAAATGGCGACACAAGCCAGTAATATGGATACCGACAGCAACCAATCACCCTTTCGGGAGACAACAGCACCTGTGACCAGCAGACCCATCGCTAAAAACAGACCACCGATGTCACCTATCTGGGAGCTTAACGCTGCCCCCCTTAAAAGTGGCATCATTAATGTAGAAGCCGCAGCTTCAGGAGAAACGAGCCACCGATATCCGGTGAACAGAAAGACAACAGCGGGTATAATTAAAAAAGTATTGAAGACTATACGGAAAATCTGCCTTTTCATTTTGTACCCCTCATCGATTCGACAACAATTCTGTGATTTTGTGTGCTGCCTCAAGACCCGAGTTCTGGTTCTGACCCGTTACAAACCGTTGCTCATCATCAACCGTTACGTGAGTCGCAAAAAAGTCCCGAAAGGCTGTACTACTTTCAAAAATCACCCCTGCCTTTCTCAATTCCGTTTCCGGATGCTTCGGGGTAAACTCAATGCCCAGCTCTTTGACCTGTTTATCAGTGACACCTGTCATTCGCCGCCCGGCAATTAACAAATTCCCCTCCTGGTCTTTGGCGTTTACAAAACCCAATGGACCATGACAGACAGAGCCGATGATGGTTTTCTTTTCAGAGTAATATGCATCACTGATTTTCCGAGCCAGGACGTCGGATTGAGCTAAATCGTAAGCAGCCCCCCAGCCACCTGAGAGGAAAACAACGTCATACTCGCCAAAGTCAATATCATCGATCCTGATCGAGTTTTTCACTTTTGCCTGAAAAACAGGATCTTTTCGAAAACGTTTATCCTCGTCAGAAATAATCGGATAGAGGAATGATTGCGGTTCAACAGGAATCTCTCCTCCTTTAATGCTGGCCACATCCACATCCATTCCGGCTTCCAGAAAAACATAGTAGGGGTGAGTCATTTCTGAAGCAAACACACCGGTCGGATCTCCGTCTGTTTTACCGATGGGCGCTAAAAGATCATGACTCGTTGTGATGATAAGCGCCTTTTTCCCTGCAACCTTAAAGGTTGGACCGTCGTAACGCGGATGAATTCCCAAACTCTGCATAATTGCAGGGATAAACGCAATAATCAGCAGGATGATGGCAACGATACCACCGGTGATAATCATCAGTTTCTTTTTTGTTTTCATGAGTACCTGTTTTTTTTTGTTGTTTAATTGCTGCAAACGAGCATGAAAATCGGATCTATCCTTTTCATTCGGATTTCTTCCTTGCTTTTAAAGCTTTCGCTATTCAACTTTACAAATCAGAAACGATACTGGCCTTCCATGATTCGTGAATAGATCTCTTGATCCAGAGGTGTGTATGTTTTGTCACCGGGCAACAGGACAAACAAGGGATCCCTGATTTTTTTCAGATCAAACCCTTCTTCCTGCAGCGTCAGCTTTTTGATCTTAAACGTCGTTGTCGTCTCAAACACGGTTTTCAGCCTTAAAAACCGCGGCACAGCATAGGCCGGAAGTGAATCCAACAGTAGCTGACCGAATCCCTTGAAATCAAAAGTCTTAGGTTTGGATTCCGGTAACACGGCAACCATCCCGATCCGTCCATCGCCTTGACCCAGTTTAACACCATAAACGGTGCACTGCTCGACTCCCGGGAATGCGTTCACAATGTTCTCAACTTCGAGAGTGGCCACATTCTCTCCTTTCCAGCGAAAGGTGTCTCCGGTTCGATCGACGAACTCGTGGTGTCGCCAGCCGATATTCCGCAAGACGTCACCGGTATCGAACCAACAATCCCCTTTTTCAAAGGCATCTCGAATCAGCTTTTTTTCAGTATCCTCATTTCTCGCGTAGCCCGTAATGTTAACACTATCATTAACTTTTCCAAGCAGAATGCCGGGTTCCCCTTTTTTAACCTTGCTTAAAAAGCCGTTTTCATTTTGTACCAGTTCATTTTTCTCAACATCAAATTTGGCCAGGGCAAATTTGCTGAAGCTGGTACCAATGGTTCCATCCAGGTTAAACAGATTGGTGAACACCAGATCATATTCAGATGCACCATACATTTCAATGATCTGTTTTATCCCAAATCTTTTTCGAAAAGTGCCGAAAATTGATGATCTCATTCCATTGCCGATCATGGCTCTGACGGAGTGATTTCGATCATCATCTCGTTCCGCCTGGTTAACAAGATAAGTGCACAACTCTCCAATGTAATTGAAAACCGTCACTTTATACTTTCTCACATCATCCCAGAAGCGGCTGGTACTGAACTTTCGCGCCATTACCAGTGTTGCTCCATTACTGTGGATAATGCTCCAGGCCATTTTCACGGGGTTGGTATGATAAAAAGGCAGACAGACATAAAATCGATCCTCCGGCTTCATTCTCAATACACCTTTGCCAAGATAGTGACCCGCCATGATCCACGAACGGTGGTACTGATAAGCAGCTTTCGGCATGCCGGTTGTGCCGGAAGTGAAAACATAGGCAAAGGCATCATGTGTTGTAACACCAGCTGTTGTAACTGGGTTTTCCCTGGAGGACACCGTCATCAGTTGTTTCAGGTCACGATAGCGGTCCGGAATGGAAATCCGCCCTTTTTCCGCCATCAATAGCAACGGAAAAGCAGGATCCATTTGCAGGTCCGTTTTAATCTCCTCAAAGGCGTCGAGCAGTTCTTCTCCGATAATGACTGCCTTGCTGCTGGAAACCGCTATACAGTGATGAAGGGCGCTGCCGCGTAAATTGGAGTTTATCAGGGAGGCGATGGCCCCGATTTTTGCCGCAGCTCCCAGACAAATCAGCATTTCGGGGCGGTTGTCCATAAGGACAACAAAAACATCACCTTTGCTGAAGCCCAGGGAGAGGAGGTAGTCTGCGAGGCAGTTGATCTCATCGTTGAATTCCCGGTAAGTTAACGTCTGATTATCAAACAAAATTGCCGGATGATCAGGCCTCTGTCGGGTGTGTTCTTCAAGATAGCGACCTATGGAATCCGCCCTGGGAGTGTTGTTGTAAATGATTTTGTCTCGGTACTTTAAAATAACGGGCAACATTTGCCAGATAAACCGGAACACTCCAATGATGTATTGCCGAAAGGTGATTTGATGCTGGTAGTCGCTCATTTCTGTTTTCCGGATTGTTGAACCTGCATTCTCTCATTAAACGTTTAAAATTTCTGTGAGACAGGACCGGGTAACCAGGGGCCTCCAGATCCTGAAAGCTGTTATTTGGGATCCAATTCGAAGCTTGTCATGTCCTCTCCCAGGATGATTTCACCATCGAATGCATTGTCGGTCCCTTCCAGATATTTTCTTTTGGCAAAAAAGCCTTCAATGGGTGGCACCACATGAACGAGTACCAGTTTTTTGACACCAGCTTCCTCGGCGATTTCAGCCGCTTCAACCGGCGACATATGGTAATCGGTGATATCGCGCATCTGCCTTGACAAGAGAGGATTGTCCATCTCTTTGGCCACCTTGGAGATCGCCATTACCATTTCTTTTTGAATCGCCTCACAGAGAAACAGATCGGCATTCCTGGCAATTTTGGGCAGGGTTGGAGTTTTGACCGTGTCACCGGAGATCACCACCACATTGCCCCGGTATTCAAATCGATAACCCACCGCCGGTTTTACCGGGGAATGGTTTACCTTAAAGACCCAGGCTTTGAGCCCGTTTCGATTGAAGAAAAGAACGGCCTCCCCTGGGTCGGATATATTCAGCGTATGAGGAACCATGCCGGCGTTTTTGGAAGGCATCCACTCTTCAGAGTGATGAGCTGTCCGGTAGCTGGCATCGAGTCTGTAGGCCATGTTGTACCCGTCGACTACCTGCTTGACGCCTTCCGGACCGTATACATCCAGCTTCCGGTCTCTCCCCTGGGCCCATGTCTGGAAATCCAGCTCTCCCATGTCCGATATATGATCCGAATGAAAATGGGTCAGGAAGAGGGCGCTTATCTTCCCGGCTGGCAGGTTCAACAGGTTCATATTTTTTACGATTCCCGGTCCCACATCCACCATGATAAACACACCCCCGGCGATTACGGCGACACCGGAGTTATCTCTGCTTTTATTGGGCATGGGACCACCGGAACCCAGCAAAAACACATGCATTTTATTACTGGACAACAAAGAGGCCTGTTTTTTCAGGCGTTTTTCAAAATTTTCCCTGATCCGTGATTCCAGATTAGATTGTGAAAAAGCCACAGACGGCAATATCAGAAAAAAAAGTAGAGCCTGAACGATTATTTTCATAACTCTTTCATGGGTTTTTTGTTTCATAATCCATTTTTATAAGAAGTTTCCGATTCCTTACCATTGGGACAGGTTTTTAGATTTCTGCCTCGAATGTGAAATCGGCCCGTTCGACCAGTCGTTTTCTGAGGTCTGCACCCATTGCCGGGGCAGCCGTCAAAATGCCGCCCGATGTACCTGCACGTTCCTCAAGGAGACAAAGCGCTGATTCGGCGAGCATTTTTGATGTGGAACCATATCCAGGATCCAGGTTATCCTTCACGGCGATGCTCAGTGTCTCACCAGTTGTGGTAGTGCCATGTACCAGTATGTCAAAAAATCCCTTTTCTCGTTCTTCCTTCGATGGACCCTGACCCGGTTTTGGCAGCTCGCCACTGGTTTCCATACCACGGGTTGCCGCAAGGGTTTCTGCAGCTGCCTTACCGGCATCTCCTTTACCCCCGATGATCATTTCGTCATACATAAAATCCTTGCCGTAGGCATGATCGAGAAGTGCGTTGGAGCGATGGACGTTCTTGACATTGATAACCGCCATCATGAATGGAGCAACCCAGATATCCAGGGATTCATCTTTCATAACCAGGTTGGCGGGGGGTTGTTCCGGCCCCTTAAATCCACCGCTAAGAGAAAATGGATCCAGGAGGGGCCCTAAAAGTGATGGATCCTTTTGAATCTCATCCATGATCAGTTTACCGGATGCAATGGAGCCACCTGAAGGATAGAGCTTCATGCCCCGAATCCGGGTTCGGACACGGGGACAGGGGGCACCAAACCGTTTCACTGCTTCCTCCTGCAGGAACTGCACACCGAGATCGAAGGGAATGGAGTCAAAACCGCAGGAAAAAACGATCCGGGCACCGCTCTTCTTGGCGTTTTCCTCGTGTTTGGCGATCATTTGGCGCATGAAAAGAACCTCGCCGCAAAGGTCAACATAATCGGTTCCTTCCCGGGCACAAGCCTCAACCAGCTTTTCGCCATAGAGTGTGTAGGGCCCGACTGTGCTGATGACACACCTGGCAGATCTTACCATTTTCGTGATGGCCGCCTCATCGGAGCTATCCGCCACGATGAGGGGCGTATCATCCGGAGCGCCGATTTCACTGCGGACTGCAGCGATTCTGGTTTCATTCCGGCCCCCCAGGGCCCAGGTGATATTGCTGTCCTTATAATTCTGAACCAGATATTCGGCGACAAGGCGACCTGTGAAACCGCTCGCACCATAGATGACCACATCAAGCTCTGCGTTTTTTACCATGTCCCTTTTTCCTGTTAATTGATGGTTTAGACTTCAGATAATTTGTCAGTAAGTTTACCTATTTTTCGAAGATTGAACCTGCTCAATCACCCGCAACAAAGCAGCGGCGATTTCAGCGGGAACCTCCTCCTGCAGAAAATGACCGCCCTCTGTTTCGGTCACCGGCGCCTTTGGGAACTGCTCTTTTGTCAACCACAACAGTTTGCCGAAAATAGGATCCTTCATTCCCCATACAATCTCGGCGGGTATGTCCAGCCCTTTGATATACTGTTCAATCTTTCTCATGGCCGGTGTGCTCGGGTGATCAGGTCCGTCAGGGACCATACGCATCAATGTCAGCGGTGCTTTACCATTTCCACTTTCCAACACCGGCCGGCCGTAAAGATCGGCTATTTCCTTTGGGATGGATTCGGGGTTTCCCTGAAAAGTATGAATCCGTTCGAATATTGTCGTATATACCTGCAGTATCAATTCACCGACGACCGGTGTCTTGACCATGGCATGGGATCGAGAAACGTCCACCTTTGCAGTCGGGGCTTTTATAGCGGTATTGAGCAGCACAGCTCCCTTGAGCAGATCCGGTGACAGTGTCAGCGCCCCCAAACCGATCGGTCCACCCCAGTCCTGCCCGATGTAGACCAGTTCCTTCAGCTTCAATTGCAGCAGGACGCTGTTGATCCAGCGCATGTGATTCTCCAGCGTATGCCGGCTCACCGGAATCTTGGTGGAAAATCCCAGTCCCACCAGGGTCGGCATGATCAGCCGCAGTCGATCGGTCGGCAATTCTGCGGCCACCTTCCGGTAAAGAAACCCGGAGGTTGGATTGCCGTGCTGCAGGAACACAGGGAAACCGGAACCTACTTCAAGTACATGAACCTTAATCCCCGGTTCAACCTCGACAAAATAACTCTTATAGTCATCTGTGACATGTTTGGCTGCATAATCCGGCAGGGGAAATGCTTCGAATTCGCCGGAATCCAGCCTCACAACACCTTTTCCCTCAGGGATGGCCAGGCTACCGTCGCGGGTGATAATCAGGACAAAAACGACAACAGCTACGGCGATGACTAAAAATATAATAAGCAGTGTTTTCATCATTGTTTTTATTACCTATTGTTAATTATTTACCCTTCCGGAATTCCGGATGTATTTCTGGTCTGTTTGATTGCAACTGAACAGACTGCCGGGTACTTTTCAATCCAAAGCCAAGGAGAAAACCGGAAGGTGAGTTAACTCCTTGACTGCACTTACTTGTTCGTCTTTGTCATGGCTGCATAACCCGCGATAAAAGGAGAGGCACTGACCTTGTCAACTTCGACATTGATAATTGACGGTTTACCATTGGCCACTGCGCGCCTGATGGCGGGTACGATCTCCTCCGGGTTGGTCACCATCTCACCATGGCCATCCCACATGGATACCATCTTTTCGTAGGCCCTCATATGCCTCAGTTCAGTGTTGCATTGCCCCTTCTGTTTGATTTCTTCAGGTCGCGTAAATGTTTCCACCAACCGGATCTGCCCCCAGGCAGAGTCATTGGAGATGACGCATACAACGGGGATTCCCAAACGTTCCATGGTGTCCAGTTCCATGTTGTGAAAGCCAAAACTGCCGTCGCCGGTATACCACAATACCGGTTTTCGATTCGCTGCCCAGGTACCGACTGCCAGACAGGGACCCGTCCCGATGGTTCCGTTCGGGCCTGTGGCATGGATCTGCCCCGGTCTTATCGCTTTGGAGGCAATCCTCATCCAGATCGAGGCTTCACCACCGTCGCAAATCACGTTCCAGTCACGAGCTTCCTCAGCCAGAAACTTCGCAACTTCACCAGCACAGCGAGCCGGGTGCATAGGGGTACCTTCCGACCGATAGACGTCGGGAAGATTATCCGGCCATTTATCAACGGGTTGCTCACCCCAATAAGTTTTGGTTGGTTCTTTCTGTCTTTTCTTGACGGCATCCAGCAGCTGGCTGGCGACGGGTCCAACACCACCCACGATTCCGACATCAGCTCGCAAGCTGAAACCAATCTGCCGGCTGTCAACATGCACCTGGATGATTTTTGCCGCTGAAGGAATGAAAGCCCCATTAAAGAGCCGGAAATCGAACCGACAGCCCAGTGCCAGCACAACATCTGCTTCCCCTGATGCGTTTCTTGCGAAGAGGGGATTTTCGACTTCGTCACCGAATAAACCCCTGCAGTTACTGCCGTGATCGCCGATGGGCATCTTCAGGTAATCAGAAAGCGCGGCAATGGCTTTGGCGTGCTCTCCGATGTTGAAACGGGCGCCATCATCGATGAGGACTGCCGGGCGCTTGGCATTGGCAAGGAGTGCAGCAGCTTTTTCAATCAGAGCCGGATCGCCGAATGGGATGGCTTTAGTACAGCTGTTTACCGGAAAGATAACCTTTTCTTCTTCCACCTTTTGCCAGAGTACATTGGTTGGCATCTCCAGGTAAACGGGCCCTGGAAATTGATCATGGGCGTGTCGCAACGCCATTGATACATATTCAGGTATCCGTTGGGCATAGGTGACAAGGCTGGACCACTTTGAACACGTTTTCATCAGCTCAAGCGTGTCCATATCCTGCAGGTCACCACCATGACGTTTTAACATGGACACTGCACCGCCGATGTGAATCAGTGGAATTCCCATGGATTGCGCTTCCATCATCCCCGCCGGCGTGTTTGCAACACCTGGACCCGCTGTTGTTATGACTGCCGCCGTTTTTCCTGAGGCTCTCGTGTATCCAATTGCCGCATAAATGGCTGAACTCTCGTGCCGCATATCGACAATCTCAATCCCTGCGTCGCGCATACCATACAAAATCGGCATGATGTGACCGCCGCAGAGAACAAACGCTTTTTCGACTCCTTCATTGGCCAGAGCTTTTCCTGCCAATGCACCACCATCCAGTTCACTCATGTTGTTTAACTCCATTGTTTTTTGTTTAATTGCTCAAGTCCTGCTTAATCTTTTTGACGGGTCGGACTTTGTTGCCCGCTAGGTTGTTTTAGTTCGGCCAGTAGATATATTCGTCACCTTCCTCCCAAGGTTCCTCCTGGGTTTTGTCAATCCGGACCGGTCCTTCGATCACCGAATCCCAGAGCGGTTCCGCCTGTTCGGCGTTGTGCGCCTGCAATAACGTCTGCAATTCGGCGATCTTCTCAGGGTGCTGTGAGGCGATGTTGTTCTGTTCCGTTGGATCCTCCCTGAGGTTGAACAACCAGACCTTTTTCGGGCGTTCGGAGACCGTCATCTTCCACCCCTTGTTCAGCACACCCCGATAATACCCCTGCCGCCAGAAGATGCTTTCATGCGGATCCCCTGTCTTTTCACCCCGAATGAAGGGCATCAGGTCAATCCCGTCTATTTTACGGTCACCGGGAATTTCGGCTCCTGAGACAGCAGCTGCGGTACTGAAGATATCCAGGTGGCTGACCGGGTTGTCGAATCGGGTTCCCGTTGAAATAACCCCGGGCCAGCGGGCAAAGAAAGGTACATGGGTGCCTCCCTCAAAAAAGGTGATTTTCCAGCCCCGGTAGGGTTTATTAATGTCCCGAAGTCCCAGGTAACCCGCGCCACCGTTATCGCTGGTGAAAAAAACCAGTGTGTTGTCATCAATTCCGTTCTCCTTGAGAGCAGCCATCACCCGTCCCACACTTCGATCCACAGCCCGGATCATGGCAGCGTAAACCCTCAGTCTATGGTCTTTAATATGTGAAAGCGCATCATAGTCCTCTTTTTTAGCCTGCAATGGGCTGTGAATTCCCCAGTGTGCCAGGTAGAGGAAAAAGGGCCTGTTTTTATTGGCTTCGATCACCTTGACCGCCTCGTCTGTATAATAATCAGTCAAATAGCCGCCAGGTTCAAACTCCTTGCTGCCATTGAATCGAACGCTGAAGCGAGCGCTTGCCCAGTACATGAGATCAATAGGATCGGAGTCCTGTCTGGCGTTGACAACACTGGGCGAATCCTCCGGCTGGTAAAGTATCCCCATCAGTTCAAGGCTGTCGTCAAATCCCTGGTCAATCGGTCGCATAGGGCTATAGGAACCCAGATGCCATTTACCGATGTGAGCCGTGTAATACCCTGCCTTTTTCAACATCTCTGCAATGGTGATTTCAGAATTCGGCATCCCCAACTCACCGATCGATTTCATATGGTCAAAGCGGTCATGGTGGATAATGACACTTTTTTGGGGGGGCTTATCATCCTTTGCCATCAGATCTATGATTTCAACGCCCACCTTGAAGATGGGTGTATATTCAAAACCGAAGCGGGTAGAGTACCTGCCAGTCATGATGGATGCCCTGGAGGGGGCGCAGATGGCATTGGCCGCATAGCCATTGGTGAAAACAACCCCTTCTTTGGCAATGGCATCAATATGAGGTGTCTGCAGGGTGCCGTCGGCCGAGCCTCCGTTATAAAAGGAAACATCGTTGAATCCCATATCATCAGTTAAAATGAAGATAATGTTGGGCGGTTTTTCTTCAACAGATTTTTCAGGCCTATCTGGCCCCCGGCTCCAGACCACAGGTCTATGAGGTTCAACCGGATAGCGAAACCTGGTAACAATTGGCACAATTTTCATCAGGATCACCAATTGATTGGAATAGGCAGCTATCCCCAGCAGGAAGATAACAAATAGCCCAAAAACGAGCTTTTTCATCTTTCCCTCCTTTCACTCTTTTGAAGATGATCGTTGCAACATCAGTTTCAGTTGGGGCAGAAGTGTGAAAAGAATACTCTCCTTGATCCAGTTGAAATAGACGATGCTCTCCGGATCCATTTTCAGCATTCTGGCATGGGTGTGCGCCCCCCCCAGGAAACTAATCATCAGGGTGTTAAAGACACGTATGAATACTTCTGCCTCATGATTTGGCATTTCCATCCCCAGGTTTTGTTTCATTCGATCGATTTCTGTTTTTAGAAACTCCTCGATCAGATCAAACCCGGGAATCGGATTTTCCGGATCAGCCTGCCGGAAATTCAAAGAGACGAGATGATATAGTCCCGGCCTTTTTCGGTAGTCCTCCAAAATAAAATCAAGAAAAAGGGGAAATCCCCGACTCGGGCCCATCGATCTGACTGCTGAATACCAATTCTGCTCAAGTTCCCGCCTCTGGGTTATCATATGATTAATGACTTCCCGAAACAGGTCAGCCTTGGAGCCGAAATAATACTTAATCAAGGGATGATCCACCCCGGCCAGTTTGCTGATCATTCGAATCCCGGCAGATTCGTAAGGATAGTTGGAGAAGACCTCCTGTGCCGCGTCCAGGATTTTATCTCTCGTCTCCTGCTTCCTGCCTTTCGGCTGAACTGTATCTATTGCTGTCGGGTTCATCTCTGATGCCTCGTTCAGTTGTTCAATTCTGATTTCTGGAGATATCCAATTGGCATTATATTACCACTTGGTAAATTAGAATATATTCAATTATTTTACTCCTGTCAAGTTGGCAAATAAATATAAAATATTAATTAAAACAATAAAATAAAGAAATATTGAAAATATTTTGTGAAACCGTTGAACGGCATTGATTAACCATACGGTAATATCAATGAAAATGGGGAAAAGGAGTTAGATGCTTGTTGATACAGAACTCAACTTGTATGGTCAAAATATTATTTTTAGGTGTGAGTCCCCGTCATTACTACCTTAGAAGCTAAAATTCAGCTAAAATCCCACCTGTGATCCAGATTGCCTCCAGTTCAACCTCTTGATACTATGTAATTTCTTGAGAATCCCGAATAACAAAATATGTGAGGTTGAAATGGAAATGGTTGAAGCAATGGCACTGGTTAGTGGACGGGTTGAAGAGGAAATTCTGTTGAGGAATGAATATCTGGCAGCAGAAAACGAGATTCTCAAATCAAAGATCAATATGCCATTACAACTGAACAACCATGAACGAATAAGGCTTGCTAAAATCGCGAAAAGAATCGGACTAAAAGCTCTTAGGGAAATTGCCTGCATTGTAAAACCAGAAACAATCATGGAGTGGTTTCGAAAACTCGTAGCAAAGAAATTTGATGGTTCAATGTTCAGGAAATATCCTGGAAGACCAAGACTAAACCGCGAGCTGGAATCTCTGATCATTAGATTTGCCGAAGAAAATCCGAATTGGGGTTATGACAGGATCGTTGGCGCTTTATCCAACTTGGGGTTTGATGTGAGTGATCAAACAGTTGGAAACGTCTTGAAGAGAAACGGTATTCCACCTGTACCTAGCCGGACTCAAGAGACTTCATGGACTAAATTCATTAAGAATCACCAGGATATGATTGCGGCCTGTGATTTCTTTACAACTGAAGTGATTACTCCGGTCGGCTTGATTACCAATTATGTTTTGTTCTTCATCCATATCGGAACGAGGAAAATAACCATTGCCGGAATCACTCCTCACCCGAATGAAAGATGGATGAAACAAATTGCTCGTAACATAACGATGGATGGTTGGGGATGCCTATCAGACTGTCGATATTTAATTCACGATAGGGATTCAAAATTCTGCAAGTCCTTTCGATCGATCATTGCATCAATGGGCATCAAGCCAATCCGTTTACCCCCGCAATCGCCGAAAATGAATTCTTTTGCAGAAAGGTTTGTGAGATCCATCAAAGAGGAATGCCTGAATAGGCTAATTTTTTTCGGGGAAGGTACTCTGAGGAAAGCAATTGGTGAATATATAGAGCACTATCATGAAGAAAGGAGTCACCAGGGAAAGGATAATGTGCTTTTATTTCCTGATGCGAAACTGGTATCCAATCAGGGAAAGATCCAATGTTGCGAACGGCTGAATGGGATGCTGAAATACTATTATAGATCAGCTGCTTAATGTCAACAGGTGAAGATTCTGGTAAGAATTCCCTGTCAAGCCTCTTTGGTGTTGGATTTGCGGGGGAAATAATATTTTGGCCATACAGGAATTACCATGGCATCGGTTAACTTCTGCATGATCCTGCTCGTTGCAGATATCGCCATATTAGAGATGCTTATCCTGTATCATGTTATTGCAGGGGGAATATTTTCACTGCTTGGCATAAACGAAGTCATTCAAATACCAAAAGGGTGGTAATCACTTGGTTAGACCATGATTGGGGGGATCAATGAGGTGAGTTTTGTGTCTATTTGCAGGTTTATGGTGCCCCCACCAAGACTCGAACCTGGAGCTGCGGATTAGGAATCCTACGAGATTACTCACTAAACAGTTTGTTATGATTGGTGATTCATGACAGTGTGTAAAAATGTTTGTGGATTGGGTGGGGATTGACGGAAACCTTCGGTGATGTCCTTGCTAATAACCATTTGATCTGGCTTGCTAATAGTCGACGTTTTGAAGGGGCTGAAGGTCAACTCAATTTCACGAAAGTATATAACCTTCAGCTATTTTCTTTTAGCACTTTAATTCCCATTCGTTTCCCGATTTTGGCTAACTGAATCCGTTCACTATGGGTGAAGCTCACTGGTTTTTTGAGTTTTGATTTCAGTATCCGATTTTCCAAAGCCAGATATTCATTCCTGGTAAGTAATTCTTCTTCAACATTTCCACTTACCAGAGCTAAAGCTTCAACGGCTTCCATAATGCCCCTCATATTTATCGTACTATTCTAAATTTATGGGAGAATCTCATTTTCTGGAAGCTTAACAGGACAGTTAAAGGAGAGCAATTGGCATGACGGACGGAATCTTTGCCTATTTTACGGCTGTAACTTTTGAAAGCAGCGAATTTAGAGAGGAAATACTTTTTTCACCCCACGCTCCTGAGTGCACGGTGCAACTGACTGTTTATCTGTTGTATGTCTTAAGAATTTTTTTGACCTCGTCGACAGGCATCGCATGCACGGTCCGCCCATCAATACCGGATAAGGTCTCGGCTGAGCACAGGGCGTTGAGAATAGCCTCTTCGGTGGATTCCACTACAGCCTCGAACACATCTGAAATAACGTCATTTCCTAGACAGGTGATATTGTGAAAAGCGTCATTGGACATAATCATGTTTCCTGTGGAGAAGGCGATGGCAATATCACCAGAATCGTTGCCATAAATAGAACCCATTCTTGCCAGGCCCGCTGATGTTCTTCTGGCAAGTCGTTCACATTGGCTCGGCAACAAGGGAATATCGGTGGCTGTGACAATGATGATTGACCCTCTTTCCTTCGCGATTGCAGATTCTGAATTGTAAAATTGCCCAATGCCGCTGATCGTCTCCACCGGCAGTTCTTTACCAACCGGAACACCATCTATTTGTAACTGATATCTTAGGCCGTAGTTTGCTTGGACCAACGACCCGACGTGGAAATTTTGTCCTTTCAGCGATAATTTTCTTGAACTCGTACCAATGCCTCCTTTAAACTCATGGCAAATCATTCCGGTCCCACCCCCGACAGAGCCCTCCTCAACATAGCCTGATTTTGCAGATTCAAGGGCGTTGATAACATCTTCTTTCTGCAAAAACATGCCTTTGGGGTCCGATAAAATGCCATCCCAGGTTTCTGCGACAACAGGCAACAGCCATTTCGGGGCATCATCTGGAAATTGCTCAAAGTAATAGGCTACCAATGCATCTCGCGCAATTCCGACACTGTTGGTATTGGTGATCGCAATGGGTGTTGTCAGCAGGCCTGATTCCCCAAGCCAGCTTGTTCCTGTCATCTCCCCGTTTCCGTTGATAACATGGCTACCGGCGAAAATCGGTTGATGCCAGATCGTCTCATGGGGGACAATCACAGTTACACCTGTTCTGGCAACTCCTGAAACTTTACCTTTTTCAGATTCTCCCTTTTTGATAGTTGAATGACCTACCCTGATTCCCGGGACATCAGTAATGGCGTTGTACTCTCCGGGAGTCAGTCTTCCGATCTCAATTCCCAAGGCACGTGCTCTTTTTCTTATTTCCTTCTGATCCATTATATAACCTTCTGTATTTGTTTTCGTACCTATAGCGGCTCACCCTGATTTCCACCGCCATCTCTATTTGGATTGCTTTGATCGAAAATAGATTCCAAGAGAAGCCACAACCAGTGAAAAAATCAGCATCAAGGATGCAATCGCGTTGATTTCCGGCTTGATGCCGCGTCGCAGCATCCCATAAATGTACAGCGGTAAGGTCTGTGAATCCACACCCGCGATGAAAAGAGTGATCACGAGATCGTCCATGGAGATGATAAAAGCCAGCAATGCGCCGCCGACAACCCCCGGCATTATCAGAGGCAGTACGACTCGCCTGAAAGTCACCCACTCGTTGGCGCCGAGATCGGCTGAGGCTTCTTCCAACCGCTTGTCCATGCCTGCAAGCCGTGTGCTGACAACAATGAACACATAACTGATAAGAAAGGTACAATGTCCAATGATAATCGATAAAGCGCCCAGTTTAATGCCAAAGCCTACATAAAAGATTAAAAGGGCAATCCCGAGCACAATGTCGGGCATAATCATCGGCACAAACATCAGCATCTGATAAAACTTTTTAAGTCGGAACCGGAATCTGTTGATCGCAATCGCCGTAGCGGTGCCCATAAGCGTGGAAAAAGCCGTTGTTATCATGGCAATGGTCAAACTGGTTTTAACAGCAGCGATTAATTGATCGGTCGATTCAACATAGATAGCGTCCCTGGTAAGGACTGAAAAACCTAGAATTTTTCTATACCAATCCAGGGTGAAGTTTCTCCAGACCATCATATTCGTGGGATTCGAATTAAACGAATAGATGAATATCAATGCAATCGGTAGGTAGATGAAGAGGAAGAACAGCCCTCCGTAAAGGTTGAGAATTCGTTTTCCCGCATTGCCCTTTTGCATATATGTCTCCGTTTCTTATCCTTGCAGGGTTTCTGAACCCGGTGTTCCCCTGGTCACCATCGATACATAAATCACCAGGAGTCCCAAAACGCTTGCCATAATCATCATGGCAAGTGCAGATCCAAAGGGCCAGTTCCGGGCATATAGAAATTGCTGGTATACCATATTCCCAATCATCATAACCTTTGCCCCGCCAAGGAGCGACGGGACGACGAAATTACCCACACTCGGAATGAAAACAATAATGGAGCCTCCAATCACGCCCGGTAAAGTCATCGGAAAGATTACCCTTAAGAAAGTCTGTAGTCGTGATGCTCCCAGATCATAGGACGCCTCGATCAGTGACTGGTCCAGTTTCTCGATGCTTGCATAAAGAGGCATAAACATGAAGGGGACAAAAATGTAGACCATGCCGATCAGAACGGCGGGCTCTGAATAGATCATGAAATAGGTCTCATTGAACAAAGATTTCAGAATCCAATTGATAAAACCGGTTGGTCTGAGAATCAACATCCAGGCAAACAGCCGGACTACGAGACTGACAAAAAAAGGCAGCGTGATTAAAAAAATAAAGAAAGATTTCCATTTATTAGATAGCCGGCTGATCCAATAGGCAGCAGGATAGCAGACGATTAACGAACAGATGACTGTGGTCAGGGCGAGCCTTATTGATTTCAAAAAGATCAGGATATAGACCAGATCAAAGTCCTCAATTTCTCCATCCGCCCAGCCAAGGATCCGGCCGAAATTGAGGTGATAGAAATTCCATTCCACGCCACCGTACAGACCGGGCTCCAAGAAGCTGTAAACCAGCATAATCCCTAGCGGGATGGCGAAAAAAATTCCTAGAAAAATGGTCACCGGCCCGAGCAGGCTGACCAGTTGGATACGCTGCCGAGTGACAAGTGATTGTGTCATTGTAACCCGCTGGTGATAATGTGAGGGGTTTTAAGCGAGTAGCTAAATGTTATCTTCTTTCCCAGTTGCAGGTTGTTGACAGCCTGCCGCTCCGAGTCACGTACAATGACCTTTAGCGCTGTCTTGTCATTTAAGTGCACAATCAGATGATAGTCAACACCCACGAAAACGACCTGTTTAAGGATGCCTGATATTTGCGGCAAATCAGGTCTGCTGATGTCCGTCACGAGCTGCAAATGTTCCGGTCTGATCATCAGCTCAGCAGATTGTCCAACTGACAGCCCCTGGTTGATGGCTTTCATCCGAATGCCGTTATCCATTTCAATTTCCAGAAAACCGTTTTCGGTTGAGCAAACCGTCCCTTTGAAGATATTACTTTCGCCGATAAATTCGGCGACGAACCTGTTCACAGGATGGTCATAGATTTCGGTTGGAACACCGATCTGCTGAATGTGTCCTCCATTCAGCACAACGATACGATCAGACATGGTCAGGGCCTCATCCTGATCGTGCGTGACGAAAATAAACGAGATCCCAAGTCTGTGTTGCAGGTTTTTCAGCTCCAGCCGCATTGCCTGCCGAAGATTGTGGTCGAGGGCAGAAAGGGGCTCATCCAACAGGAGCAGTTTAGGGCGATTGATAATGGCGCGGGCCAGAGCGACCCTTTGTTGCTGGCCACCAGACAATTGGTGTGGCATACGGCGCTCCATACCTGTCAGGTCAACCATGTCCAGGACATCTGCAACTCGTTGATTACGCTCTTTTTTTGACACGCCCCGAATATCAAGGCTGTAACCTACATTATTGCTGATCGATAAATGCGGGAAAAGGGCATAGTTCTGAAAGACGGTGTTAACCGGCCGTTTATGAGCAGGAATCCCTTTCATCGAGACACCATCAATAAAAATCTGACCCTCATCCAGTTCTTCGAATCCGCTGATACAACGAAGAAAGGTGGTCTTCCCGCACCCTGACGGTCCAAGCAGCGTGATGAACTCATTGCTTTGGACGCTCAGGGAAACGCCATCCAATGCTGTGATCACACCCATTTCAGGGGTTGAGAAACGCCTGACTGCTGCTTTGACTTCAATAATTTGATTTGTTTCAGCCATCTGATTTATTTCTGTTGTTCTTTTTTCAATCGAAATGCTAGGTCTGTTTTTTATTGGGCTGTTTTGATCTTCGTCCAGACACGATTGTATTTTTTGAGGTCTTTGCCAATATCCTCAAATATCTGAAGCTTCTTCATTGTTTCCGGGGGTGGATTGGCTGCTTTGTTGTTTTTGATTACATCAGGCAGTATCTTTTGAGATGCCGCATTAGGAGTACCGTTCCATTGCTGTTTAATATTTAGAACCGGGATTTCAGGTCTCAAATAAAACTCAAGAAACTTAAGGGCATTTTCTTTATTCGGGGACGATTTCAGCACACATATGTCTTCCTGATACATGGTGGCACCTTCATCCGGGATGATATAGTTCAAATGCTTCCTGTTCGCCGGCTCCTGGCTTGCGATCACAATTAGAGAACCTGTGAAAAAATGGGCAGCAGCCAGGTCTCCACTGGCAACCATAGGAGGACTGTCGTAGGTAAAAGCAGAAATGTAGGGCCTAAGATCAATCATCGTTTTTTGAGCCAACCTGAGATCATCCATACTGCGGGTGTTAACAGATTTGCCGTTGAGGATAAGGCCAACCCCAATGGTTTCGCGCATATCATCCAACATGGCAATCTTTAGATTCTTTGCCTTGGCAAGATCAAAAAGCTCTTTCCATGAATTGATATCACCACCAATCAATTTACGATTGTACATAATACCGACAGTTCCCCATGCATATGGAAGGCACCATTCACCTTTGGGATCTGTTTTTGCTCGCAGGAAGTCAGGGTCGATGTTTTTAAAGTCGGGAGACTTGTTTATGTTTGTTTTATAAAGCAGGTTTAACTTGTACATGATGTCATGCATATGAACCGAAGGGAATACGATATCATACCCAACAGCGCCCGCCTGAACTTTGGCCAGCATCTCCTCATTGGAGTTATAGGTACTTAATGTGACTTTAACATCAAATTCTTCCGAAAACTGTTTCAGTACCTCGGGATTAATATAATCCCCCCAATTATAGACATGAAGTTCACCTCCGGCGTAGGCATGGCCGGCTATTGAAACAGCTGCAACAAAACTGATACACACGCTGAAAATACATTTGAACAGACCACCTTTGCCATGACGCCCGACCACCTCTTTCTTTTTTAATCCATGTATTCTGTTAAGTCTGAACATTTGCTTTCTCCGTCTGTGCCGGTGCAAAAAGTATTTTTATATTTAGAGCGCCGGTATTGTTAAACTAATTTTAGATCTGGATTTATGATTTTCCAGCTCAGTTTCGACAGCATTAGAACAAAGTCTGTTTATTGTGCACAATTGAGAGCTTTTGCGGTTAGTTCCATTTCAGAAAATGGTTTTTTGACCGCTCGAAAAAGGCTGCTTCATTCATATCAAGAGATTCTGAGATAATGAGCCTTTCAACCAGTGGAATCCTGGATGGTAATAATGCCTACGTGCACGGAAAGATTAATCAGCAATGAATATGCCAGGCAGGAAGGAAGTATATAATAGACTGAATTCATGGTTTTAAATCTGAGAAGGTGTTGTTTGCAGATTTAAAATAGATTTTATTTGTTACTGTTTTTGACAAAACGAATCTTGTTAGTTTTGTCAAAAATGAGATTATTGCATCGACTGAGACCACGGATAAGCAACTATGTGAAACTTGCCCACCCTTTCTCTAATCCGGTGATAGAAGAGACGTCCATTTATCGATGGCTGTCTATCCTCAAAACCTCATCGAATTCATAATTTCAACCAGTTAAGAAGTACTATTCCCAGTTGATTATCCCACAAAATTTCGATACATTTCCTGCTTCAATTAATAAATTTTCTATGGAGCCTACGAAAAATGTATCGAATTCTGATCAAGCTTCTCAAAATTTCCCTTCTAATTTTCCAAACTCTATTCAAGTCCAAGAGTGATTTATTACTGGAGAACTTAGCCTTGAGACAACAGCTATCGACCTTCCTAATAAAGAAGTCAAAACCTCAATTAACAGACCTTGATCGTTCCTTCTGGGTTGCGCTGAAACAAGTATTCAGAAAATGGATGGATTCTCTGATAATCGTAAAACCCAAAACTGTTATTGATTGGCAGAATCGTAGATTCAAGAAGCACTGGACAAAGATTTCTTCCCGCAAGAAACCTGGACGAAAAAGAATAAAGAAGGAAATTCGAGATCTCATTTATCGAATGGCTGGAGAAAATAATTGGGGAGCCCCCAGAATATACAATTGGGGAGCCCCCAGAATATACTCAGAAATTTTGGTTCTTCGACGTTTTAAGTGGGTAACTTGCTATCCAGAGAATGTACCCACACATGGATTCATTACTTGAAAATCCAATTTTCCGGTTGTTAAGTATACAATGGTTTTATAGTACCTTGGATTGCGAAAACCTTTAGCCCTGCTTCTGGCAGCTTGGACAATGGAATTCAGGCCTTCAAGGATCCCATTGTTTATCTGGGACCTTTTCCAGGCAACAACGCCATCCCAATGTGATTTGATGGTTTTGGCAGCCTCTTTCATCGGTTCCAGACGGCTATGAGTCGCCCAGAAATACCATTTTTTCAGCAGGAACACGAACGATGCTTCGGTTGGTGCTTGATAGATATCCTGAAAGCTCTCTCTAATTTGTAGTGCCCGAAGGCTCTTCAGATGAGATCCGGAGAGTTTAATCTTGCTCAGTTGTTCAATCTGGCGGTTGGTCAGATTGGATTCGTTTTTCAAAAACAAGTATTTAGCCCCTCTGAGAAGTGGGTCGTTTTTTACTTCCATTTTGCGAACCTTATCAACTGCTTCATTAATGAGCTTGATGATATGAAACTTGTCGAATGTGATTTCAGCATTGGGGAAGTTTTTCCGAACACCTTTGATAAATGCTGGAGACATATCACAGCTAATATCCGTGATATTCTCTGCTGATCCATTGTGTTCCCAAAGGTCTTGTTCAAACCGATCGACCACTTCATGGTTTTTTCCATCGGCCACGAAGAGGGTTTTTCTTTCGTCCAGATCGACAAACAGTGTGATATAGTCATGACCCTTTGCACGACTGGTCTCGTCCATACCAACAGCAGTGACATGTGAGAAATCGGAGAGTTCTCTCGTTAAATCAACATACTTTTGTATGACTCTCCAGATCTTTTGATCGGTTTCCTTTATCATTCTGCTGACAACCCTAACTGGCATCTGTTTGCAAAGTTGAATGAGCAATGCTTCGAACAGTAGTGTAAACCCTTTATTAACTCCGGCCCAGGGTGGAGAAACCAAGCGTATTGTCTGCTCATCCAGTTTGATCCTTGGAGTTCTGCAATGGAGATAGCATTCATGCTCGAAAAAGTTCAGATGCCGCCAGGTCTTTTGTTCTGTATCGTAAACACCGTATTGATCGTCGTAGCCTTTTTCTTCGGACGAAAACTTTGCACCGCGTTCGAAGTCGATGAAAATATCAAGGCGTTTTTTGGTGGCATCAAATTCAACGTGATCGATATACCAAGGCTTTATGACTGATAGCGCGGCTTCAAAAAGTAGATTATTGTTCATCGTTGTCCCTTTGTTGGCTCTGTTTAACCAATTGATTCTTGGTTTGAATGAGGTATAACAATAGAGACGATAACTAACGAATCAGGTCTTTGAAAAGTGCTCAATGATAAAGCCAATTAAAATCAATATGAATGTGAGTGAAACGAACACATTAAAAAACAATCACCAGCCGAGGAATCAGTTTACCCACTTAAAACGTCGCGGCGCCGAAATTTTAATGCTGGGTTTTAACGATGTTTCTGAAGCGACTGTTTCCCGCTATTTAAGAAGCTTCAAATCCAACCATCCAGACAAGAAAAAGCAGCAATCCTGGATGACTTTTCTCAAGAACCACCGAAATGAAATTTCAGCAATGGACTTCTTCGTTGTTCCGACTATCGGGTTTAAAATCCTTTATGTCTTTTTCATTATTGATCACAAAAGAAGGATCATTCGACATTTCAATGTAACCAGTCATCCTTCTGCCCTTTGGGTAATTCAACAACTTAGGGATGCATTTCCATTTGATCAGGTTCCAAAGTACCTAATAATGGATCGGGATAAGATTTTTTCACCAAGAGTGAAGGGTTTTCTTGAACGTCAACTCGGGATTAAGCCCAAGGTAACGTCCTATAGGAGCCCCTGGCAAAATGGAATAGCTGAGAGGTTCGTATTAAGTGCCAGGACTGACATTATCAACCACGTTATTGTCTTCGGTGAAGATCATCTCCGACGTTTGATGAAGGAATATATTGATTATTATAATGGGGATCGGTGCCATTTAGCAATGGGGAGAGATTCACCATTCGGAAGGAAAATTGAAGTAAAGCCATTCGAATTCAGCAAAGTAAAATCCATTCCAAAGTTGGGTAGATTACAACACCGGTATGAGTGGAAAAAAGCAGCATAACCATTTCTGACTTTCACCATTTACTCCTGTCAGGTTATTTTCCGATGGACAGCTATGTCTTTCACCACAAAAACAGCTAATTTTCATCATAAAAATGAAACTTTCATCCAAAATCTAGTCGGATATCTGTTTTTCAAACCTGGAATTTTGATAAAATTATGTTAATTTCTGTCCCGATGCTATTTTGAGGATGGACAGTATCAGGATTATATCCATATTCGCCCAATATCTTCTTCAATTGTTTCATCAGAGTATTCGTGGCATTTTGCTGAAACGATGGTAGGTCAAATTTGTTGATTGAACTTAGATAGCCAGCAGCATCTTCGTCTGACAGTTCTTCCAAAACACCAGAAACAGTAACAAATTCAGGACTAAATTCAAAATCGGCAGGTGTGATTTTAACTGTTTCTTTTGTGCTATTCACATCTATACCTACTTGCCTGAATCCTTCTGAAATCAATTGAGAACAAAAATGCTTACCCGGTTCATCAGCTCCCTCAGCTTTCGTGATGCTCAATATGGCGTTAAGTATGGAATAGGGAGCAGCGGTGCGTTGCTTTACATGGAAGCAAATCTTTTCGAATCGACTTACATCTAGTTCATTTTTCGATCTCCTTACGATTATATCCCCCTCATCCTCAAAATTTAGCCGTTGCGGATTTCCTGTGTGAACCCCATATAAGTCAGCTTCAATAAAGCTTGAATATCCCAAATACATTGCTACATGGCTAAAATTTCCACCTGTCGCTAACTGAATGGCTTTACGGATTTTTTTATTTGGACCTTTAGTGAGAAAAATATCACATGGCTTCAATTGAGCAATATTTAATATATACATAGAGCCCTAATTATCAGTTATTTGAATTGAAGAAATATGACTGATTTTTCAAATGTTACCGAGAACGTATCGAAGATTCTACACCTGAGTTATGACAACATCATTGAAGTATTCTGCTTTATCGTTTGTGCAATGTCAGGACGATACTTCGAAATTACTTCATCAAAAATGGATTGAACAAAAGGTGCAACCCAATACTGCGAGTCAGGCTCTGGTTCAACTCCACAATCAAGTGCGTCAACATAATCAGATGATCCCATATATGAGTCCGCTGCAAAAAGTGTTTTTTGAGACAAGCGGGATTGTTTAAGCGAGAAGGCAAAACATCGCATCCTCGCAGTTCGGTTTCAAAAATTTTTATTCAGGTTAGTCGGGTTCCATTTTTTCTCTCGACTCACACATG